>CAYWXT010000061.1:0-24782 GCA_964462125.1 uncultured Pirellulaceae bacterium | reverse complement strand
CTCGCCGGACTGATCAAACCCGATTGCGGTGAGATCATGTTCGACGGGGAAGTGGTTCACGACCCCGGAGCGGAACGGGGGTTGGTTTTTCAAAACTACTCGTTGCTGCCCTGGTTGACCGTCCGTGGCAACATTTCGCTTTCGGTCGATCGAGTGTTCGCGCACTGGAGCAGGGCCGACCGCCGCCAGCATATTGACAAGTTCATCGAGATGGTCGGCTTGGAACACGCCGCGCATCGGCGACCGCATGAACTTTCTGGCGGGATGCGGCAACGGACATCACTAGCGCGGACGCTGGCGATGAACCCCAAAGTGTTGTTACTCGATGAGCCGCTCTCGGCGCTCGATGCGCTGACCCGTAGCACAATGCAGAAAGAGATTCTGCGGGTCTGGAGAGAAGAGCGTCAAACCTGTGTGATGATCACCAACGATGTCGACGAGGCGATCTTTGTCGCCGACCGGATTGTCACCCTCACTCCAGGCCCTGCAGCCTCGCTCGGACCGGCATTCTCGGTGCGGTTGGACCGGCCGCGGGACCGCACGGAACTGAATCACGATGCGGAGTTCAAGGATCTTCGCAACGCGATCACGAACGAGTTGGTATCCATGCGGCAAACGCAGCGGGACGAAGAGGCGCGGGACGCGTCTGGGGCAGTGCTGGTGCCGCCTGACATTCGCCCAATCGATCCGTCCTTCCCAAGAAAAGGTGTCTGACCCACGATGGCGGGATACGTCGAACTGTTCAAACTCGGAAAGACCTACGACACGCCCAACGGGCCGGCGGTGATCGTCGAGGATTTCAATCTCGACATTGCGCGCGGGGAATACGTCTGCCTGCTCGGCCATTCGGGATGCGGAAAGAGCACGGTCTTGACCATGGTGGCAGGACTGAACCCGATTACCTCCGGTGGCGTTGTCGTGGCGAATCGCGAGATTAACGGACCCGGACCGGATCGCGGTGTGGTGTTCCAATCGCCCTGCCTGATGGCGTGGATGACAGCGATGGAGAACGTGTTGTTGGGGGTCGACCAAGTTTACCCCCACGCGACGAAGATTCAGCGCCATGACCTGGCGGCCTATTACCTCACGCTCGTCGGACTCGGAAGCCGTCTTCACACTCGGGCGGCGGAGTTGAGCCAAGGGATGCGGCAGCGGGTCGGGATCGCCCGCGCGTTCGCACTGAAACCGAAGATGCTGCTCTTGGACGAGCCATTCGGCATGCTCGACTCGTTGACACGGATGGAACTGCAAGAGGTGCTGCTGGAGATCTTGGTTCGCGACCAGGTCACGACGTTGATGATCACACATGACGTTGACGAAGCACTCTTTCTAAGCGACCGCGTGGTGATGATGACCAACGGACCACGAGCTCAGGTTGGGAAAGTTATCCAAGTCCCCCTTTCGCGGCCGCGGGTTCGCGCGGATGTCCTCGAGCATCCGGCGTACTATCACCATCGCGAGGAGATGATCCAGTTCTTGGAAGATCAAAGTCACATGTCAGTTCGTCACGCGTTTACGACAGCACCCTGAATGTCGACCTTGACATCGATCACCGATTCCCTCGGCGACTCGTCCGAAGCGGACCCCCGCCGTTTAGACCTGGTTGAACTGCTGCTCGCCGAGCAACAGTCACTGTCGGCGGTGGAGCGGTTTGACGCGGAGCACGACAGCGCACCGGCTCGGGGGAGATTCTATCGTGCCTCGCTTCCAGCGACGCCGCCTGGGCCCGGACAACAATATGCCTTTAGCGTCGACCTGGATACGTGCAGTGGCTGCAAGGCATGCGTCGTTGCTTGCCATACGATGAACGGCTTGGAGGAGGACGAAAGCTGGCGCCGTGTGGGGACAGTGCGACAGGCGGAGGAAAACGAAGGCATGGAGGAGACGTTTCTGGGAAGCCGAGTTCAGCACGTCACGACGGCGTGCCATCACTGTGTCGATCCTGGTTGTTTGAATGGTTGCCCGGTCAAGGCGTACGAAAAAGATCCCATCACCGGGATTGTCCGTCACCTCGATGACCAATGCATCGGTTGTAAGTACTGCACGATGATGTGTCCCTATGAGGTGCCACGCTACAGTGATCGGCTGGGGATCGTCCGAAAATGTGATATGTGCCAGCAACGTTTGGGGGCCGGTGAAGCTCCAGCGTGCGTCCAGTCTTGCCCGAATGATTCGATCTCGATCACGGTGGTCGATGTTACCGATCAAGACGGGTTATCGAAAGTACGTTTGGCGCCGGGAGCTCCACTCTCCTCAATCACCAAGCCAACCACCCGTTATCACCGTAATGGCAATCGACCACGCCCGGAAAACCGACCGATCTCAAAACCTGGCGACGAGTCAACCGGGACGCCAGGTGCGCATGCCAACGGCAATCCATTTCGCGGAGCGGTCCCACAGGATGCCGGAATGGATCAGCCAGCGGAGAGTCACTGGCCGTTGGCGCTGATGCTGGTGGCAACGCAGCTTTCCGTCGGCATGCTGCTGATCGAGTGGATCGCGATGGCGATTTTCTCCGTGGTGGGCTTGGAAATGTCGGTGTCGGCGACGGCGATCAATGCTGCCGCGGCGATGTTGATCGGCGGTCTCGGTATGGGTGTGGCACCGCTCCATTTGGGACAACCCTCGCGTGCATGGCGGGTGTTCCTGGGACTCCGCACCAGTTGGCTCAGCCGTGAGGCAATCGTGCTGGGCAATTACATGGGCGTGCTGCTGATCGCCGTCGCATTGCTTTGGCTACCTGCGGTCGCTGACCTGGTTTCCCATTCGATCTCCGACCGGATTCCGGCCTGGGCGGGTCGGGCGACGTTGGGCGTTGCCTGTTTGTTTGGGACGGCGGGATTGTATTGCAGTGCCATGATCTACATCGCGACCCAGAGAGACCTTTGGAGAGCGCCGCGAACGCTGCCACGATTCTTTGGCACTGCACTCGGCGGAGGTGCCTCGATGGTTGCGGTCTGCTGGGTCATCGGAGGTGCTTCGCGAGTTGCCGTTGCGGCAGCGCTGGCGTTGGCCGGCGTCGCAATGGTGATCAAGTTGACTTGGGAATGGCGGATCTATCTGGGTGGTCCACGTCACGATGACGATTCGTACGATCGCCGTTCCCGGCGTCTGGTCGCTCACCAGTTGCCCCGCCTCCGCGATTGCCGCATCGCCTTGGGAATCGCGGCGGTTGGGTTGGCTGTGTGCGGCTCAGGGTCGGCGCTGATCATTGGCGAAACCAAGGAGACGTTGATGTTCGCCGTATTGTTCGCGATTGCGTTGTCCCTCGGAGAGTGTTGCGAGCGGTTGCTCTATTTCTCGAGTGTTGTTTATGACCGCATGCCGGGGACCTTTCGATGATCCTGCAGCGTCGCGATGGCGAGATGACCCGTGAGTTGCAACTCCATCCGGGGGAGCATGGGCTGGGGATGACTCATGACTCGCTGCGTGCCGATGCGACGACCCGGGCCGTGTGCGGGTACTGTTCGACCGGTTGCGGATTGAAAGTGCACCTGCGCGATGGGGAAGCGGTCGGTTTGACTCCTGAAACCGATTACCCGGTCAACCAAGGAATGGCCTGCCCCAAGGGGTGGGAGGCGTTGCGCGTCTTGGAAGCCGACGACCGGGCGACCGAGCCGACGCTTCGCCAACCCAATGGCGAGCGCCGGCCGGTGTCGTGGGATGTGGCGTTTGAGACATTCACACAGCGGTTTCGGGCGATTCAGCAACAACATGGCCCCGACTCGGTCGCGTTCCTCAGCACTGGACAAATCAGCTGTGAAGAGATGGCGTTTTTAGGAGCCCTGGCCAAGTTCGGAATGGGATTCCGGCATGGCGACGGCAACACGCGGCAGTGCATGGCAACAGCGGTGACGGCGTACAAGGAATCGTTTGGATTCGATGCACCGCCGTTTACCTACGAAGACTTTGAGGCGAGTGATTGTCTGGTTTTTATCGGCGCCAATCCATGCGTCGGTCATCCGATCATGTGGGAACGTGTGCTGCGCAACCGCAACGGTGCTGAGATCATTGTGCTCGACCCGCGACGTACCGAGACGGCGATGGCGGCGACTCAGCATTTGCCGCTCCGGCCCAAAAGTGACCTCGCCGTGCTCTATTCCATCACGCAGCAAGTGATCGAGTTGGGCTACGTCGATGAAGCGTTTGTCGAGGCGCACACCACGGGTTTTGAGCAAATACGCGAGCACGTCGCCGATTTTTCCCCACAACGCGTGGCACCGGCCGCTGGCGTGTCACCCGAATCGATCCGGTGGACTGCAGAGACGATCGGAACTCGCGGTGCCGTGTCGCTTTGGTGGACCATGGGAGTCAACCAGAGCTACGAGGGAACGCGAACGGCTCAAGCAATCATCAACCTGGCATTGATCACCGGGAACATCGGGCGTCCAGGTACCGGTGCCAACAGCATCACCGGTCAGTGCAATGCGATGGGCTCGAGACTTTGGAGCAATACGACCAATCTGTTCGGCCATCATCGCTTCGACGATCGGGCCGACCGGCAAAAGGTGGCGGACACGCTCGGGATCGACGCGTCTCGAATTCCACATGATGGTGGCTGGAGCTACGACCGGATCATCGAGGGGATTCGGCGGGGAGAGATTCGCGGGTTGTGGGTGATCGCCACCAACCCGGCGCACAGTTGGATCGACCAAGTGGACACGCGGCAGCTGCTCGATCAGCTCGACTTTTTGGTCGTGCAAGACATCTACGACTCCACGGAAACGGCTCGGCACGCCGACCTGTTGCTGCCCGCCGCCGGATGGGGTGAGAAGGAAGGCACCGTCATCAACAGTGAACGTCGCTATGGACTGCTGAAGAAGGTGCGGAAGGCTCCCGGGATGGCGCTGGCCGACTTTCATATCTTTCGGGGCCTCGCCCATTTTTGGGGCGCCGGCGAGATGTTTGCCGAATGGAGCGACCCGGAGGCAGTCTTTCGAATCCTGCAGCGGGCCAGCCGCGACCAACCGTGCGACATCACGGGCATTGACGGTTATCGCCAGATCGATCGGGAGGGGGGAATTCAGTGGCCCTGGACCGAGTCCGACGCCGAGAGCGATCTTCGACCTATACAGCAGCGAAGACTCTTTGCCGATGGCCGGTTCTTTCACCCCGACCGACGCGCGCGGCTGATCGTCGACGACCTCACGCCGATGCCGGAGCCTCCCGACGTCGACTATCCCCTGTTGTTATTGACCGGGCGGGGAACGGTGAGCCAGTGGCATACGCAGACCCGCACGTCCAAGAGCCCCGTGCTGCGAAAGCTGTACCCGAACGAGGCCTACGTCGAACTGCATCCCGACGATGCTGCATCGCTCGGTATTGCCAATGGCGACCCGGTCCGGGTCCAGTCGCGGCAGGGCGAAGCGGCGGCGGCGGCATGGGTCACGCCAACGATCCGTCAAGGCCAGGTTTTCATGCCGATGCATTACGAAGCGACCAATCAACTGACGCGGCGCCATTTCGATCCACACAGTCGCCAACCGAGTTACAAGAACTGTGCCGTCCGTGTGGTGCCTCAACAAGAACTCTCCGGGTTTACCCAAGATGCCTGACGATTCGTCATTCACGGAAAAGCAAAAACAATACCTCAGCGGTTTTGCTTTTGGCGCCGATGTGGCGCGTGCGATTCAAGGTCTGCCGGTGATCAGCAACGCCGCCGCGCCGTCGGGCAGCGGGTCGTCCAACCAGATCACGCTCGGCAAGGCAGAATCCGACGAAAGCGCCAACGGACGGCTCTGCGGCCCTGACCGCCTGGCGAACGAAGCCCAGGATGCCGTTCGCGCCAACGGCCAAAAGCTCAGTGCGGAAGAGAAGGCCAAGCGAGACAAGAACGCGCTCGACATGTGGGACGAGATGGAGAGCCGGAGCGATGCCGGTGAGTTTCCGAAAGGAACGGATCTGTTTCTGCAGAAGTTCCATGGGCTGTTCTACGTCGCCCCCGCTCAAAACAGCTATATGTGCCGGCTGCGAATTCCCGGTGGGCTGCTCCACAGTTGGCAACTCCGCGGCCTGGCGGACCTCAGCGATCGGTCTGCGGGGGGCTACGTCGACGTCACCACGCGAGCCAATTTGCAATTGCGCGAAATTGCCGCAGATCGGGCGATGGAGATCCTGTACGGGGTCCGCGAGCTCGATCTCATCAGCCTCGGGAGTGGCGCGGACAACATTCGCAACTGCACGGCGAGCAGTCTGTCGGGAATCGATTCGACCGAGCTGATCGAGACCATCCCGCTGGCCAAGCGGATGCACCATTACATCTTGAACCACCGCGAGTTGTACGGGCTGCCGCGAAAGTTCAACATCGCTTTCGATGGTGGCGGGCGCATCAGTGCACTCGATGACACCAATGACATCGGCTTTCACGCCGTCCGCGTCCCAGAGACCAGCGCGGGCCAAGACGTCCCGGCCGGCGTTTACTTTCAGTTAACGCTCGGCGGGATCACCGGACATCAAGATTTCGCACGCGACACCGGAGTCCTCCTGCGGCGCGAGGAATGCGTTGCGGTTGCCGGAGCGATTGTCCGGGTGTTCGTCCGCAACGGAAACCGGACCGACCGCAAGAAAGCGCGGCTGAAGTACCTGCTGGACGACTGGGGGTTCGATCGGTTTCTCCAACAGGTTGAAGTCCAACTGGGACGGGAGCTTTGCAAGGTTGATGCTGATCGCTGGGAGCGTCCAGAAAATGAGGACCGACAGGCGCATGTCGGCTTTCACCCCCAGTCACAGGCCGGCCGTTATTACGTCGGCGTCGTGCTGCCGGTGGGCCGAATTCAAAGTGGGCAAGCGCGGGGGCTGGCTGACATCGCGGAACGCTATGGCAACGGCGAGATTCGCTTGACCGTTTGGCAAAACCTGATCGTTCCGAATTTGCTCAGCGGGGACATCGACGCCGTCAAAGGTGAACTGGAGACGCTCGGATTGGGGCACGAGGCAAGCTCGTTTCGCGCCGGGCTCGTCGCCTGTACCGGCAGCGCCGGCTGCAAGTTTGCCGGCAGCGACACCAAGGGGCATGCGACGATCCTGGCCGACGAACTGCAACGGGAGTTCGATCTGGAAGAACCGATCAACATTCACCTCACCGGCTGCCACCACAGTTGCGCGCAGCACTCCATCGGCGACATCGGACTGCTGGCGTGCCAGGTGGAGCAGGGGGAGGAGATGGTGGACGGGTACCACGTCCATCTCGGCGGCGGTTGGGGCGAGCGGCAAGCGATCGCGCGCCGCTTGTTTTCGTCCGTCCCCTTTGACGAGATCCCAGGTTTGATCAAGTCGATCATCGCCGGCTATCTCCAGCAGCGTCACGAGGGTGAACCATTCGCGGCGTTCACCGCTCGGCACAGCGACCAAGCATTGACTCAGCTTGCTGCGGCCGACCACCGCTATCGGTTGACTGAAGACCACTTGTCCGCACGTACGATGAGAGACGTTGTGAACCATGAGTAGTTTCATTCCCGAAACGGCGCCCTTCAATGACGAGCAACGGGCGTGGCTGAACGGATTTTTTTCCGCACTTGCAGGCCTGGACCAGAAATCGTCGTCGGCTGCGGTCGCTTCGGCATCAGGGGCGACTGCGTTGGCAGAACCGCCGTCGGGGGAGAGCGGTGGCGATGCAGAGGTGGAGGAGAGTTTTCCTTGGCACGACGCCAGTTTGCCAATCGTTGAGCGAATGGAAATGGCGGAGGGGAAGCCGACCGAGCGGAAGTTGATGGCCGCAATGGCACAGCTCGACTGCGGCTCGTGCGGGTACGTCTGCCAGACGTACGCCGAGGCGATCGCTTCGGGGGAAGAGCCGAACCTGACCCTCTGCAGCCCTGGCGGCAAGGAAACGAAACAGATGTTGAAGCAGGTGTTACGGGAGGAGTCGACCGACAGAGATGCCGATTCGGCGAAGGCCAATGGACATGTCACCCCCGACGTCTCCGTCATTCGCAATGGATCACGAAACGGCAGCGGTGCGAGAGAGGGCTCCGCTTCCCCGACGGCGTACTCTCGGCAAAACCCGTTCGACGCCACACTGGTCGAGTCGCGACGGCTCAATGGGGAGGGTTCGTCAAAGGACACGCGGCATGTCGTGGTCGACCTGGCCGGTTCAGGATTGAAGTACGAGGTGGGTGATTCGCTGGGTGTTTTTCCCCGCAACGGCGCGCATCTCGTCGACCAGATTCTCAGCCGACTGGCAACGGATCCCCACGTCACGGTCACGACGCCACGGGGCCGCCGCGTTCCCTTGGACCTCGCTCTCCGCGAAGACTGCTGTTTGAAGGAACCGAGTGATGAGCTGATTGAACTGCTCGCCAGCCGGGTCACCGAACACGACGCTCGTGAGGCACTTCAACGGATGGTGGCGGAAGGTGCCCCGGACGGGTTCGACGTCCTCGATCTATTTGACATGGGCCGCGAGGCGACCGTGACCGCGACGGAGGTGATGGAGGCGCTGGAGCCACTGAACCCGCGACTCTACTCGATCGCCAGTAGCATGAAGAAGGTTGGTGATCAGGTGCACCTCACCGTCGGCAAGGTCAGCTACCCACACGCAGGCCGCATCCGCAAGGGGGTGGCGAGCACCATGTTGGCCGATGGGTTAACGCCGGGAGAAAGATTTCCGGTTTTTGTTCAACCGAATCACGGCGGCTTCACCGTGCCCGCCGACCCGGCGGCGCCGATGATTATGGTCGGACCCGGGACTGGGATCGCACCGTTCCTCGCATTTCTGCAGGAACGTGCTGCCACTGCCGCCACCGGCAAGCATTGGCTTTTCTTCGGGGATCAACATGAGAGCTGCGATTTTCTATACCGAGACGAGTTGCAAGGTTTCCTTCGCAGCGGTCAACTGAGCCGCCTCGACACCGCATTCAGTCGTGATCACGAGCGGAAAGTCTATGTTCAGGACCGGATGCGTGAGCATGCGTCGGAGATCTGGCAGTGGCTTCAGCAGGGAGCCCACTTTTTCATATGTGGCGATGCGTCGCGAATGGCTGTCGACGTTGACCGGACATTGACAGAACTCGTGGCTCAACAGGGAAGCATGTCCCACGACGCCGCGAAGGAGTACATCCAGGCGATGGCGAAGGATCAACGCTATGTCCGGGATGTCTATTAACGGCACATCGCGATAAACCGCACAACGATCCCGCACGGATCAACTAAAGTCCCACGGTAGGGACAGCCGTCGTAGAGCAACCGTTTTCCTCGTCCTCCAGGCGGTCTTGTACCTGCTGTTGATCAAAGTTCTCGTCGTTGTCCTGCTCGGCTATCGCGAATACTTCCCTCCAAATTTCGCTTCTGATTTCCTCCGTGGCCGTGAACTCGATTTCAGCGGCGGCTATCGGTGGGCTTTTTACGTTCACATCGTTTCCGGCCCCTATGCGTTGATTTCGGGAGCCGTGTTGATCAGCAACGAGTTCCGACTGCGGTTTCGTCGTGTCCATCGATCCATGACACTCCCCATCCGCAAGAGCACCACAGCCAAATCCCGCGAGTAGCCCGGCGTTTCAATGCCGGGCAAGACGGCGATCTAGTCTTCGACGTTGATGCCCATGCTGCGGGCGGTTCCTTCGATCATACGGACCGCCTGGTCCATGCTGCGGGCGTTCAGGTCGGCCATTTTCTTCTCTGCGATCTCCTCACACTGAGCCCGCGTCACCTGCGCCACCGTCTCTTTGCTCGGCACGCCACTGCCCTTGGCGATCCCTGCGGCCTGCTTCAGCAGCGATGCCGCCGGCGGGCTTTTGGTGATAAAATCGAAGCTGCGGTCCTTGTAAACGGTCACGATGACCGGAATCGGCGTCCCGCTGTACTCCTTGGTCCGGTCGTTGAACTGCTGAACGAATTGGCCCAGGTTCACGCCGAATTTTCCGAGCGAGGTACCGACGGGGGGCGCCGGGGTCGCCTGACCACCAGGCACTTGAAACTTAGCTTGTCCGGTTACTTGCTTGGCCATCGATCGTTGATTGGAAAGGGGGAACGTGGAAGTGGTTGAGCGAATCGAATGGTCTCACTCGCGGATGCTGGTGGGGATCGATTCTGCAATGGGGACCTGAGCACGCGGCTACAGGGGTTCGACCTGCCAGTGGTCGAGTTCCATGGGGACGCTACGACCGAAAATGTTGATGATCACGGTGACTCGGCCGTTCGCCTCGTCGACCGCATCGACCTCGCCTTCCTGGTTCTCGAAATTCCCTTCCTTGACCCGCACGCGATCTCCCCGCTTGAACGGGATCGCGGTCTTGATGGTCGTCTCCTCCTCGTCGTCCTCGCCGCCGCGGAGGATGAACCGCTGAATGTCCTCGGGTTCCATCGGCATCGGTTTGCCGGCGGTGCCGGTAAAGTCACTGATCCCACTCGTCTCGCGGACCAGGAACCAGGTGTCATCGTTGATGATCATGTTGACCATCACGTAGCCGGGCAGCAGCTTCCGCTTGGTGACCCGTCGCTTGCCGTCCCGCGTGAAGGTGGCAACGTCCTCGGTGGGGACGACGATATCACCAAAGTACTCCTCCATCCCTTCCATCTTGACTCGCTTGCGAAGTGCATCGGCGATCGAGTCTTCGCGGTTGAAGGCGACTTTCAAGATGTACCAATCCATCTGCGGCTCATCCTCCGCCGGCTCTGAATTTTCTTCCGCCGCGGCGGGTGGAAGTTCTGGCGGGGGTTGCGGCGAGGGGCGGTTCCCCTCCTCGGCGGCGGATGGATCCGGAGACTCGCTCCCGGGGGAGGTCCCTTCCGGAGACTCCGTCCCTTCAGCAGGGGCTTCGTGCGGCGTTTCCGCGTCCGAAACGCCTTCGGCGGACCGATCGCCAAACGCCGCTGCGGCGCTCGCTTCGTCCTGGGCTCGGGTGTCGTCGGAGGGGTTGGGGTGGTTCACGGTTTCACCGGTTGGGCGACAGGCATTGATAAAGACGGCAGTCAATCCAAATCGCGCCTCGAGGAGCGGGTGGAGGTAACACCGGGGATCAACCGGTGACCCCGATGAATTCGAAAATGAACTGCCAGACAACGTCGAACAAGAACAGAATCATGGCGAGGAAAAAAATCGTGAAAATCACGACCAAAGCGGCGCGGATCAGCTCGTCCTTCCCCGGCCAGGTGACCTTGTTCATCTCCGCTTCAACGGCGATCAAAAAGTCGGCGAATCGAGGCCAGTTCACGACACGGAATCCGAACCACAACCCGGCAGCGAGCAGAACCGACGGGATCCCATAGGAGGCTGGGCCAGGACTGCCACGAAGGGTGATGTACAGACTCCAACAACCCAGGCCAACGATGACCCAGATCGCCAAAGCGGTCACTTGACGAACGATCCTCCCCTGGTTCGGTTTGTAAACCGACGACTGAAACAACTCAGCCACCAGCGGGGCGCTCCCCCCTTGGGCAATATCTCGGGACACCCATTCGCTCCTGTTTTTCTTGACGAACCTCGAAGGCAGGGGTGGAGGGACTCGAACCCGCAACCGCTGGTTTTGGAAACCAGAGCTCTGCCAATTGAGCTACACCCCTGAGCGGGCTACACGGTTCGCCACGGGGGACCCGGTCAACCCAAACCTATCAACCCTGCCCCCCAATGTCCAATGACCAACGGACCTGAACAAGGCCAGCGTTGGTCATCGACGTGGAAATTGGCAGGGATTCCAGGCGGGAACCGACCGGCACCGCGACGACGCCCGCCCAGCGTTGTTTACTGGACGATGTTTACTGGACGATCTTGGTCACAACGCCCGAACCGACCGTTCGGCCACCTTCGCGAATCGCGAAACGAACCCCATCGTCCATCGCGATCGGCTTGTGCAGCTCGACGGTGACTTTGACGTTGTCCCCCGGCATGCACATCTCGGCATCGATCAAATTGGCCGTCCCGGTGACGTCGGTCGTCCGAAAGTAGAACTGTGGCCGGTAGCCACTGAAAAACGGCGTGTGACGCCCCCCCTCGTCCTTGCTCAGGCAGTACACCTCTGCTTCGAACTTGGTATGAGGCTTGATGCTTCCCGGCTTGGCGAGCACCTGACCACGCTGGATTTCTTCGCGTTTGACGCCGCGCAACAGACAACCGACGTTGTCACCAGCCCGTCCCTCCTTCAGCTCCTTGCGGAACATCTCGACCCCGGTGCAGGTCGTCTTCGTCGGGGCACTGGCCAGACCGATGATCTCGACCTCCTCGCCGACCTTGACCACACCCCGCTCGACCCGGCCGGTAGCCACGGTCCCGCGGCCTTCGATCGAGAAGACGTCTTCGATCGCCATCAGGAACGGCTTGTCGTCCTCTCGCTGCGGTTCGGGGATGAATTCATCCAGGGCGTCCATCAGCTCACTGATGCACTTGCTCGCCTCGGGATCGTCCGGCTTGTTATACGCCGGCAATGCCGAGCCGCGGATGACCGGGACGTCGTCGCCGGGGAAGTCGTACTTGCTGAGCAGTTCCCGAACCTCCAGCTCCACCAGCTCCAGCAGTTCCTCGTCGTCGACCAGGTCGCACTTGTTCAAAAAGACCACGATGTAGGGGACGCCAACCTGGCGGGCCAACAACACGTGCTCTTTCGTCTGGGGCATCGGGCCGTCGGCGGCGGAGACGACCAGGATCGCGCCGTCCATCTGGGCGGCCCCGGTGATCATGTTCTTGACGAAGTCGGCGTGGCCGGGACAGTCAATGTGGGCGTAGTGCCGCTTGTCGGTCTCGTACTCGACGTGGGCGACGGCGATGGTCACCGTCTTCGTCTCGTCGCGGACCGTCCCCCCCTTGGCGATGTCCGCGTAACCCTTCGCCTGTGCCAATCCCTTGGCGGCCTGGACTGCCAGGATCGCACCGGTGGCGGTTGTCTTGCCGTGGTCAATGTGGCCGATTGTGCCGACGTTGACGTGCGGCTTGGTCCGTTCAAAAGTTGCCTTAGCCATACTAATACACCTGCACTTGCGCCGTGCAATCACCGGCTCGGGGATACGCCCCGCACCGGCCCGACTCGCCGCCGTCCGCGTTCACACCCGCGGAGTTCTCGCCGACGTCCGGCCGCACTGGCCACACTCGATACAACAAGGAATCGAAAGGAAATTGAAAATCGATGCGTCCCACCGCGGGACGCCCGTAATACGTTGCTCCATGGAGCGTCTCTGACCGCTCAAGAGAGCTGCTGATGGGATTTGAACCCATGACCTCATCCTTACCAAGGAGGCGCTCTACCACTGAGCTACAGCAGCGGTCGAAAAATCACGTCGCTGGGATGCCATACGCCTCTCGTCTCTCCTGACTGCTAAGTCTAAGCGGGTGAAGGGAATCGAACCCTCGTATTCAGCTTGGAAGGCTGCTGCTCTACCATTGAGCTACACCCGCGATGGAAAACCTGAGGGATATTTTCGACCCGCCAGAAATCTCCAGTGGGGGCTGCAGGATTCGAACCTGCGAAGGCATAGCCAGCGGATTTACAATCCGCCCCCTTTAACCACTCGGGCAAACCCCCATCACTGATTCTCGCTCCCGTTCACACGTTCTTCGGTTCAACTGCCCCCGGCGGTTCACCTCGGTTTTGCCGTTCACTCTTGGCAGAGCCAGCGGAGGGATTCGAACCCACGACCGGCTGATTACAAATCAGCTGCTCTGCCAACTGAGCTACGCTGGCGGTCGGCCGACCCTCATTTGACAGTCGACCGGATGCCGTCGAAAGGGCAGAGTGTAGCGATCAGCTCGCCCGCGGCAAGACGGAATTGGCCCGAATCGGCCCCAAATCGTTAGGATTCTTGAGGATGGTCGCCTAAAAGTCGACCGCCATCGTGTCTCGGGCCAAGACGACACGCCCCGGCAGACGGGCGTCGATCGCCACAAGCCCCACCGGGTCGTCCGTTTCACCGAGCGGATCGATGTGCGTCAGCAACAGCCGTTCCGGGGCCGTCGCTGCCGCGATCTCAGCGACACGGCCGCTCCAGCTGTGCCCCGTTCGCTCCGCCCACGCCTGCTCGGCGTCGAGAAAATAACATTCGTGGATCAGCAAATTGGCTCCCCCCATCCACCGAAGCGTCTCCGGGGCGTGATCCCCCCGCGTGTCGGTGGCGTAAACCAGCGACTTGCCCTCCCCGCCCGAACCGCCCGCCGGCCGGGGCCAATCGAGGCGGTACGCCATCGATCCGCCCGGGTGCGATTGGCAGCGCCAGCTGACGTGGGCCCCGCCAATCTCGGCTCCCTCCCGGCCATCAATCGCTTTCCATTCCGCCTCCAGCGGCACCGGGAATAGCAACTCGTGGAACAGGTGCTCGCGGATCGCCGCCAATTTCTCTCCCTCGCCCCAGATCGTCAGCCGCTCGACGGAATACTTGGCCAGGATGCCGACCAAAAAGGTCAACCCGAAGGTGTGGTCGAGGTGGGCATGGCTGAGCAACACGTCCAGCGTCCCGCCCCGGAACAGCCCCGGCAGCCGAAACAGCCCGCTGCCGGCATCCAATACGATCCCCGACTCCGGCAGAAAGTAACACGAGGTGTGCCGCGTGGCGCTGGGATGATAGCCGGCGGTGCCCAAACAATGCAGTCGCATCAGGCCGATATCCCTTCGCGGAAGCGTGTGTCCCCCAGACGCCGCAGTCTGAACGATCCGAGCCAGCGGCTCAAGCGACCTTGTCCACCCCGCAGCGACTCGATATCTTCACTCCTTCGTCGATGCTGAGCGGTTTCGATCGGCACCATCAGCGATCCCTGCCTGCGGATGTGGCGGAATTGGCAGACGCGCTAGACTCAGGATCTAGTGCCCGTTCAGGGCGTGGAGGTTCGAATCCTCTCATCCGCACTCCATCTCGGACCTCATGCACCAACTCAATCACTGGATCGATGGCCAGTCCACTGCGCCGGAGTCGGGCGAGACGTTTGATCTCCTCGCTCCCCTCGACGATACCCGAATCGCCGTTGCCGCGCGCGGCTCCGCTGGCGATGTCGAGCGGGCGGTCACATCCGCCCAGGCAGCCTTCGCCAGCTATCGGGCCACCGCTCCCTCGGACCGCGAAGCGTGGCTGCTGCGCGCAGCAGAGTTGCTTCAACAGCGATCCGAGCCGCTGTGTGAAAGTTTGATCGATGAGGTCGGCTCCCCGATCACCAAGGCGCGCCGTGAAATCACGACCTCTATCGGTGTCCTTCGGGCTGCCGCGGGGGCGGTCCGGCGGGTGACCGGGGATACCTTGCCCACCGACACGCCCGACCGGCTCAGCCTCAGCCTTCGCCGCCCTTTGGGGGTCGTCGCCGGGATCACCCCCTTCAACGTCCCCCTGATCAAATCGGTTAAGCAGACGGCGATGGCGCTGGCCACCGGGAACACGGTGGTCCTGATGCCCTCCCCCGAAGCGCCCACGGTCGCGGTCGAACTGGCCAAGATCTACACCGACGCCGGAATGCCCCCCGGCGTGTGCAACGTGCTGCTCGGCCGTGGCGAGGAGATCGGGGACGCGCTGACCAGCGACAGGCGAGTGCGGCTGATCGGCTTCACCGGCTCGACCCGCACCGGGCGGCACATCGCTGAGATCGCGGGACGACTGGGCAAACGGGTGACGCTCGAGATGGGTGGCAAGAACCCGCTGGTCATCCTGGACGACGCCAACCTCGCCAAGGCAATCCCGGCAGCGGTCCTCGGCGGGTTCCTGTTCCAGGGCCAGATCTGCATGTCCTCCAGTCGCATCTACGTCCAGCATTCCCACTTCGACGCCGTCGCCGAAAAACTGGTTGCCGCCGCAGAAAAACTGCCAGCAGGCGACCTCCGCGAGGAGGCAACGGTGGTCGGTCCGATCATCAATGCAAAACAGCGGGCTCGGGTTCGGCGACACATCGAGGATGCGGTCGACCGCGGCGCCACGGTCCTCTGCGGCGGAGGATGGGACGGGAATCGCTGCCGCCCCACCCTCTTAGCCGGCATCGATGATTCGATGCTCGTGGGGGGCGAGGAGACCTTCGGACCGGTGATCACCTTGGAGGGGATCGATGATCTCGACGATGCGATCACGCGCTGCAATGCAACCCCGTTTGGTTTGACGGCGTCGATCTTCACCGCCGATCTCTCCGCCGCGTTGCGGTTCGCCGAAGAGGTTCACGCCGGCATGGTGCACATCAACGGTGCAACGGTCCAGGAAGAGCCGCAGGTTCCCTTCGGCGGTGTGGGCGACAGCGGCTTCGGCCGCGAAGGGGCACTGGTCGGCATCGATGAGTTGACCGAGTGGAAATGGATCACCTTGGGACCCGGCTGACTCCCCCACACACTCCCTTGGACTCCGCCGATCACTCGACCCCAGCCTTAATCTTCAGCCAGCGGGAACGTGACCGCGGTGAACTCATCGGCCGCGGCCACCTGCACCGGCTCGCCGATCCGCCGGAGCTCGGATCCCACGGGACGGGCCTTCCACTCGACCTGCACCGCCGCTGTCGACCGGATTCGCACCGCGAGCGAACCGAGGTTGCGATCGGTGTCCAGGGCGAGGTGTCTTCGGCATAGATCCAGAGGGTATTGGGGCGTTCATCGGTGCGTCATCAACGAACGGGATGATCAATGGAGGATCTCGTCCACGAGGCGAGCTGGTCGGCCTGCGGTGGCGATCTGCTGTTGGCCGTTGTGGTGAAAGGTCAATTGCTCGGTGTCGATCCCGAACAGGTGCATCAAGGTTGCTTGGTAATCGTTCGGTGTGACGACATCCTCCACCGCGTGGTGACCAAAGTCATCGGTTGCCCCATGAATCATCCCGCCGCGGAATCCCCCGCCAGCGACCCACATGCTGAACCCTTGGCCGTTGTGGTCACGGCCATGCTTTTCGGGAGCGCCCTGGTTCTGCGTGACGGGCAACCGCCCGATTTCGCCTCCCCAGTGGACGATCACCTCGTCGAGCATTCCTCGTTGTTTCAAGTCCTTGACCAGCGCCGCGGCGGGTTTGTCGGTACGTCGACAGATCGCTGGGAGTGCGGTGCCGAGGTTGCTGTGATTGTCCCAGGGCTGGCCGGCGAGAAAGAGTTGCACGAATCGGACTCCCCGTTCGACCAAGCGGCGGGCGATCAAACAGCGTGTTCCATAGTCTCGGGTCACGTCATCATCCAAGCCGTACATGGCGTGTGTCGCCTGAGATTCCTGCGAGATGTCCAAGGCTTCACGGGCGGCGGTTTGCATCCGGGCGGCCAGTTCATAACTGGCGATCCGCGCCTGCAAATCGCTCTGCCCTGGAAACCGGTCGGCATGTCGACGATTGAGCGATTGCAGCAATTCCAGGTTGTGGCGTTGCGGTTCCCCATGCAGGTGCGGCGGCGCGTCGAGGTTCAAAATCCTTGGCTCCTGCGGCCGGATCACGGTGCCCTGGAACAGCGGCGGCATGAAGCCGCTGGACCAGTTATTCACCCCGTCGACCGGGTGCCCGCCGGGATCGGTCAACACCATGTAGGCAGGCAGGTCCTGCGTTTCCGATCCGAGGCCATAGAGCAACCATGAAGCGAAATGGGGACGCCCCAACACACCGGGGATGCCGCCGTGGAAGTAACGAATCGAAACCTCATGCCCATTGGCTCCGGTGTTCATGCTGCGGATCAAGCAGATGTCGTCCGCAATTCCCGCGGTCTCGGGCAATAGTTCCGAAAGCTCCATGCCGCACTCGCCCTGTTTGGCGAACTTCCACCGCGTCCCCATCACCTTCTTGCTGGCTTCGTTGACAAAGCTGTACGCGATATCGCCGGGATAATCGGTGCCGTCGCGTTTGTTGAGCTCCGGTTTGGGATCGGTCAAATCCATGTGCGATGGGCCGCCGTGTTGAAACAGCGAGATCATCGCCTTGGCCCGGGGGGCGAAGTGGGGTGCTTTGGGCGTCAGGTCGAACGACGGCGGCGCCATGGGGACGGTCTTGGGATTCGCCGCCAGCGGTTCTTGTTGCAACAGCCATGCCAGAGCGAGCGATCCGACCCCGAGTGATCCATCGCGCAGGAATGCCCGACGATGCTCGCGATCGGCAGCAACGGTGGAAGGATGGGTCATCGGGGGCTCGCCTCATTCGACGTAAAGAAATTCATTGGAACTCATCAGCGTCTGGCAAAGGTTGGTCAGCGCCTGCTGGGCAGCGGTCCTGCCCGAGGGAATCGCCTCCGGATCGGCATGCATCGTTTCCAGTTGCCGAGCAACAAAGCGAATCGCCAGCTCAAACTCCTCGATGTCGGGGTCACGGCTGAAGGCCAATCGCCAAGCCTGTACGATTCGCGCCGGCAGTGGTTGATACGATTCGATGGGCCCTTGAAATTGGTCGACCGAGTCCATGCTGCGCGAGTCGCCATCGCCAGTACTGAGCGTGACGGAGACCGGCCAGTGGAACGAATCCGACGTGTGATTCTGGCGACAGTCGGTAATCAGGTCGATCGTGTCGTCGGCGACGACCTCCAGCGCATCGACGATGGTGTCGCTCGCGTCGTTGTGTACCCGCCATTGGCCGGCTTCACCCGATCGGCTGGAGACGACACGTCCGCGGACGCCATCGCCGTTGGAAGAGCCGTGCGACAGTTGGCCGCGAATCGACACAACGCCATCGGCCGTCGCCGTCCAGCGGCGGATCACCGCCCGCGGAGCGGCATCGGGATGCCCGCCCTGTGCGTTGAGCAAGACCCAGCCCCGTTGCGGGTCGGGCAATTCGGGGCCAGCCTGCCACTGCGAGCCGGTCCAGTGTTCGAGCGGCGTGAAGTCGCCCGTCCGCTCGGTTTGTTCGTCAAATGCCCCGTATCCGTACTGCCAATCCGATGCGGGTCGCTCGGGAAGGTCACTCCGGTGGCCGACGTACCGCTGGGGCAACGAAGGAGCCTCGGCGGTGGCCCGCTCAGCCAACTTGGTCGCTTGGTCGAGGATGAACTTCCCGTTGAGCAGCATCAGCGATTGGGTCGCGACGGTCGAGCTGGGTCGGATCACACAGTTCGTTTCCATCACCGGGGCGTCGAACGCTTGCAGCATTGCCACGGGGCGGCTCCGCCGCGTCTGGACATAGAGGCTGCGGCGCGTCTGGTCGCCGTCGACGACGACCTGTCCCGTGTCGTCTTCCGCGATCCCCAACGGCGGGCCGAACAGCTGAGGGTCCAGTTGCCCGGTGACCGCCAACACTCGGTCGCGAATCGCCTCCGCCTCCAAACGGAGCAAATCGGTGGGCACCCTTTGCGTTGCCGATTCCAAACCACCGCGTCTCTGCTGCCAGCGGGTCGATCGCATGATCAAGCGGTGCAGTTTCTTCAAGCTCCAGCCCTGGCGGACGAACTCATCAGCCAGCCAGTCCAAAAGTTCCGGGTGTGTCGGCGTGGCCCCGAGTTTGCCGAAGTCGGCCGGCGTGGCGACCAGTCCCTGGCCGAAATGGTGCATCCAGACACGATTGACGATCACGCGTGGAGTCAGCGGGTTTTCCGATGAGGCCAGCCAGCGGGCGAAGGCCAACCGTCGTCCGGTCGTCGGCAAATCATCGTCATTGATGGGAAACTCGACCCGTTCGCCTTCGGGCACCGCCACCGTCGGCGCCGCCGGCAGCACGGTTTGCTTGGGCTGTTGGTGATCACCACGATGGAACAACTTCGTTTCCGGTGCGTGCCCGGACGGCTCGAGCAACGCGCGGACGAATGGTTCGGGCGGTTTCTTTGCGCGGATTTCGGCGATTCGCTTGTCGTACGTTTTCAGTTCCTCGGCCGACTCCGGCAAATACTGGTACAAGACCCCCGGGGTGATGTTGACACTCGGGTGCGCGTCCAACCACGCCTGCTGCTCGTCGGTCCGCTCCTCGGCCGACGTCTGGTAGGCCGCCTGCAGGTTGTCTCTCAGCGGCTGGTCGTATTTTTCGAGTTCGTTCTCCAGCGCCTGCTGCATGTACTCAGCTTGCTTCTCTGCCTTTTCCTTGCTAACCGCTTGTGCCTCGGCCTCGACCTCGGCAGCCTGCGCGCGGTCGGCTTCGGTGTAGAGGGACACTTGGCGCGCCGCGGGAGGCTTCCAAGCCTGCCAATCGAGCGCGGGTTCAAACACGGCGCGGAGGGCGAAGTAATCGGTATGCAGAATCGGATCGTAGCGGTGGTCGTGACACTGGGCGCACTGAACGCTCAAACCCAACAGGGAAGTGCCGACAATCTGCAGCGTGTCGGCGATCGTTTGATTGCGAGCTTCCGCGTTGTTCTCGCTGGCGGTGCCATCGGCTGCCATTCGCAGGTACCCGGTGGCGGTCAACAAATCGATCTGCTCGGACGTCCAATCTCCCGACTTCGCTCCCGCCAATTCGTCCCCCGCAAGTTGCTCGGTGATGAACTGGTCCAGCGGCTTGTCTTCGTTCAGCGCGCCGATGACCCAATCACGGTATCGCCAAGCCCAAGGCCGGACGGCGTCCTGGACCGTATAGCCTTCGGAGTCGGCATAGCCGGCGACGTCCAACCAGTGCCGCCCCCAGCGTTCCCCGTAGTGCGGCGATTCGAGCAACTCGTCGAGCAGTCGATCGAACCAGTCGTCGCGCGGGTCGGACCGCCACCGTTCAACCTGTTCATAGGAGGGTGGCAGTCCGGTTAGCGTCAACGAGGCGCGCATCACCAGCGTTCGCCGGTCGGCATCGGGTGCAAACGGTTCGCCCGGGCCGCTGGAAATGAGCAACGCATCGATCGGCGTTCGTGCGCGGCGCTCCGGCGGCAGCGATTCTCGCGCCGGGACATCTGGACGTCGAATCGGCTGGTACGCCCAATGTTCTCGTTCCTCGGGCATGATCCCTAAGCCGGGACCGATCGATTCGGGTTCGGTCCGCTTGGTCTCCGCCCCACTGGCGATCCACCGTCGCAGCGTCGTCAACTCCTCGGCGGAGACTTCTCCCTCGCCGGGCGGCATCTCGCCGTGCTCGATCCGCTGCACGAGCAGGCTCGCCTCGGCGTCACCCACTTCGATCGCCGGCCCGCGGTTGCCCCCCTCGGTCATCCGGCGCACCTGGCGGAGATCCAGTGAGCCTTTCATCTCCTCGGTCGCGCCATGGCAATCGAAGCAATGCGCACGCAGGATCGGCCAGATGTGCTGTTCGAACGTCAGCGTCTCGGATGGTTCCGCCGACGAGTCGTCGGCGGAGGCAACGTCGTTGCGAACCAACAGTCCCAAGCAAAGAAGACTGCCGACCACAAGCCAGGTGTAAGAAATGGTGAAGATGCGTACGAACATCGGGACTGACCAACGGGCGGGAACCACTGCGATCTCGACGACATCGACAAGGACGTGTTTTACGGGCAACCAATTTGCCTGACATATCGCGAGGCAGAAGGAGGGGCCGAGGGGGGGGGTTGAATGCGGGGTCTGCAGTATACGCGTCTCCCCAGCGGTCAGCAATCAAACCCCCTTCCCACAGGGAGTGCTCTGAGGGTCTGAATGAGGACGATCCGTATGGTACGCTCTCTCTTTGCGTATTTTATGCTTGTGCAGCGTGTCGCGACCGTTGGTGACCAATTGGTGGCGCCTTGATCGAGTTGGACGTGAACGCTGTCTTTGCCAGGCCCGACAGTGTGATCGCGACTCAAGACGACGATTCCCTGATGCCATGATTTACGGCCTATTGGCAAATGTCGTGCTGGTCCTGCACCTGCTGTTCGTCCTGTTCGTGGGGCTCGGCGGGTTGCTCGCCTGCCGGTGGGGATCGGTGGCGTGGATCCATCTTCCGGCGGCGATTTGGGGCGCCGTGATCTCCTTGTTCGGATGGACTTGCCCCTTGACGCCGCTGGAGAACTGGCTGCGGCGTCGAGCCGGTCAAGAGGGATACGAAGCAGGATTCATCGAGCACTACCTGCTGCCCTTGCTGTATCCGGAACAGCTGACCATGTCGCTGTCGATCGCGATGGGGATTGGCGTGATTGCCATCAATGCGACGATCTATGGCATCCTTTGGCGCCGTTCGTCGTGATCGGCAGCGGAGAGCGTTCCGGCATCGCCACGATCCGCCCCCGGCGGGACGGATGTACTTTCGCCCTCGCCGAAACGGAGTCGCTACTGCTGAGCTTGGACCTGTTGGGCGCGGGCCATCGCGTCTTCGGCCTTGGCGATGTACTCCTGGTCCTGCGTCCCGGCCCAGGCGCGCTGGTAGGTGACGCTCAGGGCGGTGAAGTTGAAGGGATCGCTGGGTTCCAGCTGGCACGCTTTTTCGGCGTGCTCGATCGCCGGTTCATGTTGGGTGGTCTTGGTATAGGCCCGTGCCAGGGCGAGGTGGGCGAGGACGAACGAATCGTCTTCGGCGACGATCTCCTTCAATCCTGCGATCGCCTCTTCGTACCGCTCCTGGTCGATCAGCTTCTCGACGTCGTTGTACTTTGCGTGTAGGTCACTCATCGTCGCTCCTGGTGGTTATTTTCTGAGCGCCGCTTGGGCGGCGGCGAGGCGGGCGATCGGCACCCGGAACGGGCTGCAGCTGACGTAGTCGAGGCCGGCACCGTCACAGAAATCGATCGACGCCGGGTCACCGCCATGCTCGCCGCAGATGCCGACCTTCAAGTCACGCTTTGTCCTGCGGCCTTTCTGGACCCCCATTTCGACAAGCTGGCCGACCCCGACGGTGTCGAGCGACTGAAAGGGGTCGACAGGCAACAGTTCCTGGCTGAGGTAATCGGGGAGGAAGGAGTTCACGTCATCGCGGCTGTAGCCGAAGGTCAATTGCGTGAGGTCATTGGTGCCGAAGCTGAAGAAGTCGGCATGTTCGGCGATCTCGTCGGCGGTCAGGGCGGCTCGCGGGATCTCGATCATCGTCCCGATCAGAATGTCGAGTTTTCCGTCGAACTTCTTGGCTTCCTTGGTCGCCGCGATGGTGGCCTCGACCTTGCCGCGGAGCAGTTCGAGTTCCTCGCGCGTCCCCACGAGCGGGATCATGATTTCCGGCCGGGCGGTGATCTTCTTTTTGGCACAGGTGATCGCAGCTTCGACGATCGCCCGCACCTGCATCTCCAGGATTTCGGGATAGGTGACGCTGAGTCGGCAGCCGCGATGTCCGAGCATCGGGTTGGATTCGTGCAGCGCCGCGGCCCGCTTTTTGACGTCGACCGCCTTGACCCCCAATTCCTCGGCCATCTGTTTTTGGGAGTTGGGGTCGTTGGGGAGGAACTCATGGAGCGGGGGATCGAGCAGCCGCACGGTGACGGGCAAGTCGTCCATCGCCTTGAAGATCCCTTCGAAGTCTTTTCGCTGGAACGGCAGCAATTTTTTGAGTGCGGCGCGGCGATCGTCTTCGGAGTCGGCCAGGATCATCGCCCGCATGATCAGGATCCGGTCGGACTCAAAGAACATATGTTCGGTGCGGCAGAGCCCGATGCCTTCGGCGCCGAATTCGCGGGCCCGTTTGCTGTCGGCCGGTGAATCGGCGTTGGTGCGGACTCGGAGCCGCCGGTACTTGTCGGCCCACTGCATCAGCTTGGCAAAGTCACCGGACAGCTTCGGCTCCTGGGTCTCGACCTCTCCCAACATCACTTCGCCGGTCGTTCCGTCGAGACTGATCGTGTCGTTGACTCCCAGGGTGCGGCCTTCGACGCGGACCTTTTTCGCTTTCTCATCGATCTGGATCGCACTGGCCCCGGCGACGCAACATTTTCCCCAGCCCCGGGCGACGACCGCGGCGTGACTGGTCATCCCGCCGGTACTGGTCAAGATCCCCGCCGCGGCGTTCATCCCGTCCACATCTTCGGGGCTGGTTTCTTTGCGGACCAGGATGACTTTCTCTCCCGTCTCGCTCCGTGCCCGGGCGTTTTCGGCGTTGAACACCAGCTTACCGACGGCGGCACCTGGGGAGGCGGGGAGGCCACGGGCGAGCACGTCGGCGGCGTTGCGGGCGGTCGGCTTGAAACTCGGCAGCAGCAACTGCGTCAGGTCGTTCGCTGGGACGCGGAGCACCGCCTGCTTTTCATCGATCAGTTTCTCCTTGACCATGTCGCAAGCGATCTTGACTGCCGCGACCCCGGTCCGCTTGCCGGTCCGGGTCTGCAGCATGAACAGTTCACCGCGTTCGATCGTGAACTCGATGTCCTGCATCTCCTGGTAATGTTCTTCGAGCGTCTTTTTGATCTCGAGCAGCTGCTTGTGGGCGGCCCGATCCCACTTGGGCATTTCGGCCACCGGCTGCGGGGTGCGGATGCCGGCAACGACATCTTCCCCTTGGGCGTTGACCAGGAACTCCCCGAAGAACTTGTTCTCGCCGGTGTTCGGGTTGCGGGTGAAGGCGACGCCGGTTCCCGAGTCGTCGCCCATGTTCCCATAGACCATCGACTGCACGTTGACCGCGGTACCGAGCAAACCACGGATGCCTTCGATCTCGCGATAGCGGACCGCCCGCGGGGTATTCCAGGAGTTGAAGACGGCCTGGATCGACAGTTCCAACTGGTCGAGCGGGTCTTGCGGGAACGCCTCGCCGGTATGTTTCTTGTAGACCTTCTTGTATTCCTCGCAGAGGATCTTCAGTCCTTCGGCGGGGACTTCGGTATCCAGGTTCGCCTTGTATTTCGCTTTGACCTTGTCGAAAGCGACCTCGAAGGTGTGGTGTTCCATCCCCATCACGACATCGCCGCGTACGCGGCGGCGAGCACCGCGGCCGAGGTGCTCGAGGATCGGCCCGACCAGCCCTTGGAGTGGCTGGTGCGACGATGCCATGAGAAGCTGCGACGAACGCGGGGCGTGGTGATGGCGTTGGCATCTTTCCGACCCGAGAGAAGCAGCTGGCTGGGCGTCGGCAACATAGAGGGGAAGGTGCTGCGTCCCGGTCTCGAGCCATTGTCCCCCCTGTCATTGGTACAGAGCGGGGGCATAGTGGGCTACGAGCTGCCCCACCTCCATGTTTCCCCGCTCGCG
>CAYWXT010000060.1:0-25267 GCA_964462125.1 uncultured Pirellulaceae bacterium | reverse complement strand
AATGCCTTTCGACAGCTGAATGACGCTGATTTGCGGTTCGGCGAGATTGAAGACGACCGTGGCCGCCGGGTCGAACTTTCCCACGCCACCTTCGGACAGCTGCTGATCAGCCCCGAGCGGGATGTCCGCCGCCGGGCGTTCCAACAGTATTACGAGCAATTCTCCGCTCATGAAAACACGTTGACCGCGACGCTTTCCGGCAGCATTCAACGCGATGTTTATTACGCCCGGGCCCGAAATTACGAATCCAGCCTTGAGGCGGCGCTGTTTCCCGACAACGTGCCAGTCGATGTTTACGACAATTTGATCTCGGCCGTACGAGCGTCCTTGCCCGCCGTCCATCACTATTTCGACGTCCGCCGCCGCAAGATGGGGCTGTCGGAGATCCATCATTATGACACCTACGTGCCGATTCTGAGCGATATCAAGAAACATCACAGCTGGGACCAGGCCGTGGAGCTGGTGATCGAATCGCTGGCGCCGCTCGGTTCGGAGTACACCCGGACCTTGGAACAGGGATTACGGGGTCGTTGGGCGGATCGTTATCCGAACCGCGGAAAGCAGAGTGGCGCGTTCAGCTGCGGCACCTTTGATGGCGATCCGTACATCTTGATGAATTACAAGGAAGAGGTGCTCAACGATGTCTTCACCCTGGCACACGAGGCTGGGCACTCGATGCACAGCTGGTATTCAGCGCACCACCAACCGTATCAATATTACAATTACACCATTTTCGTGGCGGAGGTTGCCAGCACCTTCAATGAGCAATTGCTCACGGATTATCTGCTCCGGCATGCTAGCGATGACTACGAGCGGGCGTACTTGATCAACAACGAACTTGATAGCATTCGTGCAACGGTTGTCCGTCAAACGATGTTTGCCGAGTTTGAGAAGCGGACGCATGAGATGTGTGAGGCTGGGGAGCCGCTGACGGTCAAGTCGTTGCGGGCGGTTTACCGCGAGTTGCTCGGCGATTATTTCGGCCCCGAGTTCGCCGTCGACGATGCATTGGAGTTGGAATGTCTCCGTATCCCCCATTTCTACCGCGCATTTTACGTTTACAAATACGCGACGGGCTTAAGCGCGGCGGTTGCCTTGTCGCGCCGGGTCCTCGAGGGTGGGCAACAGGAACTGGAGGACTACCTGAGGTTCTTGAAAGGGGGCTGCAGCCAGGATCCCTTGGACCTGCTCCGCGACGCCGGGGTCGACATGACCCGTCCCGAGCCGGTCGCGACGACGCTGGAGCGGTTCCGCTCGTTGACCGAAGAACTCGATCAGCTGTTGTAGAGCCCAAAAAACGCCTGCCCACGGCGGTGCGCCATGGGCAGGCGATGACTCGATCGATCCTTCGAGCGAGCGCCGCTCCGGATCCTGGCGAGGGCGGATCAGCGCTGCCCGTGATGGACTACCAGCGCCGGCTGCGTTCTTCGCGGGGCCGGGCTTCGTTGACCGTGACTGAGCGGCCGGCGATCTCTTGCTGATTCAAGCCGTCGATCGCTTCTTGGCCGTCGCCCTGGTCATGCATCTCGACGAAACCGAATCCACGTGAGCGGCCGGTGTCGCGGTCTTTGATGATGTTGACCGACTTGACGTTCCCGAATTCGCTGAAAGCGTGCTCGACGTCGGCTTCGGTGGCATCGAAACTGAGATTGCCTACGTAAATGTTCATTACCGAACTCCTGTGAGATAAAGTAACCATGTTCCGGAAGGGAACGCAGGAATTCGCAGAGCGCACGAGGTCCAAGTGCTAGCACCCGAGAGGGGAAAACATCCGACGCAGAGGCGCCGAGAAGACTCCAGCCACAGGCACTGGAACAATCAGAGGGATCCACTCGAGGGAAACAGGAGAGACTTCGAAAGAAAGCTCGGCCCGAAACGAAAAATCCAACTCGACCGTTACAACAACTTGTCCGAAACTGCCTTGACGAAACCCTCTTTCCAAACATCCTGAGACGTTGCCGGCGGTAAGCGACCACGTGGTCGTAAACTTCCTGCCAGTCACAACGTTGACTACACTATACAGCGGCTCGCCCCTGTGTCGACATGAATTTCGCCCAAGGCGGGTGGATCGCCCGCCCCAGTTTGATGTAAACACTGGGATACACACGGTTTGCCTCGCCAGATTATTTTCACCTTCGTTCACCCACCACTGCCATGTCATTGAATCACTGCGTCGTCGCGGGCGTCACTGCTTTGTTGTTTCCCTTGGCCGCCGGCGCCGATTGGCCCCAATACCGCGGGATTTCGGGAGACGGTAAATCGCCGGAGCGGCTGAGTGCCGAGCCTTGGGGGGCGGGCGAGCTCAAGCCCGTCTGGAAAATCGAGACTCCGCTGGGGTTCAGTTCCTTTTCGGTTGCCGGGGGTCGCGCCTCCACGTTGGTTAGCCGCGATGGGCGTGAGATATGTCTCACCGTTGATGCCGACACGGGCGCGGAGCTGTGGAGCGTCGACCTGGGCGAAAGCGAGTATGGTCACGACGGCGGCAACGCCGGTGCACCGGACAACCGGGGTGGTGACGGGCCACGATCGACCCCCACGATCGACGATCGGCATGTCTACGTGTACGACTCGCACCTGGTGCTCTCCTGTTTCGCTGCGGCCGATGGGCAACTGGTGTGGAGACGCGACATCCGCGAGGAGTTTGAGGGGCGGAACATCAAATGGCTCAACGCCACCTCCCCGGTGTTGGATGGGGAGACGCTGTATGTCGCCGGCGGTGGTCCGGGGGAGTCATTGCTGGCGTTTCAAAAGTCGACCGGAGACGTGCTATGGAGCAGCGGTGACGAGTTGCTCACTCACGCCAGCCCGCGGGTGGCGACGATCGATGGCCGCAAGCAGGTGGTCTATTTTCTCCGGTCGGGTCTGGTCGCGGTGGACGCGTCGACGGGCGAAGAGATTTGGCGGGCCGAGTTTCCCTTCAGCGTTTCCACGGCTGCATCCCCGGTGACGTCGGGAAACCTCGTCTACTGTTCGGCGGGCTATGGTGTCGGTGCCGGGTTGTTCCGCATCGAGGAGGGGGAGGCCGAGGAGATCTGGTTCAAACCGAACGAGTTGATGAACCACTGGAGCACCCCGGTGGTTCACGACGGCCACCTGTACGGGATATTTGAGTTCAAGAAATACGGCCGCGCGCCGTTGCAGTGCGTCGATTTGGCGAGCGGCGAGATCGTGTGGAGCGAGCGGGGCTTTGGTCCGGGAAACTGTATTTTGGTCGGTGAGAAGCTGGTCGTCCTGTCCGATGCCGGGGAGTTGGTGATCGTCCAAGCCTCACCCGAGGGCTACCAGGAGCTGGACCGGGGTCAGGCGGTCAGCGGCAAGTGTTGGTCGACGCCGGCCTTCAGCGATGGCCGGGTTTACGTCCGCAGCACAGAGGAAGGTGCCTGCTTCGAATTGGCGACCGAGCGGTAGGTTCGACGATCCGGCTCGGCGAGCCGGATGGACTAAGCGGCCCGGCGGGCTTGGTGGGCCTTACGGCTGGCCGATTCGATCCCTTCGCGGGCCACGGCGGCCGATCCCCGTTCGAGCGAGTTTGCATCGGCGTACCAGGCGCGTCGCTCGACGGCCTGCAGGACCTGTTCCGCGATGGCAACGGCGCGCGCCCCGGCGGAGCCATCCACGGTGGGGGCGATTCCGGTCTGGATGCTGATCACCCAATCGTGCAATTCGTCGAGGATCGCGTTCCGCGGTTCCAGGGTCCGCGACTGACACCGTAGTCGCTGCGAGAAGAGGGCATCGGCGTAACCGGTGGGATTTTCCGTTTCGGCTCCCAGGTCGAAGGATCGATCGACCAGCGACTCACAGGGCCGGACGATGGAAAGGGCGGGTGTGGCGAAATCGATATCGGCGAATCCTCGGCTACCGAACACCTGCATCCGCCGGGTCGGCTGCGGGCTGATCCGTGAGGCTTTCAGGTTGGCGACCAAACCACAGCCGAATTCGAGCCGCGCTTCAGCCAGATCCTCGTGCCCACTGATGACGGCCAGACCGCTGGCAGAGACGGTGGTGAGCGGGGCGTCGGTCATTGCCAGAACCAGATCAAGATCATGGATCATGAGATCCATGACGACGCCGACATCGAGGCAGCGTCCAGGAAAGCGGGAAGCCCGTACCGCCTCGACGAATTTGACGTCCACGGCCATGTCCTCCAGGGCGGTGAAGGCTGGATTGAAGCGTTCGACATGCCCGACTTGAAGTGTCAACCGCCGGGCGGCCGCGAGCATGGCGAGCCTTCGGGCGTCGGTCGCATCGGACGCCAGCGGCTTTTCGACAAACAGGTGCTTTCCCGCCTTGAGCAATGTCTTGGCGATCTCGGCGTGGTCGGCCGTCGGCGCCGCGATCACGGCGGCATCGATCCGATTGATGCAGTCGCGGTAGTCGGCGAACGTCGCTGTCGGGAACTGCTGGTGAATCTTCTGCCTGGCGGCGGGGAGGGGATCGCAAACGGCGACCAACTCCACCCCATCGACTTGCGACAGGAGTTTGGCGTGAATTCTTCCCAGGTGGCCGGCCCCGATGATGGCCATACGCAATCGACTCATGCCGCTTTCCTTCGACGATCGCGGCCGCGCCCATGTCGCCCACCGCTGGAGTTTTCGACAAAATCAAGGAGATGTTTCAGGACCGGACGAATCGGGCCTTGTGAGAACAGTTGAGCCTTTGCCGACTCCACGCCGACGCGTCCGCGATACAACAGCTTGTAGGCGCGATTCAGAACCTGAATGTCTTCCGACGTGTAGTCGTTCCGTTTCAGACCGACGACATTCACACAGCGGGGGCGTGTCGGTTGGCCTTCGACGATCATGTAGGGAGGGACATCGTGCAACACCCGGCTCATCGCGCCGACGAAGCTCAGTTGGCCAACGGAAGCGAAGTGGTGGATGCCGACGCCGCCGGCAATTGTCACGTCGTTGTCGATATGCACGTGGCCCCCGAGCATGCAATTGTTGGCGATCACGATGCGATCCCCCAGGGCGCAGTCGTGGGCGATATGCGTTCCCGTCATGAAGTAGTTATGGTCGCCAATCCGCGTCAGCCCTTCTTCTTTCTCGGTGGCCCGGTTCACCGTGCAGTGCTCGCGGAGCACATTCCCGTTGCCGATTTCGATGCGGGTGGGTGTGCCCTGATAGCTGACGTCTTGGGGGTGGGAGCCGATCACAACGCCGGGAAAGAGATGATTGTCCTCCCCGATCCGCGTCACACCGGAGATGACCACGTGGTCCTCTATCAGGGTTTCGTCACCGATCGTGACATCGGGACCGATCACACAGAAGTGACCGATCCGGACGTTCCTGCCGATGCGAGCCCGCGGATCGACCACGGTGGTTTGAGCGATGATGGCACTCATGAGATTCTCCGGCAACGTTTGATTCAATGTCCCTTACGCGGCGGAACGCTGTTCGCCAAGGTCGGTATTTCGCCACCCGGATTCCCGCAGTCGTGCGGCCAGCGCTCGCGCGAGCATCGCGTTGAGCCGGTGCCCTCCGCGAAACGAAACGAACTCTCCGACGAAATCGACACCGACCAGCGCCAGGTCCCCGATCATGTCCAAGGTTTTGTGCCGGGCGCACTCGTCGGAAAACCGCAGTTGGTTGTCGAGGGGGCCGTCGCTGCCAAAGACCAACAAATCTTGATGGGTCACATGGCGCGCCACGCCCTGACTCCGTAACCGATCCGCCTGTGTTTGGGTGACGAAGGTGCGGGCCGGGGCGACATCTCGAGCGAACCGCTGGGGTGTCAGCAGACAACGGTACGTCTGAGGGCTGATGGGTGTCTGGTCGTCGTAGCTCAGCCGGTACTCGAAGTGAGCATGCCCGTCGCGAGACGGGGACGCGGTGAGCCAACTACCCTCCCGCTGGACTCGCACGGTTTCGGCGATCACCAAGCGGTTACGGCTCCGAGCCTGCACGATCAACCCGGCATGGCGTAGCGACTCCACATAGGCTTCACTGCTGCCGTCGAGCCCCGGCAACTCCTCGCCGTCGATCGCCACGAAACAATTGTCGATCTCTAAGGCTGCCAGCGCCGCCATCAGATGTTCGATCATCGCGAACCGTGCCTCGCCGCACTCCAGATTGGTGCGGAACGCGCAATCCCGAGCCTGGTCGATGACGGCGGGGCACTCGGGTTGATCGGGAAGATCGGTGCGAATCAGTCGAACGCCCGCTCCGGGGGGCGCAGGATCGATTCGGACACAGACCGGGCGTCCGCTCCAATAACCGCGGCCGCTGACTTCACAGCTGACCGCGATCGTATGTTCATTCCGTGAAGGTTTCACGTACCGGCCTCCCTGCCGAGACGCACAAAGATTACTTGGTCTGACTGTTCGCCGGCGGACTGGCGACGCGATCCATCGTCTCATCGAGGTACTGCATGACGCCGGTGGTCATGTCGAGCGCCTTGTCGTGATAAACGATGTTCTTCATCACGCCCCGGACGACCGAATCACCGTGCTCCAAGTTCATCGCCTCGCTGTTGTAGCGAAGGACCAGGTTGATGTCGTAATGCTTGGCAAGGAACTCGACGCCGCTGGCAATCTTCTTGTAGTTCTCGTAATAGATTTTGGCTTCCGCGTCGGCCAGTTCTTTCCGCTTGCGGGCCATGTCGAGGCGGAGTCGGGACTCCATCGAGGCGACTTCCTCTTCCTGGTCCGAGTAGTCGGGGGTGCCGACGTTGAACGTTTTGAGCTTCTCGGCGGCTTGCTTGAGCTCTTCGCGTTTACCCTGCAGTTTACTGTCGTAGCTCTTCAGCTCTTGCTCGACTTGTTTGACCTGAGCACGGATTCCCTCGTGCTCCTTGAAGATCTTGGCGACGTCCACGACGGCGATGCGGTGTCCCGCTTCGTCCTGCGCCGAGGCGAGTCCCGGAGCCAAACCAGTCAGACTTACGACGGCCGCGGTAAGGGCCAGTTTCCCGAAAAATCGCACGTTCGCTCTCCTTGCGTGGTCAATGCGAATCCCATCCCTGACCCCCGCGCCGGTGTCACGACAACCGGGTTCCATCACCCGCCGCCGCGGCACAGTGGTCCGCATGCCGAGACGTATCCGGCATGCATGAATTCGCTTTGGATTCTGTCAGCCCGCCTCGCGGGCGTAAAGGTCGATCTGGTCCGTTCTCGACGGCTCGGCGAAAAAACTCTTCCGACGAGCCGGTATTTTCTTCAGGGACGTGGCTGCAGCTGGACTTGAACCTCGGTCGTGCTCCCGTCGCGATCGACGCGAACGTTGAGCGTGTCTCCCGGCGAACGTTCCCGCAATGCCTCCAGAACGTCCGAGGATTGACCCACGGGCCGCTCACCGAGCTGTTGGAGCCGATCTCCACGCCGAAGCCCGGCGTGATCGGCAGGCCCGTCCGGGACCATTGCGGAAATGACCACGTGGTCGCCGCGGTCGGACAGGGTGACTCCCATAAACGCCGTCATTTGACGCCGAATCCGAAACCCCTTGTCCGTCGCGGTGTAGGCGGGTCGGTCCTGCCGGAACGCCAACTGCTTGGCAACGCCGTAAACCATATCGGTAATTCGGGTCATGCCACCGAAATCGATTTTGTCGGATTTGTCACTTGGTCGGTGATAGTCGGTGTGCAAACCGGTGAAAAAGAAGACCACCGGCACCCCAGCCTCGTAAAACGATTGATGGTCGCTCGGGCCATAGCCGGTGGCAACTTTGTGCAAGTCAAACCCGGTGGCCTCGTTCACCTGGTCAACGATCGCTTCGAGTCCGTCGCCGGTACCGGTGCCATAGACGGTCAGTTCATTGTCACGAAGCCGCCCGACCATGTCCAAATTGATCATGGCGACGGTCGACTCCAGTGGGAAGCGGGGCGAACGGACGTACTGTTTGCTCCCCAGCAGTCCGCGTTCCTCCGCCGTGAAGGCGATGAACAGCAGCCGGCGGTGTTCCGCCACGGACTCCAGCTCCCGTGCGAGTCGCTGCGCCGCAGCGATCATCGTTGCCGTTCCGCTGGCGTTGTCGTCCGCTCCGTTGTGAACGGCGAAGGTGCCGGGGGCCATGGAGCCAGATCCGCCCATGCCAACGTGGTCATAATGGGCCCCGATCACCACCGTCTCCTCCGCCAACCCCCCCTTGCCCGGCAGCATCCCGAGGACGTTGTTGCTGACCACCGAGGTCGGTTGGAGATGCACCTCCAACTCCACCGTCGTTCCCGGCAATGGCAGGCTGGCAGGGCGATAGTCGGCATCGATCTCCTGTTCCAGACTCCGAAGCGATCGTCCGGAGGAGGCGTCGAGCAGCTGATCGGCGGTGTCACGGGCGAGCGATACGACCGGGATGGTGGTCTCGTCGGATGGCCGTCGCCCCGCCTCCGAGATGCCCATCAATCCCCGCTGGGCCGACTGCTGTTCCTCCGACAACCCGCGGAGTGCCGATTCGATTCCCTCCAGCCGCTGCTCCAGCCTTTGGCGGCCATGGACCGCTTCGGCCGGCAGCGACTCCCGTTGCTCCTCGGTCCGGCGCGCCCGTCGCCGTTCCGCCGACATCTGCTCTTTCACCGAACGGATCGCCGCGTCGCGGCTGGAGATGTCGTTGACGAACAGCACCGCGGCGGCGCCATGTTCGATCGCATTGGCGATCTTGGTTGTGAAATAGGCGTGACGGCTGGTGTCGGTCCCGTCGAAGGGGCTTTCGGGATCGTGCATCCCAGGCTCCTTGCGGAGTACCATCACCCCCTTGCCGCGCACATCGATCCCCTCGTAGTCATCGTAATCGAGCTCCGGTGCCGTGATGCCGTAACCAACAAACACGATCTCCCCGTCAAACTTTGCCTGCCGGGCACCGACCGCCAGCGGCATGAAGTCGTCGCCGAGTTGGCCACGGAGCGGGGGGACATCCTTTGTCTCGGCAGTATTCTCACCGGTGAAGGTGAACTCTGCCCGGTTGCTTGAATCCTCGGCCGGTCGCGCTCCGAGAGGAACGTCCACCGACTGGAACGGCCCCCGGTCGAAAAGATCGGTCTGCAAGCCGATGGCACGAAATCGCTCGGCGATATGGTCGGCCGCCAACTCGATCGTCTCGTCGACAGCACTCCGCCCACGCAACTCGTCGCTGGCAAGATACTCCAGGTCCTGCTGCAGTTGATCTTGCCAGTCCGCGGCCGAACCTTCCGGGGCCTCGCTTGGCTCCACCACACGGCCGCCGCCGCGGGGCGAATCGGCGCTCGCAACATGAGCCCGCAAAGCCACGCCGAATACCAGCCAAGCCAGCAATGCTGGGGCGATCAGGCGTCTGGGCGGAAGGAGTGAAATCCCCACGATATGGGCTCCGAACTAGGCTCTGTCTGAAAAGGGGTCTGACCCTCTCCGGACACGCCGTTTTTTCCCGGTTTCTGCGGTGTCCTCCAAAGGGTCAGACCCCTTTTCAGACAGAACTTAGGCCACTGCCTTGTCCTTTCGCTGCACCAGCCACAACAGGATGGGACTGGCCACGAACACGGAACTGTAAGTCCCCGCGAGCACGCCGATCACAAGAGCGAAGGCAAAAGCGTGAATTCCCTCGCCGCCGAAAGCGTACAACAGGACCACGACGATCAACGTCGTGATGGAGGTCAGCACCGTCCGGCTGAGGGTCATGTTGATGCTCTGGTTGATCATCTCGCCGGTAAGCCTGGGGGCCTTCCCCTTCGTTTCCCGAATCCGGTCAAAGACGACGATGGTATCGTTGAGCGAATAGCCGATGATCGTCAGCAGCGCGGCGACCACGGTCAAGCTGATCTTGAAAGGATCGATCAAGAGAAAGCCGAGGAAATTGGCCAACCAGTAGCTGAGTGCGATCGCTCCCAAGGTGATGAGCACGTCGTGCAACAGCGCCGCGACGGCGGCAAACCCGAAAATCACCCGTTGGAAGCGGAACCAAATGTAACCGATGATGCACAACAGGCTGGCGAACAGCGCCCCCAAGGCACGGCCGATCATGTCGCCGGCCACCCGAGCTCCCACGCTGCTGCTGCTGATCCAGACCGCGTCGCTGTCGAGTTTTTTATCGAGCTGGTTCATGACGGTGTCGGTGGTGGTGGCGTCCCGGGACAACGTTACCTGCCACCGGCTGAAAGGCAGGGACGAACGGCGGTTCCATTCCTCGGCGCCCTCGCCGAGCGGCTCCAGGGAAATGTCGCGGTCGGTCAGCGGCACCCCCACTTCTTCAGCCGCGGCGATCAACGCCGCGGTCAGCGACTGCCCGTTGATCGTGGCCTCCTCCTCCTCCCCGATGATCCCGAGGGTGACGATCCGTGTGGTCGTCTGCGAACCCGTCGGGGCGTCGTCGTCCGCGTCCTGCTCCTCGTTCGCCTCCCCGTCCTCTTCACTCGCGTTTTCATCGGCAGGAGGATCCGCTGCCGCAGGATCGTCTTGCATAGTGGTCAAGCGAACCCCGTTGTCGATTTCCGGCGACCCTTGGCTGCCTCGGGGTGAGCGGTCGGCGGCGTCACGTTCGGCGGCGTCACGTTCGGCAGCGTCACGTTCGGCGGAAATGGTGACCCGGTAGGTCACCATGCCGATCGTTTCCTCGGCCGCAAATCCCTCCTGGATCATCCGTTTGAGTCGGTCCACATCTTCGATGGAGGAGTCGACCTTGTAGACCGATCCGTCCGGGATATTTTCCATGCTGACGCCGTTGACGGTGAATTGGACGCGCTCTTCCTGGCCGGTGGTCAGGGCTTGCTCAACGATCCCCCGCACCTTTTCGGCGGTGGTCGGTTGGTCCAAGCGAAACTGGACCGAGGAACCTCCGGCAAAGTCGATATCAAAAATTCCACTCCCCCGGGCGTAGAGCCCGACGACGCCAATGGCGAGCAGGACCGCTGAGAGAGCGAGGCTGAATTTTCCCTTGCTGATGAAGTCGAACTGGCCACCGCCGACCATTCTCGCGCGGATCGAGTCGACAACGTCCACCATGCTCAAGGAGAGCAGGCCGCGGCGTTCGGCGAAGTCGAAGATGGTCCGCGACATGTAGATCGCGGTGAACATCGAAAAGAGGATGCCGAGAATCAAGGTGACGGCGAACCCGCGAATCTGGTCGGTCCCGATGGCGTACAGGACAATCGCGGTGATCAGGGTGGTCAGGTTGGCATCGACGATCGTCGTGGTGGCCCGGCCAAAGCCATTGCGGATTGCCATCCGCGCCTTGGCCCCCTTTTTCAGCTCCTCCCGAATCCGCTCAAAGATCAGCACGTTGGCGTCGACCGACATCCCGACGGTCAACACGAGACCCGCCAGCCCCGGGAGACTGAGCGGCTGGTTGATCAGCACCATGGTGGCCATGATCAGGGCCAAGTTGAGCACCAAGGCGAGGCAGGCAATGACGCCGATGAAGTGGTAGTAGCCCAGGATGAAAACCAACACGAGCCCCAACGAGGTGCCGATCGCCCAGATCCCCTTGCGGATCGTGTCGGCACCCAAGGTCGCATCGATCTGGTTTTCCGCGATCGGTTGAGGGGTCAGCGCGGCGGGAAGCTGCCCCGCCTCCAGAATATTGACCAACCGCATCACCTCTTCACGGGTGAAGTTGCCGGTAATCCGGCCCTCCTTGGCGATCGGCTGCTGGATCGACGGGGCGGACAACAAGGTGTCGTCGAGAATGATCCCCAGCCGCCGCTGACGGCTGCCGACCGGTGCGTTTCTGGTCGTCAGGGCTCGAAACCGGGGGGACCCGGCATCGGTCAGGTTGAACGCCACGGCGGGGCGTCCTTGTTCGTCAAAGGTGCTGGAGGCAAACGACAGGTCTTCGCCGAGAATATCCAGCGCCGGGTTGATCACCATCAGGGTTTCAAGCCCGGAGATCCCTTGTCTATCTGCCCAGGCCGCGATGCGTGCCAAACTGTCTTCTCCACCCAGCAATTCTGGCGGCAAATCGATGATTTCACCGGTGTCGGCGTCGCGGAGAATGGCGTTGCCGACGTCGACCCGCAGTGGCCGAACACCCCGAGTTTCAGCCGATTCTCGACCGACCAAGACCCAGCGGCCATAGAGCAGATCTTCTTCGGGCGAGCCGACAATCTGCTGGCGGCGGACGGAGGGGTCATCGGAATTCGCTTGCTCGATCGCGCGATCAATGATCGCTTGATGGTCCGCTTGGTTCGCGAGAATGGCGAACCGCAAGATCCCTGCTTCCTCGACCAGCATCTTGATCCGGTCAACCTCCCGTTGGTCGACCTCCGGCACGATGATTTCGATCTGCGTCTCGCCGTAGGGGCGGATCACGATCTCCTGCGTGCCGCTGGGGTTGATCCGGTCGGTCAGCGGCTGGACGAAGGATTGCGATGTAATCGGCGTCCGACCCTCGGCCGCGGTCGCCGCCCGCTTCTCGGGGTCAATTTCATACACCAGGATCGTGCCGCCCCGCAGGTCGACCCCGAGGCCGGGGCGTTTGAGGCTCAACACCACCACGGCGGAAACGATCGCCAGCAAGATGAACCCGTAACGGGTCGCTTCATTGGGCATCCGCAGCGCCCGGGCCAGGTAACGGCCGACGATGAACGGCACGATCATGACGGCGAAGGCGACTCCGACCGTCAGGTACTGCTGGGCAGAAATCCCCTCGCCCGCTTCCGGTGGCTCAGCCGGAGGCGGGCCGAGCCCGCCTTGGCCCAGCAGCGACAAGGGATTCGCGAAGTCGAACATCGCAAGGGAGCCGACCGCGTCGGCGAGCAGGGAGCAGTCCATCGTCATTTTCTAGGGCAAGGGATGGCGAACAACCGCTCGACGCCCTCGTGGCTGTCGTGTCGGTCCGCTGGATGTTTGTCGATCCGCCGGATTCTGGTCCCGGGTCGTTTCAAGAGCCTGGAGTTTCAAGAGCGTGAAGACGTGTCGGTATCCGAGTCCGTCGATTTGCTTTCTTTTTCTTTGCTCGGGGTCACGATTTTTGCGATCGCTGTCCGATTCAACCTGATCCGCGTGTTACTACTTTCGTCGATCCGGAGGGTCACGACATCACTGTCCGGAGCCGTTGCCACCACCGTGCCGTGAATGCCCCCGACGGTGACCACGCGGTCGTTCTTTTTGAGGGCTGCCATCATTTTCGCCTCCTCTGCCCGCCGACGCCGCTCAGGAGCGATGAAGACCAGGTAGAAGATCACCAACAAGCCTACTGGCAGGATCAACGGATTGTTCAACAGCCCGGTGAGAAAATCTCCCCCTTCACCACCCTCTTGGGCCAACCAACCGAAGTCAGCCAGCAGGTCGTACGCGATACCGGGACGGCCACGGCCACCGAGGTCGACCGATGTGAAGGGAAATCTCAACGAACTGGCCTCTGTCAACCGACACGGATGTCAACGCACCTGGGGTCCACGAAACGAATGCGGCATGATATGGAAGCGTTTTTTCCGTCACAAGCCCAAGCGCCGCGCCACAAGCACAAACACCGCATATGTCCTTCGAATTGCCCGCCTGGCCGCCGCGGTGGCCCGAAATCGACGCAGCGGTAGCGGAAACACTCCGCTCGGGCGATTGGGGACGCTACCGTGCCGATGTCTGCGACCGGTTGCGAGAACGACTGAGCCAACTCTTTCAGCCTTCCCAACGAAGCCCGCCGGGGCAGGCGGATCAATTCGGGAAAACTCACGTCCGGCTCTGCTGCAGTGGGACCGCGGCGATGGAGATTGCACTTCGCGCCGCCGGGATCGGTTCGGGCGACGAAGTGATCTTGGCCGCGTTCGACTATCCGGGCAACTTTCGCTCGATCGAACTGGTGGGAGCCCAGCCGGTTCTCGTCGATGTTGCCCCGGGCCGCGTCACGCTTGATCCGGCTGGGTTCGAGGCTGCCGCCAGCGATCGGGTCCGGGCGGTCATCGTTTCTCACCTGTTTGGCCAAGCGGCTCCGATGGACGAGATCGGCGCGGCGTGTGGCGCACGCGGCTGGGTGTTGATCGAAGACGCCTGCCAGGTCCCCGGGATGCAGATCGGCGGCCGGCCAGCGGGTTCCTTTGGAGATCTGGCAACGGTCAGTTTCGGCGGTAGCAAGCTGCTGACCGCCGGCAGCGGTGGAGCGTTGCTGACTCGAGACGAACGGATCGCTGCCCGCCTGGGGCCTTGGATCGATCGACCCAGCGACGCGTTTCCGCTGAGCCCGCTGCAGGCGAGCGTCCTGTTGCCCCAAATCGAGCGGCTTGCGGAGATGAACCGTCGACGCGCCGAGACCGTCCGGTTCCTCCTCCAAGGTTGGGGCGAGCACCTTCCACGCTGGCAGCCGCTTCACGAAGGGTCCGAAAACCAACCGTTGAATCAACCAGGGCCCAGTCACGGCGAGCGGGAGTTCCCTCGCCACGGCATCCCCGCCCACTACAAGCTTGCCTGGCTCGCCGACTCGGCCGAAGACCGAAAGCGGGTCGTCAACGAAGCGAACTCACTCCACTTACCCGTCGGCCCTGGATTCCGATCGACGGGACGGGTAAGCCCACGACGCTGCCGCAAGCCGCTACCGCTGCCGCAAAGCACTCTACTCGGCGATCAGCTCTGTCTGCTTGACCAGACGGCCTTGTTGGTGCAGCCGGACCGACACAACGCGCTGCTCGAATGGCTCGCCCGATTGCACGACCTTCGCTAGCCGCTAACTGCTGGCTCTGCTCGCGATCGAGACACTTGCGGGCGACATCAAGGTCGATAGCCCTGCGACGCTCCCAGCCTCCGACTTCCGCCCCTGCGACGCTTCTCGCTTCGTCCCTTGCGGTTCCGAAACGGCGTCAACGCGGTCGAGCTCACCCCGCACAATCGGCACTTCCTTCGGTGCATTGATCCCAATCGCGACGCGGTTTCCCGAAATCCGATTCACCGTCAACACGATGTTGTCACCGATAAGCAGCTGCTCGCCCTCTTTTCGACTTAGTACCAACATGGTCTTCCTTCTCCTTCCCTGCGTGGTGGATTGTTCCGACACCCGCGATTGGTCATTCACCCAACTGGCCCAAATCCCAACTGGTCAAAAACCGCGCGCTGGAACCACATTCCCAATTTCGAACGTCAAAGTTGGCAGTTTTCCTCAAGCGGGGTTGACATTGCTACAAATGACATGCCAATGACACCGCTGCCGAGGCCGATTTGCCGTCTGACTTCAACGAAATCGGGAAAAAAACTGAAATTCGCAATGCCCGCGCCGCTGAATTCCGCTCCCTGATCGAGGCGTTCCCCAGCGGTGTTGGCAATTTTCCCATCAGCCTGATCGCAAGCTGAACAGTTCGTCTCGGAATGAGACCAACGCGTCGGCCTCATTCCGGTCGGATTGTCTCAGCGGGGTGTGACAAGACTGGTCACCGACGGCTCAGAAAATTGTGAAAAATTGACCGCTCGGTCAGGCCCCGAAGTGGGCTGCCATCCGCTCGAGGTTGGGCTGGCGGATCACCCCGCGGTCGGTGATGATCGCGGTCACAAGCTCCGCCGGCGTGATGTCGAAGGCGGGATTGATCAGGGAGGCAGCCTCAGGGACCGTGATTGTCCCCAGATAGCTGGAAACCTCCTCGTGCGCCCGCTCCTCGATCGGAATCAGGCCACCGTGGGGCACCGCAGGATCAAAGGTGTTGCTGGGGATTGCCACATAAAAGGGGATCTGGTGGTATTGGGCCAGGACGGCCAGTGGGTAGGTTCCAATCTTGTTGGCTACGTCGCCGTTGGCGGCAACGCGGTCAGCCCCGACGATCACCGCATCGACCCGCTGGGCTCGCATCAGGCTGCCGGCCATCGAGTCGGTCAATACGGTCACGGGGATCCCGGCCTGGCTCAACTCCCAGGCGGTCAGCCGGGCGCCCTGCAGAAGCGGACGGGTTTCATCGGCATAAACCTCCAGCGGCGTCCCTTCGGCATGCAGGTGATAGAGGGGGGCTAAGGCGGTTCCCCACATGGAAGCGGCGAGCCCGCCAGCGTTGCAGTGGGTCAAGACCCGCCGGCAACGGGCCAACAGCGGTGCCCCGTGTCGGCCGATCGCCTGGCACATCGCACGGTCTTCGGCGTGGATCGCTTCGGCCTCAGCGAGCAGCCGCCGCGGTAGGTCCTCCTCCGACTCGGTTTCCTCGATCGCTCGACCGAGCCGCTGCAGCGCCCAGAACAGGTTCACGGCGGTCGGCCGACTGGTGGCGAGCCACTCGATCGCGTCCAGGTAGGCTTGCCGTGAGGGGCGTCCCGCAGCGTCCTTGGCGAGAGAGACCGCATAGGCGGCGGCGATCCCAATCGCTGGGGCGCCGCGGACGACGAGGGTGCGGATTGCCTGGTGAGCCTCGGCCACCGTGGCGCACCGCCGCCGCACGGTCTGCCCAGGCAGCCGGGTCTGGTCGAGCAGGTCGAGCACGCCGCGGTCAAATCGAATCGTTTCGGTGTCGCACATCATCTAATATTGAAAGCTCTCGGCGTCCTCCTTGGGAGCCGGTTGGTACTGCAGCGGTTCCATGCTGCTCGTGGCCCGCCCCTGACTGAGGCTGCGGACGGCACCGGAGTAGCCGAAAAGCTCCTTCAGTGGGGCGTGGGCGGTGATCACAGTCATCTCGCCCCGGGTTTCGGTTCCCGCGACGATCGCCCGCCGCTGCTGCAGGTCGCCGACGATGTCCCCCATGTAATCCTCTGGCGTGGTCACTTCGATTTTCATCACCGGTTCGAGCAGCACCGGTCCGGCCTGATCCATGCCCCGGTCGAAGGCGTCTCCGGCAGCGATCCGGAAGGCGACCTCGTCGCTCCCCTCCTCCGCTGTTTCGGCGCCGGTCACTTCGATCTGGACACCGGAGAGGGGAAAGCCGGCGATGATGCCTCCGCCGAGGGCTCGTTCCCGGAGTTCTTCCAGGGCGACCTGCCGCAAGGCGGGCGGCAGGGTCGTATCGGCCGGGAGGCGATCGAGGACGATCGGGGCTGCGGAGGTGTCCTCCAGCGGCGACAGCTTGCAGCTCAGGCGGGCAAACATATGGGTGGCTCCCATTTGGCGATTGCATTGCCCGGTGACCGTCGCCTCCCCTCCAATGGTCTCCCGGTAATTGACCCGCGGCTTGTAGAACTTCACGTTGAGCCCGAAGTCACGGGTCAGCCGGTGCTGGATCACCTCCAGGTGCAGCTCTCCCATGCCACTGATGATCGTCTGACCGAGCTCCTCGTTCTGCACCGCTCGGAAGGTTGGGTCTTGGCGCCGCAGCATCTCGAGCATCTCGTCGAGCTTCTTCCGGTCGGCGGTGCTCTCCGGTTCAATCGCCATCGACAGCACCGTATCGGCGAACTTGATGCTGGGGAGCTCGATGGCGTTTTTGGGGTCGCAGAGCGTATCGCCGGTGATGGCGAAGCGGGGCCCGATCACACAGCAGATATCCCCGGCGTTGACCAACTCGGTCTGCCCGCTCCGGTCCTTCTTGGTCGCGTGGATCTGCCAGATCTGGGCCACGTTCTCTTTCTTCTCGCGGTTGGGGCAAAGGACGCGGGAGTTCTGTTTGAGCTGGCCGCTGTAGACCCGCACCCAGTAATTGTCTCCGGTCTTGGCCGGCAGGATTTTGAACACGAGTCCGCAAAACGGTTCCGCTCGGTCCGGCTTGCGGAGCAACGGCTTGTCCGTCTTCTTGGGGTCGAACCCTTGAACCGGTGGCTGGTCCAGCGGGCTTGGCAAGAATCGGCCGACGCCGGTCATCAACGGCTGGACGCCGATCCCGTGCAGCGCCGAGCCGCAAAAGACAGGCTGGATCTTTTGCTCGATGCAGCCTTGGCGGACCGCGGCAATGACCAGTTCGCGGGGGACTTGTTGCTCGTCCATCGCCAGGGCCATCGCTTCTTCGCTGAACTCGTAGACGGCCTCCAACAGCTGCTCTCGCCACAGCAGGGCGTCATCGGCCAGCTCCTTCGGGATCTCCTTCTCCACGACCCGCTTCCCTTCCGTTTCGGGATCGAACTCGAGCAGCTTCATGTCGATCAGATCGATCACGCCGCGAAACGGATCGGAGGTATGGGGCGGTCCTTTTCCCACCGGCAACTCGACCGCCACGGGGCGCCCGCCCAGCCGCGGTGCGATGTCTTGGAAGACCGCATCAAAGTCGGCACCCTCGCGGTCCATCTTGTTGACGAAGACGAGCCGGGGGACGTGATAGCGATCCGCTTGCCGCCACACCGTCTCGCTCTGGGCCTCCACCCCTTCGCGGGCAGAAAAGACGACCACGGCGCCGTCCAAGACCCGCAAGCACCGCTCGACCTCGGCGGTGAAGTCGACGTGGCCGGGGGTATCGAGGAGGTTGATGCTGAATGTTTCCCAAGCGAACTTCACGCAGGCGCTGAAGATCGTGATCCCCCGTTCTTGTTCCTCGGCGTCATCGTCGGTGTCGGTCGTGCCGTAATCCACCCGGCCAACTCGGTGCTTCTGACCGCTGAGATACAGCATCCGCTCGGTGACGGTGGTCTTCCCGGCGTCGATGTGGGCGATGATCCCGATGTTGCGAAGCTTGGTGATGTCGAGAGCCATGGGACGGAAGGGGCTGAGGGGGAAAACGGCGGTTGCCGCATTGCTCCGGTGGACGGTCGAACTTGACGCAACGCGGACCGACGGAATGTGGATGCGGGCATAACTTATCGTGGCGCACGAAAAACCGCGATCCGGGCCAGGGGCTCGAATCGCGGCGGCGTTGACATTGCGTGGGGCGAGTCGGGTCGAGGCAACCGCTTACCAAGCAAAGTGGGCGAAGGCCTTGTTGGCGTCGGCCATGCGGTGGGTGTTTTCCCGCCGCGTGTAGGCGACCCCTTCTTTGTTGAATGCCGCCATCAGCTCATCGGCCAGTTTCAGATGCGTCGGGCGACCTTTCTTGTCGCGGACCGCGCCCAGAAGCCAGCGGATCGCGAGGCTCTGCTGCCGGATGCGATTGACCTGCATCGGAACCTGATAACTCGCACCGCCGACCCGCTTGCTGCGGACCTCGATGTACGGCTTGACGTTTTCAATCGCCGTCTCGAAGACCTCAATCGGCTCGACCTCGGCGTTCCGTTTGCCGAGCTCTTCAAGGGCGTCGTAAAAGACGTTCTGAGCGACCGTCTTCTTGCCATCGAGCATCAGGCAGTTGATGAACTTGCTGGCAAGCAGCGAATTGAATCGCGGGTCGCCCTTCATCTGAGAGCGGCTGGCGGTGATTCGTCCCATGAGCGTGAGTTCGAATAAGTTTGGCGAGTGGTGGTAAAGAGCAACGGCGAGTCGGCTGTCGAACCGCGAGAGGCAGCGTACCGCGAGGGGCAGCTGCCGGGAGCACTGGTTACTTCTTGGCCCCGTAGCGGCTGCGGGATTGCTTGCGCCCCTCGACTCCCAACGCGTCGCGGCTGCCGCGGACGACTTGGTAGCGAACGCCCGGCAAGTCGCGGACACGGCCGCCCCGCACCAGGACGATCGAGTGTTCCTGCAAGTTGTGACCCTCGCCCGGGATGTAGACAGTGACTTCCTTGCCGTTGCTCAACCGCACCCGCGTGATCTTGCGGAGCGCCGAGTTCGGCTTCTTGGGCGTCATCGTCCGGACCTGAAGACAAACACCCTGCTTCTGCGGACATTTCTCCAACACCGGAGCCTTGCTCTGGAATCGTTTCGACTTGCGCCGCTTGCGGACGAGTTGGTTAATGGTGGGCATGGAGCGTGCGATGCGCCGTTGATGTAGGAACGGGAAGGCGAGTGTTGGATATCAGCCGTCAAACGGGCGATTATCCGGTTGCCGTTTCTGGTGTCAAGTGCCAAATGAGCCGGATGCAGCTCCGTTTCGCCGCGGGCGGAGCGTGGAAGCCGCATGGTCGATCTGTATCGCGGCTCGGTAAACTTTAAGGGAATCCCAAGCACTGCCGTCTCGCCCCGGCCCATGCCCCTTTTGACCATCGAATCGACCTGTGACGAGACGGCCGCCGCGGTGATCGCGGAGGATCGGCAGGTGCTCGGCCAGTGCGTGGCGACCCAGGAGACGCTTCACGAGCGTTACCGCGGGGTGGTGCCGGAGATCGCCGCCCGCGCTCACCTGGAACGGATCCTGCCGGTGGTCGACACGGCGCTGCGCCAGGCGGGGTTGGAACCGGCCGAGTTGCGGGCGATTGCGGTGGCTGATCGCCCCGGACTCGCCGGCTCGCTGCTGGTTGGGCTCGTCGCCGCCAAGACCCTTGCGGTCGCCTGGGACAAACCGCTGGTCGCCGTCAATCATCTCCACGCCCACTTGTATGCCTGCCAGCTCGCCAGCGATCGCGAGGTTTATCCCAGTATCGGGCTGGTCGTCAGCGGCGGCCACACGAGCCTCTATCGCTGCGAATCCCCCCTCGACCTGGCGTACCTCGGGGGAACGATCGATGACGCGGCGGGGGAAGCATTTGACAAGGTGGCGACGATGCTGGGGCTGGAATTTCCTGGAGGGCCAACCGTCTCCCGCTGGGCGGAGTCGGGGAACCCGCGGGCCCACGCCTACCCGCGGTCCCTGCTTCACGACGCCGGGTTCGACTTCAGCTTCAGCGGACTGAAGACGGCGGTCCGCTACACTCTGGTCGGGCCGGGACAACAAGATTTCTCACAACTGCAGCTCTCCGACCAACAGCGGCGGGACATCTGTGCGTCGTTTGAAGCTGCGGTGGTGGATGTCTTGGTTCACAAGTGCCGCCGCGCCGTCGCTGCCTACCGTTGCCCGAGGCTGATCGTCGGCGGCGGCGTCGCCGCCAACCGACAGCTGCGGCTCGCACTCGAATTGGCTGCCCGAACCGACAGGTTCGATTTGGTGATCGCTCCCCGCGAACTCTGTACCGACAACGCGGTGATGGGAGCAATCGCATGGGAAAAGATCGCCCGAGGGGAGTTCGCCCCGCTCGACCTCGACGTCCAGCCCGGTCTCCAACGCGGTTTCTAACGCGACCGAGCACGCCGGTCAATCGAGCCCGTAGTGCTCGACCTGCGGCCAGTAAATGTCCTCGAACGCGTCGGGGTCGTGAAAGTCGGGGCTGTTGTCAATATCGTGGCACTCCAGACATTTCTCCCGCGCCCGCTCCAAGGGCAGCTGCATCGCTAGCCGCAGTTCTTTCCGGCGGTCGTCGGAGACGTCCAAGTTTCCCTGTTCCGCCGCCACGTGGGACTCCCCCGGCCCGTGACAGTTCTCACAGCCGTTGCCCGTTAGATGGCTGTCGGTGTCCAACGACAGGTATCCCGATTCGTATGGGAGGTAATTCTGGGGATGCCAGCCAGTCACGTGGCAGCTCAGGCATTCCGGATCAAAGTGGCGGGCCACGTCTCCACGATCCGATGGCGGCTCGACGATGTGCTCGGTGGCCAGCGCATGCGGGGTCCACTCCCAAACGTCGAAGGCCTCGGTATGGCATTCGCCGCACGTCTGGGAACCGACGAACCGCTCGCCGGTTGGATGCCGATTCGGCCGCAGACCGAGTCCCTCCAGCCCCACCTCCTTCAGCTGTTGCTGGTAGTCGGCCATCAAACGCCGCATTTCAGGGGCGTCTTCGAATTCATGCGTCAACGGGACCCGTGCGTATTGGATCGTCCCGTCGGGATCCAGTCCGACCAAACCGGCGTGCATCCCCTTGTTCCCCGTGATGATCATCTGCGTCGAGGACTCGGGAATCGAATGCGGGCGGTAAAGCGGTTCGCCATCTCCGCCGGCGACCACCAACAGGTCGAATCCGGGCACCTCACGAACCAGTTCCTTCGCGGCTGCTTCATCACCAAAATACATCAACACGGAAAAGTCGGGGGCACTGTCCCGGATCTCCTCCATCACGCTCTGGGCTGCTTCGCCCGGCGAACCCACCTCGATTTCCCCGCCCGCCTCAGCCGTCAGCGCGGCAGGGTCGAGCAGGCTTGTCACGGCGACTTTCATCCCTCCCGCCTCGATGGCCTTGAACCGAGGCATCAACGTGGGGTCGAACAGCACAACGTTGGCCGAGAGGTAAACCGCCTGGTCGTCCGAATCCGCCGCCGCCTCCTGGATCAAGTCGCCGACACTCAGTCGCAAGTCATCCGGGCCGAAGCCGACCGCCCCATAACCCATGGCCCGCAGCGCCTCCAGGGTGCGGTGATACTTGATCTCCGCCTGGCGTCCATGACGACGAATCTGGTTGCCAGCATCGATCGGCAACAGCTCCCAGCCCCGCTCCCGCAGTTGTTGGAGCAGCGTGAACCGCCGCGCGACACCTCCTTTTTGACGATCCAGGCCGGTGCAGCCACACGGTTCGAGATACCCGTTTTGCTGGCCGGTCACCACCAGCGTCAACGCTGGCTCCGACCAGTTGGTGTAGTCCTCCGGCTGATCGGCGTCACGGGAGTCATCGGCATCGCTAGCGTCACGGCGCTGGTCGGTGGCATCGGGTTCACTGGCATCGCTGGGAGCATCCACGTCGACCAGCACCGGCGGGAGGATAGCGCCGTCAATCGGGGGCTCAAGATCGGAACCGTGCGATTCTCGCCGTTCCTCCCGTGATGTCGCTGCAGGACCCGAATCCGACTCCCCTTGGTCAGCATCGCTGACGCGCGGGGGCGGAGCATTCTGAACCGACCGAGACCCTGGCCGGCAACCGAACGTCGTGAGGGTCAGCATCGTGAAGGCCAGCGACAGCAGGGAGACAACGGCAATCGCCTGGACCGTACTCAACGAGGCTCGTGAACATTTCACGGGTTGCACCGATCGGTTGATAGGAGGTCGGAAAACGGGTCATTTGCCCGCGCAGCGACTCGTTTTGATTCTCCTCTCCCCGGGCTTTGCAGGGCGAGGGCCAGGGAGATTCCGGAGAGGCTCTTACTCAGCCGGCAAGGCGAACGTCAACAGCAGCCGCATCGGGGGAATGTCGGAATCGGCCGCTTCAATCATGATCTGCCCGAAATCGTCATCCCCATTGCCCAACATCTCAATTGGCTCCGCCCCTGGCACGAAGCGGATATGCAATCGATAGAGGGCAGTCGAAGCACGTGCACGCGGCTCTCCGAGCGACACGTCGAGCACCCCTTCGGGCTCGACGTCCCCCACCCGCAACTGAATCTGATTATGCTCACGCCCCTTGACCACCACCAAAGCTCGGGCCTCGTACTCGCCATCGGATTCCATTCGCCCCAAATCGAGAAGGTACGTCCCCTCTTTCACCTCCTTCAACTTGGTACTCGGGATCATTCCGAGGACACCCACCACTCGGCCGGATACCGATGCGCTGGCGTCGCTTGCTTTCTCCGGCTCGCCCAGCACGTCGTAACCAAACTGAAAACTCCCCTCCACGGCGCCTTGGGGCATCCCCGGGGGCACCCGTGCGGTGATCCGGAAGCCTTGCCGCGCATTGGCATGGATCCCATCGTCGGCACTCGGGGTGAAAGGTTCGACCTCGATCTCGGCCAACTCGCGCATGGACCGGTTGGAAAAGGAAAGCTCCGTCGGCTCGATTTCGTGCTCGAGATGGTTGAAAACCTTGGCCGACATCTCGATCGACTCGCCCGCGGCGACGTCACCAAACGCCCATGACTTGGGTACGATCTCGACCCCGCCAATGACATCCCCCCGAATCGTCAATTGCACCGCTGGGGTTTCAGGATCGTTGGTTCTCAGTTCCGCCGTCTGCGAAAACTCGCTGCCGCCCGTCTTGACTGTCCATTCCATTTCGACCGTCGTCTCCTTTCCGGGGGGCAACTGGTCGTCGACCAAATTCCCGAGGGTACATTTGCAGGATGTGGTCCCGAGCCGCAGTGTCAACGGGCGCGTCCCCGCGTTCCTGATCCGGAACTGATGCTCCCCCTGTTGACCGACCCGCATCACCCCGAAGTCGTGCTCGTCGCCGTCGGGCAATTCGACCTCGGCGAAAGCGGTTGCCGGCGCCAGATTGACCGCATCCTCGATCCCCTCGGCGGTGACATTTCCCTCCATGTCCATCACCCCGAAATCGACGTCGGACTGTCCATATTTCCGATCAATCACCGCCCACGCCACCGCGGTTCCCGACAGCGCCGCCAGCAAGACGGCAAGTAAAAACTTCATGGAACAGACTCTCCCTCATTGCGGGCTGGTATTGACCTCGAATTCTACGCTGAGATTGTCTCATCGGTTCGCCAGTCGATCCGCTAACAGCTCACTGGCCGGTCGACGTTCCGGACCGTCGCGAACCGTTCTCCCCAGGGGCTGGGGCTGGCTGATCAGCTGACGTTCCAGCCGCCGGGCGATATTGCCGCCGAGTCCGGCGAGCCACGCCGCCTTCGCCGCCAACGCGTCCGCCTCGCGGTCGTTGCCGAGCGCCCCGGCGATGACCGCTGTCTGCGCCGCCAGCCACTGGTGGGAGGGGCTCCAGTTCGCTGCGGTGGCGAACAGCTCATACGCCGCTTCCAAATCCCTCCTTCGACCATGCCGCTGATAGACATGAAGCCGCTGCTCTCCCAACCGCCGATACATCGCAGGATCCTCGCCCGCACGATTGATGACTTCCTCGATCGCCGATTCCCAGCGGCTGCGGACTTCCGGAAGATCCGGGCTCTCGACCAGTTGCCAACGCCACGAATCGGCGAGCCACAAAGCCGCGTCGGCCGACCAGGGGTCGGCACGCAAGGCTTCCCCCAAATGACGCTGGGTCTGCGACATGCCACCTCGCTCAAAGGCCGCCTCGGCGCGGGCCATCGCCAATGTCTTCTGCTGAGTCGGCCGCAATGACCCGAAATAGAGGCAGCCCAACAGCAGTGCTCCGGCGAGAACGGCTAGCCCCGTGCCCAAGCCCCGCCCGAGACGCCGCGACCACGCGGACTCGATCGGCCGTCCGGCAATCATCGCGGTTAGCACCCACAGATAGATCGCCACCCCAGGGACCGTCCAGCCGCCAGAGACCGAGAGATGCACCAGCAGTGCCAACACGGCTGCTGCCGCCACCAACCCCACCGCCGACTCGCTCGCCTGTTCCTCCGACCCAACCAACTCCGGCCCTCTCGCTATGCCGCCCGAAAACATCCCCACACCGACCGCCAGCGCCACCGGCACCGCCAACAGTTGGGCCTCCCAGTCCGGTAACCACCCGACGGCGGCTCCGAGGAGCCACACGAGGGTCCCACAGCCAACGCCGCCGATGACGACCCACCGACTCGATCCCCCTCCCGCCGAGACGGAGACGGCACGATGGTCGTTGCCCGCCCACGCCAACGCCCCCACCGCACCGAACCACACGCCAAGCAGCCCCAGGGCGACGAAGCCGCCGGCGGCGAGCGTCTCGAACAGGAAGTGATGCGGATCGGCGATCTGCTCGTGCGCGCTCGGCTCCCGGTACCGCTCGTAGATCGACTGAAAGTTCCCCGGCCCAGCCCCAAACCACGGTCGCTCCCACGCCAGAGCCAACGTCGATCGCCAA
>CAYWXT010000059.1:0-25472 GCA_964462125.1 uncultured Pirellulaceae bacterium | reverse complement strand
GCCACTCGAGCGACTATTCACACCACCGTGCCATTGCAGACGCACGTGCGAGTGCGTCGATGCTGAAAGCGATCTCGCCCAATTGCATACCGGTCCCCCTCACGCTCAAGGACGCCCGAGACGGAGGTATTGCGTCTACGGGCCGAGGTCGCCGAACAGAGGGGTGCTGAGGTAGCGTTCGCCGAGGCTGCACATGATTGTGACGATCCGCTTTCCCTTCATTTCGGGCCGGGCGGCGACTTGCGCTGCAGCCCACATGTTGGCACCGCTGCTGATCCCGGCCACGATCCCTTCTTCCCTGGCCAGCTTCCGTCCCCATTCGAACGCAACCTCATCGTCGACCTGGATCACATCGTCGACCAGGCTGGTGTCGAGGTTCCTGGGGATGAAGCCGGCGCCGATCCCTTGGATCCGGTGCTTGCCCGGATCTCCGCCGCTGATCACCGGCGAGTGCGTGGGCTCAACAGCGATCGCTTGGAAGGCGGGATTCAATTTTTTGATGCAGCGGGCTACACCGGTGATCGTCCCGCCGGTTCCGACACCGGCGACGATGGCGTCGATATCGTGACCGCTGTCCTCCCAGATTTCGGGGCCGGTGGTCGACTGGTGGATCGCCGGGTTGGCGGGGTTGTCGAACTGTTGGGGCATGAACGAGTTTTCGGTTTGCTCCACCAATTCTTGAGCCTTGCCGATCGCCCCTTTCATCCCTTCCCCGGCTGGCGTCAGCACCAGGTTTGCACCCATGGCCCGGAGCAATGCCCGCCGCTCGACCGACATCGATTCGGGCATGGTGAGGGTCAACTTGTAGCCTTTGGCGGCGCAGACAAAGGCCAACGCGATTCCGGTGTTGCCGCTGGTCGGTTCGATGATGTGGGTTTGCGCGTTGACCGAACCATCCCGTTCGCCTGCTTCGATCATCGCGGCGCCGATTCGGTCCTTGACGCTGTTGAGCGGTTGAAAGAATTCGCACTTGGCGAACACCGTCGCGGTCCCCGCGGGGACCAAACGATTGATCTGGATCATCGGCGTATCCCCGATGGCGTGAGCCGAATCGGGGTAAGTTTTACCGCGGGGCATGATCTACTCCTTTAGAGTCAGGGGACTTCCCAAGTATCGCCAGTGGTGAACAACGACTGCAGCTCTCCCGCCCCTCGCGCGGCGACCGACTGGGAGACTTGTTCGTTGATCTGATCGTTGTATGTCGCCACTCCGTCGACGTCGCGGAACACCCCAATCGGTTCGGGCATATCCGGGTACATCATCCGGGCAAGCATCATTTGGATCGCCGGGTTGGGATCCCTTTCATCGTGAATCAGCAGGTCATCGGCCGGGACGTCGTCGGTGGAAACGACTCTGAGGTGGTTTCCGGTCAGGCGAATCGCCTTGTCACGATTTTTGCCGAAGGTCATCGGCTTGCCGTGTTCCAGTTCGATGACGTTTTCGGACCGTTGCGACCGTTCTTGGGCGTAGGCCATCGCACCGTCGTTGAACACGTTGCAGTTTTGGTAGACCTCGACCAGCGACGTTCCCTTGTGGGCCGCGGCCCGCCGCAGGGTTTCGGCCAGATGCTTCACGTGGGCATCGATGCTGCGGGCGACAAAGGTTGCCTCGGCGGCCAGGGCGATCGACAGCGGACTCAGCGGGTGATCGATCGACCCCAGCGGCGTGCTCTTGGTCACTTGACCTTCCGCACTGGTGGGGCTGTACTGGCCCTTGGTCAACCCGTAGATCCGATTGTTGAACAGGACGATATTCACGTCCAAGTTCCGCCGGATGCAGTGGATGAAGTGGTTGCCGCCGATCGACAGCGCGTCCCCATCGCCGGTGATCACCCACACCATCAAGTCGGGGCGCGTCGATTTCAATCCCGTCGCAAAACCGGGAGCCCGGCCGTGAATGCTGTGCATCCCGTAGGTGTTCATGTAATAGGGGAAGCGGCTGCTGCAGCCGATCCCACTGATGAAGACGATCTTTTCCGGCGGCACACCCATCTCGGGCAGTACCTTCTTCATTTGGGCCAAGATCGAATAGTCACCGCAACCGGGGCACCACCGCACGTCCTGGTCGGAGGCGAAGTCAGCTGCTTTCAATACAGGGAGAGTCATCTCGGTTCGTTCGGAATGAATGGACGGAAGGGTGGACGTTCGGGAACGCAAACCGGGGCTCACCCGGCTTTGGACTGACGCAGGGCAGCGGCGTGAGTTTCGATCGCTTCGATCAGTTCACTGACGCCAAACGGTTTGCCTTGGACCTTGTTGATCCCGATGCAATCGACCAGGAACTCCGATCGCAGCAGCATACGGAGTTGGCCGGTGTTGAGCTCGGGTACCAGCACGGTGCGGAAGCTGTGCAGCAACTCACCGAGGTTCGCTGGCATTGGATTGAGGTATCGCAGATGGGCGTGGCTGACGCGGTGGCCCGCCGCACGGCACCGCTGCACGGCGGTGTGACAGGCTCCATAGGTTCCGCCCCAGGAAACGACCAACACATCGCCGCTCGGCTCGCCGAAGACCGTTTGCGGCCCGATCCGATCGGCGACCTTGGCCACCTTGGCGGCCCGCGTCTGGACCATGTGCTCGTGGTTCGCAGGGTCGTAGCTGACGTTGCCCGTTCCGTCTTCCTTTTCCAAGCCGCCCAACCGATGCATCAACTCGGGGGTGCCGGGGATTGCCCAGGGCCTGGAGAGGTTGTCATTCCGTTCGTAGGGCAAAAAGGGATCGTCCGCCACCTTCGACGCGGGATGCGAAATCTCGATCGGCGAAAGCGATGCCACGTCGGGGATCTTCCAGGGTTCGCTACCGTTGGCGATGAAGCCATCACTGAGGATCATCACCGGGCACATGCACTCGGCGGCAACCTGCCAGGCCTCCAGGGCGATATCGAAGCAATCGGCTGGCGATTGGGGGGCCAGGACGGGCAAGGGAGCTTCGCCGTTGCGGCCGAACATCGCTTGCAGCAAATCGCTCTGCTCGGTCTTGGTGGGCAGACCCGTGCTGGGGCCGCCTCGCTGGACGTTGATGACGATCATCGGCAGTTCCATCATCACCGCCAGTCCCATCGCTTCGGCCTTCAGGGCGATCCCCGGTCCGCTACTCGCTGTGACCCCCATGGTGCCACCGAAGGCGGCGCCGATCGTGGCGCAGCAGGCTGCGATCTCATCCTCGGCCTGGAAAGTCCGCACGCCAAAATGTTTGTACCGGGTCAATTCGTGGAGAATGTCTGAAGCGGGCGTGATCGGGTAGGTGCCATAGAACAGGTCTTTCCCGCTCAACTTCGACGCGGTGATCAAACCCCACGCCAAAGCCTGATTGCCCATGATGTTGCGGTACGTCCCTGGGTCCAGTTCGGCCGCGTCAACCTGGTAGCTCTCGCCAAACGCCTCGGTCGTCTCCCCGTAGGCCCATCCGGCGCGAAGCGCTGCGCCGTTGGCTGCCGCCACATCGGGCTTCTTTCCAAATTTCGCTTCGATGAACCGCAAGGTCGGTTCGAGGGAGCGCCCGAACAGCCAATAGACCAATCCCATTGCGAAGAAGTTTTTGCAGCGATCGGCCACCTTCGTGCTCAACCCATGCTCGGCGACCGCGTCGCGGGTCAGCCGGGTCATCGGGACTTTCACCACCCGGTAGGTGTCGTTCAGCACATCGGCCTGCAGCGGGTTTGCGTCGACCTTGGCCAGCTTGAAATCCTTTTCCGTAAATCCGTCCTCGTTGGCGACCAGAATCCCGCCCTTGCGGAGGTCGTCCAGGTTGGTCACCAAAGCGGCCGGGTTCATCACGACCAAGGCGTCGAGCTGGTCACCGGGGGTGAAGATCTCCTGGCTGGCGAACTGCACCTGGAAGCCGGAAACTCCCGCCCGCGTCCCCTTGGGCGCCCGAATTTCCGCCGGGAAATCGGGAAAGGTCGCGACATCGTTGCCGGCCAGGGCGCTGGTGTTGGTCAATTGGGTGCCCAGCAACTGCATCCCGTCCCCGGAGTCCCCACAGAGGCGCACCGTGATACCGGAAACCGACTGGACCGCTTTCGCCGAAGAAGAAGTTGCCGTCATGAATGGAATTGCGGCGCGTCATCGCGCGCCACCCAGGGTGGGTTAAAAGTGAACATTACGGTGGTATCGATCATTCCGGTACCAATCCTTGCCTAAATTCTAAGTTCACAAGCTTGAAATCGACACCGGCAGCAGCGGTGCAATCTGGGAAATTGACCGAGATTCTTCCCCAGGCCGAGAAAAACCCAGGCCGAGAAAAAGTCGCCTCTTGGGAAACTCAAACCAATGCCGCTTCGGCCCACAGCGACGGATCCTCGGCCACCGGGTATTCTGGGCCGAGCGACAGGGTCTGCCAGCCGAGTTCGCGATCAATAACCGCATAATAGAAGCCGATCCGAGGCTGGTCGCCGGGGGCATAGCCGGTCAACGCGTCGGCGGGGACGAGCCCGGACAACTCGTACCCGTCATGGCGGGGGTAGGCGGCAACCTTGATTTTCCCCGCCTCGATCGACTTCGGGTTGCCCCGAGCCCGATGGATGGGGACCAGCGCCGCGACGGGCTGTTCCCGCTTCGGCCCGGCCCCCGAGGGCATCCAGAGCAGACGGTGGCAATATTGGCTCGCGCGATGAATCCCGGGGCTGCAGCGGGTGTCGAGCCAAAGTTGGACCCCGTCACTGTCCTCCAAGCGGGTCTCACGGCACCAGGGGATCGCCCGTTTGCCGCTGACCCGCACCTGCAAGCCAATCCCCGCTTCGTTCCATCCCATTCGGACATCAGCGAACACCGGCCGCCCGGCGAGCTCGCCGAAGGAGGGGAGGCGGTACCTGTCGGCCAGCTGAAGCCCCTTCGGCGTCCACTCCAGCTCGCACCGCTGGATGGTCAACTCGAAACGAAACAGAAAGGTCGGGTCGATCAGGGGGGAGGCGGTTTCAGGCACGGGCACAGTATTCAAGCAGTACGGGAGGGGGCGGAGTGCACTCACCGTAACACAAACGTTTGCTGGAATCTCGTTTGCAACCCTCCTGCGGAGCAGGCGGCTGTGGCAAGCGTCTGGGGTGATCCCCGGTCGCCGCGGTGCTGCCCTGTAAAAGAGAGGGTGGGCTCGTTCGGTAGCATCGCCTCAGGCGGCGATCTTGGCCGCATTCGCGTAAAAATCCGCGACCGTATCGACCACCCCCCGCTGCTCCTCGACGGTCAGTCCCGGAAAGATCGGCAGGTTCAACACCTCGCGGCTGGCCCGCTCCGTTTCCGGCAACCGGTCGTGATCCACCTTCAAGTCTTGAAAACATTCCTGGCGGTGCATCGGGACCGGGTAGTAGATCTCGGTGCCGATGTTGTGTTTAGCAAGATGCGTTCGGATTTGATCCCGTTTCCCACCGCCGACACGGATGGCGTACTGGTTCCAGACATGGAAGGCGGCAGGGTCGGTTGCCGGCAGTTTGATTTGATCCCCGCCCACCAGCCCCGCCTCGCGGAACAGTTCGCCGTACCGGTCCGCATTGTCACGCCTTGCTGTCACCGCTTCGGCCAGGTGACGGAACTTGACCCGCAGCACGGCGGCTTGCATCGTGTCGAGTCGGCTGTTGATGCCGATGACTTGGTGGCAGTAGCGTGGCCGCATGCCGTGGCCGGCGAGTAACCGGAGTTGGTCAGCGATCGTCCGGGCGTTGGTGGTCATCATCCCGCCGTCTCCCATCCCGCCCAGATTCTTGGTCGGGTAGAAACTGAAGCAGCCAACGCTGCCCCAACTGCCGGCGGGGCGCGAGTGGTAGGCCGCACCGATCGCCTGGGCCGCGTCCTCCACCACCGCCACGTCGCGGTCTCCGGCGATGCGGCAAATCCGATCGATCTCGGCGCACTGGCCGAACAGATGCACCGGAATCACAGCACGGGTCTTGCTGGTGATCGCGGTGGCGAATTGATCGGCGTCGAGATTGAACGTATCGGGGCGGATGTCGACGAAGACGGGGGTCGCCCCCAGCCGCGTGATGCAGCTGACCGAGGCGAAGAAGGTAAAGCTGGGGACAACCACCTCGTCGCCGGGCCCGATGCCGAGGGCCATCAAGCCGAGCAGCAGCGCGTCGCTCCCGGAGGCACAGCCGACGGCGTGGTCGACCTGGGTCGACTCGGCGAGCTCCCGTTCCAATGCGGATACGTCGGGCCCGAACAGAAACCGTCCGCTGTCGATCACTTCGGTCACCGCCGCGAGAAACTCGTCGCGGAGGGGTTGATTGTCGCGATTGACATCGAGCAGAGGTACAGAGGGGGCGTCGTTGGCCATTGGGCTACCTTCCATGGTCGTCCCCGCCGGCGCAGTGGCGGGCACGTTATTTTGATTTTGATGCACCGAGTCTGCGTTCCGCCAGACCTTCCTGGACGACCGCGCGGTCGGACCAGGACGGTTCCAACCGAGACGCCCCAAGACCTGCGGTCAAAAGCCACTGTTAGCCTTCGACCCTCCGGCGGGTCAAGATGTCCTTCACCACGTTCACAACGCTGTGCGATTTCCGCGGCACCCGTTTGCGGACGAGTCCTGACGGGCACAGCAGAATGAATCTGGAAATAATCGGCGGTCGCTTCCTAAGAATCGCGCCGCCATCTTCGTTGTCCCTCTCGAACCTGTCCTCCTTCCTCGTCGTTTCCCGCCATGACAGATGACGCCCCCAAGCATTGGCCGGCGGAGATCGTGGAGCGTTTCGAACGCCCGCTGTTGGCCTACGCCGGGCGGATGCTCGGAGGGGACTGGCAGGGAGCCCAGGACGCGGTTCAGGAAACCTTTTTGCGTCTTTGCCGGGCCGACCGCGATCAAATCGAATCCCGGATCGCGGCTTGGCTGTTTTCCGTCTGCCGGAGCCGGGTGATCGACATGCAACGAACCAAACGGGCGACCCCGATCGAGTCTGCCGCCGAGATCCTTCCCGATCGGTCGCCGCCGGTATCCCAGGCGATGTGTGACGAGGAGGACAAACACCACTTGGCGGAACTCGTCGGCGCGCTCTCGCCGCGGCAACAGGAGGTCCTGCGGCTGCGGATGCAGGCGGGGCTGAGCTATCGGGAGATCGCTGACGTCACCGGCCTGACGGTCGGCAACGTCGGATTCCACCTGCATGAAGCGATTCGCAACCTCCGCAAGACGCTGGCGTCCTCCTGAGCCGCATCGCGGGCGGCCCACCCCGCCCGGCCCGCACATCGCATCGTTCCCTTTCATTCCACTGACCGACCACCGGACCTCGCACCCGTTCAGGCTCACCATGAACGATTCCATTTGGGACGACCCCCAGATCACCGCTTACGTGCTCGACGAGCTCGAGGGCGATCGCCGCGACGCCTTCGAGGCGGATCTGCGACAAAATCAACAACTCGCGTCGGCCGTGGAGGAAGCCCGCGGTATCGCGGATCGTTTGACTTCGATGTTCGCCGACGAATCGACACCGCCGCTGGACGCCGATCGCCGGGCCTCCATTCTCGGAGCACCGTCCGGAGAACCTGAGTCCGTTGGAGGTCCTGAGACGTCCACCCCGTCGCCCTCGTCTGGAGGCTCGGTGACGGGACCTCCAGGAAGGCTGAACTGGAAGACCGCCACGATCGCGCTGGGGATCGCCGCAACGCTGCTGCTGATGGTCGGCATCGCACCCCGACTGCAAGAACACCGCCGGACGTCGTGGAGCTTTTTCGCCGCACCCGCGGATCAGGAGGCCCCGCCAATGGATCCGGTGGGCAGTGACCGACTGGCCGCCAAATCGTCACCCGGGGAGCCCGCGCCCGAGGCATCACCATCGGGCGGCGTCCCAGAACTCCAGCAGGAGATGGACGATCGACCTTTGGTCGAACTGCGGGAACAAGCGTCGCGTTCATCAATGGTGGAGGCCGAGACGCAAACGCAGCAAATGCAGGAAAGCGAAGTGCTGAGTAGGTCACTCCAGGATGAGTCTGGAAGGACGTCCGAGGGCGACGTCGAGGCCAACACCAACGAATACAGTTTCAGGAGCAGCGGTCGTCGCGCGGCGACGCTTAGCGCCCGCGAAGAGCTTAGCGCCCGCAAAGAAGCAGATTTCCGCGGAGGCAGGGCGTCGGATGAGAGTGGGAAACGTTCGGATCGTGGACCCGCTCAACGCGACTCAAACGAACTCAGCGAACTCGACGCTGTTCATCCATCGGAGCCCCAGTTGGGGGATTCGTTTGCTGACATGTCGGAAGACGATGGGGACGCAGCGGCGTCGTATGGGGGCGAAGGGATGGGCGAGATGGGTGGTGGGATGGGCGGGATCGGTGGTGGCGTCGCGCCCGAGGCAGACATTGCGGGGGAACGGCGTCCCGACACGCGACAACTCCAGCCGCTACTTCTCGGTATCGGTCCCAGCGCCACGATTGACGAAGTTGAAACCGACAAGGGGCGCGGCCCCGGAATGGCCGGCGACCGCTTCGATCCGATCACCGACAATCCGTTTCAGCGCGTCTCGGAGCATCCGCTGAGCACCTTCTCGGTCGACGTCGATACGGCGAGCTACAGCAAGGTCCGAGATTTCCTGCTGCGTGCAGGGCGTCTGCCGCGGCCCGATGCGGTTCGGATCGAAGAGTTGGTGAACTACTTCGACTACGAATATGAAGCCCCGGCCGGCGACGACGAGCATCCTTTCAATGCCCACGTCGATGTGACCGGTTGCCCTTGGAACGATGACCATCGCTTGGCCCGGATCGCGATCCAAGGCCAGCGGCTCGATCGGGCTCAGCGCCCCCAAGCCAACCTGGTGTTCTTGATTGACACCAGCGGATCGATGAACGCGCCGAACCGGCTGCCGTTGGTCCAACGAGGGATCAAGCTGTTGTTGGAGCAGCTTGACGACGACGACCGCGTGGCCATCGTCGTCTATGCCGGCTCGGCAGGTCAGGTGCTCGATTCGACACAGGTAAAGGAACCGGCGCGCATCCGCCGAGCTTTGACCGAACTTACGGCCGGGGGCAGCACCAACGGCGGAGCCGGGATTTCGCTCGCCTATCAAACCGCCCGCGATCATTTCATCCCCGGCGGAGTCAACCGCGTGATGCTTTGCACCGATGGTGATTTCAACGTCGGCACCACCGGCACCGACGAGCTCGTCCAGATGGTCGAGCAGGAGGCCCAGGGAGGCGTGTTCCTCTCGGTGCTCGGGTTCGGGATGGGGAACCACAACGACGCGATGTTGGAACAGATCTCGGGCCGGGGCAACGGCAACTACGCCTTCATTGACAACGAGCGAGAAGCCCGCAAGGTGTTGGTCGAGCAAGCCGCCGGGACGCTGGTGACGATCGCCAAGGATGTCAAGCTGCAGTTGGAGTTCAACCCGCGGCGCGTCGGTTCCTATCGCTTGATCGGCTACGAAAATCGTGTGCTGGCCAAGGAGGACTTCAACGATGACAAGAAGGACGCGGGGGAGATCGGTGCGGGCCACAGCGTCACCGCGCTGTACGAATTGGTCCCCGCCGGGAGCGAACCTGACGCGACCGCGCCACCGGTGGATGAGCTTCGGTACCAGAGCCCACCGGTGCCCACCGATGCGGCCGATGAAAACGAATGGATGACCCTCAAGCTGAGATACAAGCAGCCGGAGGAGGACGACAGCCGCTTGATCGAGGTTCCCGTCGACGACCAGGACATCTCGTTCTCGGAAGCTGACGCCGAATTGCGGTTCGCCACAGCCGTGGCCGGTTTCGGAATGCAGCTGCGGCGCAGCCCGTACGCTGGCACGTGGACGTTGCCCGAGGTCCGCTCCGTCGCTGCCGAGGCACTCGGCACTGATCCGCAAGGCCGCCGGGCGGAGTTTTTGCAGCTGATCGACCGAGCCCAGCAGCTGACGGCTCAGGAACAGCCCTAGGCCGCCCCGGATGTACCTCCGTTTCGCCGAAACGGAGTGTGGAAGCGCGATTGACTCCCGCAATCTCCAGACGGCCTGGCAGCGAAGAACGTCCAGGCATCACCACGATCCGGCTCGGCGAGCCGGATCGTATATCCCCTTTCAGCCCTGAATCTCTCAATTTCTTGACAGATCCACGCGATCCGCTTCGTGTATACCGGTAGAGAGACCTCGGGTTGAACTCGGCATCGGCGCACGATCGCGAATCCCCAAAACATGACATGCTCGGCACACCGGAAACACGATCGAGTATTCTGCTTCGACTCCGTGACCGGTCCGATCATGACGCTTGGCAGGCGTTTGAGTCGGTGTATTGGCCGCTGATATTCCAGGCGGCGCGGGGCCAAAGGCTCCAGGACGCCGACGCCCGCGATGTGACCCAATGCGTGTTGATCCGGGTGAGCGAACACGTCGAATCCTTTGTTCCGGATCGCAACCGCGCCCGCTTTCGAACTTGGCTCGCGAGGCTCACCCGCAACGCGATCGTTGACCACCTCCGATCGCGGTCGAGCCTCCGCGTTTCGGTCCCCGCCGACGAACCGCAGGAACTCGAAATTCACGACGCCGAGGACGAGATCGAACAGCTCATTGAACGGGACTACCAGCGGCATGTCTTTCGCTGGGCGGCCTCGGTGGTCGAGCCGGAGTTTTCCCGAGAGGCTTGGCAGGCATTTTGGCAAACCACGGTGGCTGGCCAATCCATTGCGGCAACCGCTCAGCAACTCGGCCGGTCGACCGGCTCGGTGTACACCAGTCGCTCCAGGATCATGCGGCGTCTGAAAGAACAGGTGTGCAAATTTGACGCGGATCTGGAACGTGAGCGGTGAACTTTACAGCCTCCCACTGTAGTGAAAAACAACTCGACGGCTTTCTCCGGGAGCAGATTTCGGCCACCGAGGAGGCGCGGATTCAAAGCCACCTTGACCGCTGCGCCGATTGTCGTGAGCGTTTGTCGGAGTTGGCTGCCGACGACTCTTGGTGGCGGTTTGCCGCAGAGTTCCTCGAGTCGGAAGAAAACGCTTCGGACACACCTGGGTTCCCGGCTCAGGTCCCAGAGGCGACCCCCCTTCAGTCGCAACTCAAGGCGATCCTTCAACCCACCGATGATCCGCAAATGCTAGGCCGGTTGGGTGGCTACGAGGTCTCTGGAGTGATCGGCCAGGGCGGTATGGGACTCGTCCTCAAGGGCTTTGACCGCTCGCTCAATCGCTACGTCGCACTGAAAGTCCTTCGCCCCGACTTGGCTGCATCCGCGACCGCGAGGTGCCGCTTCGCCCGTGAGGGCAAGGCCGCCGCGTCGGTGTTGCACGACAACGTGATCGCGATCCACGGCGTTGCCGAAACCAACGGACTGCCATACCTCGTCATGCCGTACTCGCGCGGTGAATCTCTCGCCACTCGGATCGCCCGAGAAGGGGCTTTGGGGTTGAACGAGATCTTGAGGATCGGCATCCAGGTTTCGGACGGACTTGCCGCCGCCCACTCGCAGGGTCTGATTCACCGAGACATCAAGCCGAGCAACATTATTCTGGAATCGGGAGTGGAGCGGTTGAAGCTGACCGATTTCGGTCTCGCTCGCGCCGCTGATTCCGTCGGGGTGACCCGCACCGGCACGCTCGCCGGTACACCGGAGTTCATGTCGCCCGAGCAGGCGCGCGGCGAACCGATCGACTTTCGCAGCGATCTGTTCAGCTTGGGTATCGTCCTGTACGCCCTTTGTACCGGCAAGTCACCGTTCCGTGCTGACAGCTGCTATGGGGTGATCCGTCGCATCGTCGAATTCGAGCCGCCGTCGGTACGCGTTGAGAATCCGACTATCCCCGATTGGTTCGCGAAACTGGTTCAACGGTTGATGAACAAGCAGGCCGACGCTCGTTATCAATCGGCGGACGAGGTCGCCGAGATCCTCCGAAGCTGTCTTGTCCATGTCCAAAGCCCAACGCATCGCTTGCCGGTCGAGCTAACGGGAAACCGCCGCCGAGCATCGTGTTTCGCCACAATCGCCATGCTCACTTGCACACTGGTCATCGCGGGAATCTTTTATCACAACACTGCTGGAACGTACGAATCCGCTGGGACGACAGCGGTGGAAACACCAGATGATGGTTCTGTAACGCACTCCGGCAAAGACACCACCAAGGCTGGTCACGGGTCCGATCCACAGGCCTTGATTTGGGACGATCACGTCGGCACCGCGATCGACGACGTGCGGCGACGTCTCACGGGACTCGCCCCCTAGGCTTTGCTCGAAAACCCGTGCGATCGTCATTTCCCACCGGCCACACTTTCCGTCTCGTTCCGATTCCTCGACGCCTAGGATACCCAGCGATGCACCTCAATATTGTCTCTCGAATCTTCCTGGTTTGCGGTTTGGCCGCGGGCAGTGCTGTCGCGACGCCGCCGGCGGTGAGTCAGGAACCTGCCCGCTACGGTGCTCTGATGCATCGGGCAGACCAACTGGCGGAACGCCACCGCGACCTCGAGAAGGGTTCCGACGAGGCGCGCCGCGTCGAGCAAGAACTGCGAAAGTCACTCGTCCAAGCATTTGAAGTACGGCAAGCCGAGCAACGAAGCGAGATCAAAACGCTCCGTGAAGAGCTCGAGTCTGCCGAGCGGCGGCTCGACGAGCGAGAAAAACTGCAGGAAATGATTGTCTCCCGAAAACTGGAGGCTTTGCTTTCCGACGCCGATGTTGCCTGGCCAGAAGGTGACCCGGACGAATTGGAAAAGCAGCTCGCATTTGATGTGATCGAAGCAGGCGATACCGTTGCGGTTTACATCGCAAGCATATTGCCACCCAATTCGGCCCCGTCAGAGCAGTCATCACCACCGGTTCGTTCTCTGCCATCAGGACAGGTCGTCAGTGGGTTTCCGCTTGTCGTCGCGTCGGATGGAACCATTCGGTTGCCGATGATCGATCCTGTGGAGATCGCGGGTTTGAGCGTCCGCGAGGCAGAGAGTCGAATCGATCAGACCTATATCGACCAGAAAATTCTTCGACCGGATCGATCGGCCACCATCTTAACGCTGGTGCCGCAAGAGAAAGATCCAAGCCGTGGGGCAAGGAAAGAGGTCGATTCGGAAACACCCCGGACCAATCGAGATCGCCAAAAGGAGCTCTCAGACTCAGCGAAGGAGTGAAGCCCGCGGCGATCAATCCCCAGCCGGCCTGGCAGCGGAGAACGTCCCGGCATCGCCACGATCCGGCTCGGCGGGACGGATGTACCTCCGTTTCGCCGAAACGGAGTGTGGAAACGCGATTGACTCCAGCGATCCCCAGCCGGCCTGGAAGCGGAGAACGTCCCGGCATCACCACGATCCGGCCCGGCGGGACGGATGTACCTCCGTTTCGCCGAAACGGCGTGTGGAAACGCGATTGACTCCCGCAATCTCCAGACGGCTAGGCAGTGGAAAACGTCCCTGCATCACCACGATCCGGCTCGGCGAGCCGGATGTACCTCCGAACCCGAGGTGGCAGCGTGATATGGCGCGCTCAGCGGGATTCGCCTTCGACCGCGCCGGTGACCACAAAGGAGATTGACCGTTCATCGGGGAGGTCGGTTGCGACCTTGATCCGCTGCGAGATCGGACGGTCGTCTTCAGCTTGAAACTTCAGCTTGACGAAATGTAGTTTCTTGCTTTCCTCCGGGATGTCGAACACGAATCGATCGTCATCGCAGACGACATCACGAATCGTGAAGGGGGATTCGCCGCGAATGACCAACCGTTGCTCCGCGGAGTCTCCCGGTTTCACGCGTCCCAAACTGACGGCGGCCGGAGCCACACTCAGGGCCGGGCGAATCCGTCCCCCAATCGACATCTCCGTCGTCGCGAAGGAGGGGTCGTTGCTGACCAGCGTCAACCGTTCCTGAATGTCTCCCTCCGGCATCGAATCGCGGAGTTTGACCCGCATCCGGTACTGCACCTTGGCTGGAGCGACACCGGCGGCAGGGATCGTTTCGGGAGCGTCAAGCTTCACTTGAAGGTGGCGGCAGTGGCTGCGGACATCGTTGATCCGCCAGTTCGGATTGCCGCGGTGGGTGATCTCCACCTCCAGCTCCTCGGTTTCGCCGGGGCCAAGTTCCCCAAACGATACTTCGGGCGGATCGAAGGTGATGTCGGTACGAATGTGGCCGCTGACATTCAACCGCACCTCGGCATGATACGGTTTGTCAAAGACCACCGTGATCGCCGCTGATTTCTTGCCAACAAACGACGTCGTGTTCAGCGTCGCCACCACCGCTCCGGTTTCATGCGTCCGCAGCGTCTTCTTGGTCAGCGACGGCGTGGTGCAGCCGCAGCTGGTTCGCACCGCCGCGACATGCACGTCTTCCTCGTACAGGTTTCGAAACTCGAAGCGGTATTCCGCCTTGGCCCCCCGGCCAACCGAGCGAAAATCGTGCGAGGTGCTCGTGAACATCTTCTCAGCCCACGACTGCGCCGCGGCCTCTCCCCCGCAAACCGAGGCGGCTAGCAACGCAATCATGCCGAGACGCCCAGCCAACTTGATCATGACGACGGAACCGTTCGTGGTTACAAGGGGGGATCGATGGTTTCGATATCCACGGTTTCGGCAATTGAGTCAAAACTTTCCAGTAATTCTTGTAGCCGCTCCATGGGCAGCCCGACAACGTTACTTTCGCTCCCCCCCTGAACCACCTGCAGCCAGTCGTTTCCGTCCTGGTAACCGAAGGCTCCCGCTTTGCCTTCCCACATCATCGATTCGAGGTAGTCCTGCAGCATGGCATCGGTGATCGGTTGCATCTGCAGCTCGGTGCGGACCACGTCGACGGCGCAGCGATCGGTACCGGCCGCCCACAGACAAACACCGGTGTAGACGTCATGCCGGCGGCCACGGAGCAGCCGCAGCATCGTCGCGGCATGTTCGGCATCGCGGGGTTTGCCCAGAATCTGGCCGTGGCAAGAGGCAACCGTATCGGCGGCGAGGACCATCCCGCGTCGATGGCGGGTGGCGACGTCGGCCGCCTTGCGAAAGGCATAGCGGGCGACCAATTCCGGCGCCGTCTCTCGGCTGCAGATGCCGCATTCGGCGTGGTCCCCGGCCGGGTCGATCGTGAACTCGTAGCCGGCCGCCCGTAGCAGCTGAGCGCGCCGCGGAGAACCGCTGGCGAGAATCAAGGGAACGCCCGACGGCACCTCGGCACGGGGCAGATCAGAAAATAGGGGGAGATCTTCGGAACACTTCATGGATCAGCGGAGCGAAATTGCCTGCTGCAGAGGGCGGAGCACGCCTTCGATCAAATAGCTATCGACCAGCTCACGCCCCAATCCTGCCAGCCGGTCATACTCGCTGAGGTAGTTCTCGTCGATCCCCAGGCTGTCGTACCGCCGAACGGTGAGATAGACGCTGAGCTGATCTTCCAGAAAGTCACCGGTGCGGACCTGAAAGGCGTTGGTGCGCGACTCGAAGCTGACCCGGCACTGGGTGCGGCATTCCTCATCGAGGGCGAATTGGATCGCCGGCTCGTGGGACAGCACTTTCGTCCCTGGAACCGATGCAAATGTCTCCAGTCCGGGAGCGATCCCGACCGCTTCACACAAGATTTCGTTGTGGTTGCCCTTGTACGTGAAGTCGAATCCGAACATCACGCTCAGCGACTCGCAGTCGAGCGGGCTGACCGAGAGCTCATAGGGGACCAATTCCAGTACCGTGCGGTGTTGGTCGCAGGCGGACTCAAACGATTCGGGATTGACGACGCCACTGTTGATCCGTTTCGGCTCGGTGGATACCCAGCGGTAGGTGCCCGCTTCCTTCTCTTCCTCCAGAACAAACTCAGCCCTTTCGCGGGCGTAGAAATTGAGCATCCGCGGGTAGCGGCGCCGGATCTGTTCGAAATAGTGAAGCACCGATTCGCGGCTTCGCGGCAGCTCCATCTCGGTGCTGAGATTCAAATTGACATAATGATCGTCGCTAAAAGCGCCGTATCCGCTCATCCAAGCAGTCCTTCTCGCTCTCGTCGTTTGAAATGGCGTCCAACTCCAGTCAGAACGCGACGCCGGGGAGCCAAACGGCACGATGACGCGCCCCGAAGCAAATCGCCGGGCTTATCCCCCAGTATAGGCCAGCGCGCATTGATGTCCTAGCGATGGGGCGGTGTGCGGCGATCGGCGCTGATCGCCATCCCCCCGGGAGGGAAGGCTGTAAGTCCTGGGAGGGCAAACCGGGCGCAACGGAGATCGGTCTTATGCCTGAAAAAACCGTCGCTGGTTTTAGTACGCGGTCTACAGGCTGGAAGCCTGTGCTACTTTCGGGCGTCAGCGTGCGATGATAAGGCTTGCTGGTGGTCACCGCAGTTCGGCGGCCAGGGCGTCCATTTTCTTTTGCGTCTCCGAGAGCCGATTGGCGACTTGGTCGTGCGACACCTGCGCCTCGTCACGCTCCTGTTCCGCCTCGGCGACCGCGGCTTCGAGGTCCGGGAGCTGTTTTTCCAGCTCCTCGGCCTGCGCCAGCTTCTCAGCGGCCAACTCCCGCTTGGCGGCGACCGACTGCTTCAATTTCACCCGTCGGCGGCGCTGCTTGGAAAGCTCGAGCAGTTCTTCCGCCAACGACTGTTCGGCTGCGGCGACCTGCTCGACCTGGTCGGAAGATTCGCGAAGGGCCAGACGAGCCGCGATCACGGCATCGTGGCTGTCACGGGATGCGGCGGTCAGCTTCGAAAGTTCCGCCTGCAATTGCTCACCCGTTTCCTCGTCTTCAGCCGCCTGCTTCTCCGCTTCGGTCGCCTCGTCGCGGACTGCCGCGATCTGGTCCTGGAGATCTGTAAGTGGCTGCTTGGCCTTGTTCAACGTCTCGGTCCGTCTAACGAGCTCCTCTTTCAAAGGTGCGAGATCCGATTCGATTGACGCCAGGGTGGTCTTGATGTCTTCGATTCGGTCCGGGATCGGCGGGGGGTTGCTGGCGAGCGGCATCTTGTCCTTGGGATCTTCCACGCTGGCCGACAGGACCTCGCCCGTCCAGTCACCGAATATGACCCGGCTCGCGTCGTGCGAGATCGCCACCTCAAGCGCCGCTTCCGCCATCGGTTGGAAATCGGTCAGTTTGTTGCCGCTGGCATCCCACAGGCGAGCCCGTTTGTCTTTTCCGGCGGTAACGAAGCGGCCTTCGTGGTCGAAGCGTACCGCCATGACACCGTTGCCGTGGGCATTGACCGATTTGACGATCTTCCCTTCATGCATATCCCACAGCTTGACCGTACCGTCGTCACCGGCACTGGCCAACACATTGGAATCGTCACGCCATGCGAGCGAGTTGATGGCTCCGTCGTGGCCGGTCAGGTCGAGATAGAGCCGACCGGTCTCCGCCTCCCAGACATGAAGGCCTCCGGAACGATCGGCGGAGGCGACCAAAATCCCGTCCGGGCTGTAGGCAACGTCAAGAATCCAGTCAGTGTGTTTCTTGATGTCGAACAGCAACTCGCCATCGGTAGCATCAAAGATCCGCAACATTGCCTTCGGGCCGCCGAGGGCGACCCGCGTCATTTCGCCGTTGACATCGGCGCCAAACACGGTATCGAGCTCGTCTCCAACCGTGGCGACCTGCTCCCCCGTCTCGATATCATAGACCGCCACCATCCCGAGCACCGCGTGTTCCCCGCCACCGACGATCAGGTAGGCGCCATCGCGGCTGAAGCGGAGCGACTGGGCGATCCCTTCGGGAAACGGCAAAACGCCGAGCAACTCCCCGGAATCGGTGTGGTAGAGCACGATTTGCTCCTGACCGGCGACCGCCACTAAGGGCGCCCAGGGGCTCGCCGCGATCGCGGTAACGGCCGCTGCCCGCTCGGTCACGACGGGGACCTGCTGGGGAACCGCTTCCGGCATCGCCGGCTCGCCTTTTGGCTTCCCTCCGCTGCTGGCGACCATCGCCAGGGCGTTCTTCTTTTTCTTCTTCGCTTTCGAGCCGGCGTTCTCCAGGGCTCCCCCTTCAATCCAGGACCGGATCACCTCCAACTCTTCGTCCGGCAGTTTGTCCTGGTTCGGCGGCATGATGGGCGTGTCGTCGTGGTTGACCAACTGCCACAGCCGGCTTCCGTCGACGAACCCGTCGTCATAGACCACCTCGCCGCTGCCACCCCCTTCCATCACCGCGGTGTAGGAGTTGAGGCTCAGGCCCCCCTTGGCTTCCCCTTGGTCGTGGCAAGTGAGGCAGTGTTGGCGGAAGATCGGCTTGACGTCATCCTCGAAGGTGATCTTCTTCGGCTCGTCGGTCGACTGCTCCGCCATCGCTGCGGGGCCCAACAAGCCCAGCGGCCCGACGGCCAGCCAACTGACCAACGAAAGAGAAAAACGCTTCATCATCGGGACTCACTCAGTGGTTAAAAATGAACTCGCGACTATTCAAAACGGCCCAGAACACATCCTGGAGCGCTGCGATGTTGTCCCCGTTGTCCCCGTCGTCCGGCATCGACGCCAGCAGTTCTTCTTTTTCCTTCTCCGTCGGCCGGCGGGCGAGACAGCGGATATAGATCCGCTCGATAACCTCCTCGGGTGACAACTCATCGTCATTCACCCACCGTTCGATCGTCTTTCCGCCGCTGATCTTGTTGTGAACCGAGTTCCCATTGAGCAGATGCAGGGCCTGGGACAAGGAGGGTTCGGTCGTTACTTCGCATTCACAGACGGTGTCCCGCTGTGATCGTCCGAAGGAGGTCAGGAAGTAGTTGCTGGTGCTGCCGTCGGCAATTTGCACAGCCCGCGCCCCCAAAGGCAAACCGCGGAATTTGTCCGGCGACTCGGTCACTTGCGTGATGCAATCGAGCAGGCTTTCGGCGCCAATCCGACGAACAACCGCACGCGCGTAATTCCGATCATCATGCGCGTTCGTCTCGTTGCTGGCAGTACTTCGCTGGTAAGCACGGCTGTTACAAATGTCGCGGACCAAGGCCCGGAAGTCGAAGTCGTACTCCACCAGTTTCTCGCCCAACGCCTCGAACAGTTCCGGGTTGCTCGGCGGGTTGCTGATCCGGATGTCATCGACGGGATCGACGACACCGACCCCCATGAAGTGCGCCCAGACGCGGTTCGCGATGGAGGGGGCGAAGTAGGGGTTGTCCTCCGCGGTCAGCCAATCTGCCAGGACTTCCCGGCGGTCTTTGCCACGGGTCTCAGGAGCCTCGTCGCCGAGAAACTTCGGAGGCACGTTTTCGTTGGTGACCAGATGTTTGACCTCGCCGCCGGAACGGTTGAAGACGATCTTCTCCCGATAGTCCTCCGCGTTCTTCCGCCCAATCTGGGAAAAGAAGGCAGCGAACCCGTAGTAGTCGTCCATGGTCCAGCGGTCAAAGGGATGATTGTGGCATTGGGCGCACTGCGTCCGAATCCCCATAAACACCTGCGCAACGTTCTCCGCGGTCTTCAACGTATCCCGCTCGATTTCGTAGAAGTTGGTCGCTGGGTTGGTGAACGTTCCCCCGGTGCTGGTCAGTAGCTCGTGAACCATTTCATCCAGCGGCTCATTGCGGGCGAACTTATCCGTCAACCAGTTCGAGTAGAGGAAGGCGGACTTGTAGCTGACCTGGTTGGTGCTTTTGATCATCAGCAGCTGCGAGAACTTCATCGCCCAGATCTCGCTGAACTCTTTCTGTTCCAGCAACTGATCGACCAAGACCTCGCGTTTGTCCTCGGCCGGATCGTTGACGAAACGCTCGTACTGCTCCTCGGTCGGAAGCAACCCGGTGATGTCAATCGTCACGCGGCGGAGGAACTCTTCGTCGCTGCACAGCCCGCTGGGGACGATTCGCAGTTGTTTCAGCTTCTTGCCGACGAGTTGATCGATATAGTTCCCCTCGATCTCCTCCGGCGGCTCGTACTCCAAGTCTTCGGGCAAGGTCAGCACCTGGCTGCCGACCGTGTGCGTGTCGAATCGGGCCATCACGAAGGCTTCCCCCCTTCGCCCTGCGGTGACTACGCCGAACTCGTCGATTTCGGCGGAACCTTCATTGTTCGAATTGAAGGCGGCCAGTCGGGTGACGTCACGGGTCGTGCCGTCGCTGTAGGTCGCCACGGCGACAAACCGCTGTTGAGCCCCCTCCCCTTCGATCACGGCCTGGGACGGATAAATCGATACCGACTCCACCGCCGGCGGCTTGGAATCTTCAGGGTCGATCGGGGCACCGTCCTGCAACCATTCCCGCAACATCGCGTAGTAGTCGCTGTCGGGCTCGAACAGCTTACCGCCGGTATGCGGCACGGCCCCGGTCGCTTTCTTCAGAAACAGACTTTCTTCGGGGCGCGCCAGATTGATGCGCCGCACACCAATTTCTCGTGTGATGCGGTGATAGTCACCGGCGGGGTCGAAACCGAACAGGCTCAAGCGGAACCCGTCCTTGCCGCGCGCGGCCCCATGACACGATCCGGTGTTGCATCCGGAGCGGGTCAGAACTGCCATCACGTCCTTTTCAAAACTGACCGATGGCGTGTGATCGGCGCCACGGACCGTCACCGGGATCTCGACCCGGGTTCCCGCCAGCTCCGCGATCAAACTGGTCGAGCCGTCGGCAACGGGATGCAGGGTGAACCCGTCGAGCCGCGCGATCGACTCGTCGGCCAACGACCAGCTGACCAGCTCGGAACTGTCGAGCGTGATCCCGTCGTCGCGGCGGACCACCGCGACGAACGATTGGAAGTCGCGCGACGAATCGAGCTTGATCTCGGGCGGATAGACCGCCAAGTCGGGCTCGGCGGCCAGTTTCTTTGACGGCACCGAGGTGGCCGGTTCGACCGCGTCCGCCGCGACCCAAGGGGCCACGATCAAAAGAAAGAAACACCAATGAGGAGCCGTAGCTACGATCGATTTCATACCTGCATCATCCTGTTTCGTTTCCAGCTTGCCAGAGCGTGCGTACCTAGTCTCCGGCTTGGGACTTCTGTTGCCGCAACTGCTCCAAACGACTTAGCGGTTTGGAAGCCTCCGATTTCTTCTCTTTCTTCTTTTCCGGCTCCTCCGCTTCTTCCGTTTCCGTTGGAAGCGGCTCATCGACGCGGAGCACCCCGGTTCCGGTGGTCTGAACGATCACCTCGTCGTCGACCGTGACGCGAGATACGACGTTCAAGGTCTTGTGCTTACCGACCTTTGCGTCTTCTGCGATGACGATCGGGAAACTGACCGCCGTGTCGTCCGGTTCGATCTTCTGCGTCGGCTCGGGGCTGCTCACGCCGTTGGGGAAGCCAACCAGCTCAACCTCCCCGTCCCCTTCGTACTCCCGCATGACCTCCAGAGAAAGGGTAACGACGTCCTCGGTTCCCAATTCCGCCGCGGAGCGCGGGAAATCGTAACTGAACAGCGAGTCTTGCACGTCGAGCATGATCGCGTTGGTCGCCACCTGGGCGGTCCCGATGTCGGTCGCGTAGCTGGCGACGATGATCAGCGGCCATTGCCCCATCGCGGCATTGCCATTGGCGGTGATCGGGATCGTCGCCTCCGACTTCCCTTCGCCGATCTTGCGGCTGTTGTTGATCCCGACCCCGGGCGGGTTGTATAGGGTCCGCAGGGAGACCGTTTTGTCGAAGCCCTCGTCGCGTTTGATCCGCACCTTCAAGTTTTTGCTGCCGCGGCGAACAATGGGAGTCTTGGGCTGGATCAATTCGATTTCAAACGGGGCCGGCTCGGTGACCGCGGCCGCCGCTCGCTCCGTGTCGTAGGACCACATGTGCCGGCGATTCTGGCCCAACACCAACTTGTGTTCCTGCCGGAAATCTCCGGTGAGGGAAAAGTCGTCCTCATCCCCGCTGCCGATGATATCGAACAGGGAAGCGGCCAGTTCGGCGTCCTTGTCCGCGGTCAGCAGCACCGGGATCTCATTGCGCCCCGAAGGGACCGGGAAGGTGGTCGCTGTGATGCCATCGGGCAATCCTTCGAGCTCCAGGTCGATCTCTCCGTTGTAGCCGCTCCGCTGGGTCTGCACGACCATTCCGGTCGCACCACCGGCAGGGACCGGAGCGACCATCGCCTGGTCGCGACGAAGCTCCTTGAGCGACAGCCCGATCTCGGGCTGCTTCTCCGTGACCTCGATGCGGTATTGGTGAATGTCGCTTCCGCTCCGCAGATGATCGTAGATCCGAATCGTGTGTGTTCCGTCCTCCTTCGCGGTGAACTCCAAGTACGGGTCGACCGATCCCTGGGCATCGTCTGAAGATTCGAGCGATTGATGATCGGGACCGAATACGTTCACGACCCCATCCAACCGAGACCGCAACACGCTGCGAGCGAAGACCTCCACCAGAAACGACTGGCCTTTCTTGCATTCAAAGGTGAAACAATCAAAATCTCCCGGCTCCTCGATCACGCCACACAGCGCTGCAGGAACGTCGACCACGGGCGCCTTGCGGTGATCGTTGTTGGGCTCTTCCTCCAGCACCACTGGCAGCTCATTGACGCGCATCCAGTTCGGAGACGGGCTGATCCCCTCGTCCGTTTCCGTGATCGCGCCCCATCTGGGCGAGGGGTGGCTGGGGAGCTGGAACGAGGCGACGGTGGCGGAACCGTCGGCGTCGATCAGCGTGGCTTCGACAATCGAACCGGGGGGACCACCCGAGGGCAGTGCTGCCACGGGCCGGGGGAAGGTTCCGACATGCAGCCGGTATCCACTGGTGGAGCTGCCCCCGAAAGAACTGTCCCGCACCAGCACCGTATACTCGCCGTCCTCCGGAGCGGTGAAGGTGCACACTCCGTCCTGCTGCAGCAACGCCGAGTCGTCGCTGCTGGCGACCTCGAACCGGTCCTCATCCAAGATCGCGATGTAAGGGTCCAGCACGTTTCGATTGCGCAATGAATAGGCCAATCGAATACCCTCGACCTCCACCGTCAGCTTCTGGCCCGCTGCGAGCTTGACTCGGTAGTGATCGACGTCTTCGCGCTCGATGACGCCTTCGATTGTGCGGTCCAGTTCGATCTCCTGCGGCTCATCAAAATCGCTGTTCGGCTCCGCTTCTTCGACGACCGGCATTGTGCCGACGCCGATCAGCCGCAAGTTCGCGATGCCGCTGCCGGTCACCAGGCGTACCGGGTAGAGGCCGGGAGCCAAATCGGGGGCGGCCTTCAGCTTGACCTCTACCTTGCCGTTGTCGACCGGCTCGACGGCGAGGATTTCGATCCCCTCCACATCGGTCAACACCTGGCGCGCGTCCTTGACCCGCTGGCCATGAAAAACGACGGTCGTCTCTTCGCCGCGGACGACGCCGAGCGGTTCCAACCGATTGACCACCGGCAGCGCTGCGAGACCGCTCGTGGCGACCGAAACGATCGCCGCGAAGCAGGTGGCTCGGGCCATGAATCGAAACCTCATGTGTCAGATTCCCGTCTACGAGGAAGCGTGAATTATGCCAACAACGGCTCGATCACCTGGCCGCCATTGACGATCTCGATCGGGCGGTCGCCGGGAGCCATCAGCTCCTTGTCGGCGACGATCCCCAGCAGGTGATACATGGTGGTGGCGAGATCTTCCGGTGAGACTGGATCGTCTTCCGGCTCCGAGGCGGTCGCGTCCGAGGCGCCGTAGAACGTTCCGCCGCGCACCCCGCCCCCGGCGAGCATCACGCTGAAGACCTTCGGCCAGTGATCTCGGCCAGCGTCGTTGTTGACCTTCGGGGTCCGCCCGAATTCGCTGCTGACCATGACCAACGTTTCGTCCAGCATCCCGCGGTCGGAGAGGTCATCCAGCAAGGTCGCCAGGGCGACATCGAGCGTCGGCATCCGGTTCTTGATGCTCTGGGTGATATTCCGGTGCATATCCCAGCCGCCGTAGGTGAGCGTCACCAGCCGCGAACCGGCTTCGACCAGCCGCCGCGCCATCAACATCCGCTGGCCCGCTTGATTGCGGCCGTAGCGGTCGCGGAGCTTGTCGTCCTCTTTGGAAATGTCAAACGCCTGGCGAGCGGCCGGGGTATCGAGCAGGTCGTACGCCCGCTGGTAGAACGAATTCATCGCTTCGACGTTGTCCGCCGGCGTCGCCGAGACGAATCGCTCGTTCACCGCATCAAGGGCTGCCTTGCGACGCAGAAAGCGATCCTCGTCGACGCCACCGGCAAGATCCAAGTCGCGGACCTTGAAGTTGCCCCCCGCCGGATCGCTTCCGAGCGCAAAGGCGCCGTAACTGCTGGGCAAATAGCCGGTCCCCGCATACTCATTCGGCACATTGGGAATGCAGATGTAAGGCGGCAAGTTATTACGGGGTCCGTACTCGTGACTGACCACCGCGCCGAAACTGGGGAACTTCAGCGCCGGGCTCGGCTTGTAGCCGGTGAACATGTTGTGCGTGCCCCGTTCATGCGCCGCCTCGCCGTGTGTCATCGAGCGGATCACACTGAACTTGTCGGCTCGCTTGGCCAACTGCGGGACGGACTCGCATACCACCTCACCGGTGTTGGTCTTGATCGTCCCCAACTCCCCGCGGTACTCAAGCGGGCTGTAGGGCTTCGGATCGAACGATTCCTGCTGGGCCAATCCGCCCGGCAGAAAGATGTGGATCACGCTTTTCGCCTTGGCCTCAATGAACTCATAGTCCTTCGGTGATGCGGCCGCCTGCCGCATCAACAGTTCCGGAAGGGACAAACCGAGCCCGCCAAACATCCCGGCCGCAAGAAAACCGCGGCGGCCGAGTGGATTTCCGAGACAACGCATACCTGAGATCTCCCGTGACTGAAGCGTAATGCTCGTTACTGGTGTTCACCGAACCGACTTTCGCTGTCGCCAAGCAAGGCGTTGGCTGAGGCCGAATCGGGGTGGATTGCATAGGCTGAAAGAATTTCGGCTTCGACCAGATTCATGCTGGCGCGGAAACAGAAACAATCGAGCCGACCTGCCGCCTCTCCTGAAGAAGCAAGGTCGGTCAGTTGGGCGGGACCACGACCAAATGTCTGGACGCGGCAAGTTTGGGCGTGGCAAATCACCGAATAATACGGCGTTGCAAGATCCTAGTCGTCGGCCGCATGATTGTCAAACTTCGACCCATCCGACCTGTTTACCGTTGAAACCCGCGGCGTCACTCGGATACCACCGGCCCCGTTGGAGGAACGCACCCGCCCCCTCGATGAACTCAACCGATCAGCTCCCGAAGGCAGAAAAAATCGTGGAGCAGCGACACCCTGATCATGCTTGATCCGCGGGAACTCACAGGCCGTGTACAAAATGTTCCTCGTCCCCGACGGTGAACTCTGGCAGCTCGACGATTTCCCCTCCCCTGGTCGCCGATTCGTGGGCGCACAGGCCGACGCAGGTCCAGTTCGCGGAGGTCCGCGCCGCGGGCCGAGGGTCACGATCCTCCAGCAGCGAAGAAACGAACTCGTGGACCAGGTGGGGATGCGAGCCGCCATGACCGCCGCCCTGGACGAAGGAGAGGTGATCCGCGTCGTGAATTTCCGCCGGCAGGGTGAATCGCCGAATCGGCTCCGGCAGGCGGTCGGCAAAGTCGGGGACTTCAACCCTTTCGGGGATCTCCGGCTCCGGTTTCTTGGCGGTGTGCAGCACGTGCGGTTCTCCCTCGACGAGCGTCCACTCGAAACTCTTCTTGGTGCCGTAGACGTCAAAACTCTCGCGGTACTGCCGCGCCACGTCGTACAGGAACCACCAGAGATGCGCG
>CAYWXT010000058.1:0-25800 GCA_964462125.1 uncultured Pirellulaceae bacterium | reverse complement strand
AAGCCCGGCTGAAGATGCAGCGAGACGAGCAAGCCAGGCTGGAACATGCTCGAGAGCAAGGGCTTGCCGAGGGCGAGGCACGAGGCGAGGCACGAGGAGAGGCAAGGGGAGAGGCAAGGGGGGAACTGATCGGTCAGATCAGGCTCTTGCAGCAATTGCTCGGTATTCCAGAGTCTTCGCCTGACATGCTAAGGCAGCAGTCATTGGAGGAGCTTGCTACAATGGCGGGCGACCTGCAACGGCAGTTGTGAGAGCGACACTAGGGCGACTTGGTGGCCGCGGGCTGTTGTCGATTCTCAGACGCCGTCAAACCCAAGCGATCGCGCCACTGGCCGAACCGCTGGGGATCGAGGCGAAGCTGATCAGCGATGGCATCGACGCCATGCCTGGAGGCAGTTCCGGCGGCGAGGGTCCACAATTCGCTGGGAAAGCGACCTCAGCGTCCGGAGCGTCGCCACTGATCGAATCGCCGTTTGGCCCGCGCCAGATCGCCAGCGCCGCGGCCGCGGGAATGCATTGTCATCGGTCCTCCTCCACAATGAGCGCAGAATGGACCGGCAATCGACCGCGTTCGCCCAGTAGGCTTCATGCATGCATGCTTACTGAAAGGACACCGTCGGTAGTTCAGCGAACTTGCTCGTTGCGCGTGACATGATCATCCTCCCATTTGAATCGATTGGGAGGAAATCACTCGTTGCGTCACGTTCGACCGTCGAACGAATGTAGCATTAGCGGACGAGCTTCCCATCCATCAAGCAGTGCAAGTTCCTTGCCAATTTTTCGGAATCCGTTCGTCCGACCTGCTCATTACGACTGGTACTTGGAAACGCAAGTCAAAAGTGCAAAGGAAATCGGGTGGCCGGTGGTCCACCCCTCTGTGCAGCTGTATCTACCGGGATTGGCACCTCAGGGGTGCTTCCTGCTAGAATCGTTTAGACCCGGTCGCCCCCCTGATCCTTGCTTCCCGGTGGCCCCACCAGCGAGGCTGACAAAGGTCAACGCCCGATCTATGCATGCACCTCCGGTGCCTCCATAGATCGCATTTCGTTATCCGCCAACTACAGCCTCTCAGGTGGTTCCGGATTATCTAATGCCATTTGTCCCGATGACCGGCCTCCAACTCCCCGATGACGGTGCCACGATCTGGCGCTACATGGACTTCTGGAAGTTTGAGTCGATTCTCGACACTTTCGGGCTGTACTTCGTGCGATCCGACCAATTCTCGGATTCGTGGGATTCGGTACTTCCGCCGAATTGGCAGGCGAAGATGAGGCGTGAAATGTGCGATCGGGCAGAAGGCGGAACGTACACTGAGGCAGACTGGTACGAAAAACGAGAGATACCAAGCAACCCGATATATTGCTGGAATTGCGACGCCAATGAGAACGAACGAATGTGGCACGAGTACACAAACGGCACTGACGCGTTGGTCATTCAGTCTACGGTTGGTAGCCTCAAACAGTGCTTCTCTGCAACAAAAACCGACGTGAGAATAGGCCGCGTCAACTACGGGTATCACGACGATCTCGACGATCTCGACGATCTCGACGATCCAAAGTTTGCTGTTGCATACTGGGGCGATAACGCACCGCCAAAAAGACTTAGCCCATGGTACGTTCCTCGGTACTTGAAGAGGGTCGAATTCGCTTTCGAAAAAGAAATACGAGCATCAATGCACGTTGCACGCGACGACCAGCCGATTGATCGCGGCTACAATCTGGTCATCGGCGCACACGGCGTCCAAACGCTGATTAAATCCATTCGCGTGCACCCAAGAGCACCGACAGGTTTCTCAGCGCGTGTAGTATCGCTGCTGTTCACGTACGAGCTGGGTGGAATTAAGGTGGAACATTCAAGCTTGTAACAACAACGCGAATAACAATCGCGTTGCACGCGAGCGGGCGGCAATGTCGGTCATGTTACCTCCGTCCATGATGCCCGAATTCTACCGATTCCAGCGAAATCCGCGGAGAGCAATTTCGCAGTCCGTGAGCGGTTACGACATCAGCGAGGCACGAGCGGAGTGAACGGCGGCCGACGAATTGGCGGGGTGAATGCCCCCAGGGGCTTTGTTGGTGAGATCGGAGGGAGTGACGCAATGGCCTACGCGCCCGCGTGGTCCACAGCTCCAACCCTCTCCAAAGAAGGCACCGCTGCCGTCCTCTCCGCTTGGTCCATCGCCGCCCATTCGCTCCACTACGGTCTCCGCTGGTGCCTCACTGCGACCTCCGCTGCGGCGCGGGGGTGAGCGGCGATTGATCCGGCTCCGAAGAAGGCAGCGACCCCGATTGCATTCCAGCCGCAACCAGCGAGCGTCCGCTCGCGGCCACTCACATCGCGGAAGAGCCTAATGATACGGGCGAAATTGACTCCGGATAACGTGTCGTGAAAACTGGGCCGCCGCTTACGAAGACTGGATCGCAACCGATTTCCGTTTACCAACGAGCAGCATGCATGTGGCAAATGCCATTATCGCAAAACCGAGCGAATCCCAGAAATGAGGATCACTGCTCGAGTAAAAATCGACTGCCCAGCCAACACCTACAAGTACAGCTCCGACAGCGATAGACAGTATCCACCATCGATCACCCTTTCGGCCAGCTCTTGCAGCGGTTAGCGCTCTGGAGTAAATGCCGGGAAACGATCTTCGATTGCGAAACAGAAGTGAAGCCGTCGCAATCGCTATCACTGCAAAGCCAAGTGAATCCCAGAAATGGGGGTCGCTGCTGGACCGAAAGTCAACGATCCATCCCACTGCCACAAGCGTGGCTCCAATGGTGATAGCACGCCAAAGTACTCGATCAATACGTGTTGCGTTCATTTCGGTGCCTGTGTTGATAGAAATCGGATGGCGGTGAATTCACCCGGGGCGACCTGGTCCGGGGCCCCTATATTACGGGCCGGATGATCCGGCGACAAATGGTGTTTCTTGCGAAAAGCGGCGGGTCGAAGCCACAGAGATAGCTTCTCCGGACGATCCGGTTGAAGCAGTGGTCGACCCCGATTTCGCCCGCCTCGAACACCCCACTCCCTTTTTACCCGCGCCATGATTGCCCTCTGGAGAAGAAACGAGTTTTCCGGAAGTGCACGCAGTACCACTCCCTCGATCTCACGCGGAGCCGCGGACAAGGAGGCTGGATCGCTTGTTTTGCCCCGCGTTCTCCGCGACTCCGCGTGCGACTCACATGACCGCATGCCATCCCGCCTCCGGTGTCTCCCCCCTCCTGCCTGTGTTTTGCTAGAGTGTGTGGAGGTCCCACGGCCGCTGCTGCGTCCGACGCTTGGCCACCGAAATCCATTTCCCGCTGAACCAAGACAGTCTTCCTATTGCACACCGAATGGATCCCGTCGCATGCAATTCACCCAACAACGTGACCTCGTGTTCGATCGAAGGACGCTCCTGCGTGCATCGGGCGGAACCGCGGGAATTCTTTGGCTCGGCCTGCCGAGACCTAGCTGGGGCCAGCTGCCGGAGTCGGACGAAGGTTGGATCGTCCACACCCGCTCGATTCCGAATCGAGAACCCACACTCGATCGACTGGTTCAGTCGTGGGTCACGCCGACCGAGCACTTTTACGTCCGCAGTCACGCTCCGACTCCGACGATCGACGCCGACCGGTTTCGCTTGCAGGTGGAGGGTTTGGTTGATGAACCGTTTTCCATCTCCCTGAAGGAGCTGCGTGAGCGGTTTCCCAAACAGCGGGTGACGGCGACGCTGATCTGCGCCGGGAACCGGCGTGAGGAACACAGCGAAGTGAAGCCGGTCGACGGTGTTCCGTGGGGCGCGGGCGCCATTGGCAACGCACGCTGGGGCGGCGTTTGGCTCGCCGATTTGCTTGGCAAGGCCGGGGTGAAGGAGAGCGCGCGGCACGTCTGGTTCGAAGGCGCCGACCAGATCGAGCGGGAGGACGGGGTGATTCCGTTCGGCGGCTCGATCCCGCTGGCCAAAGCGATGCAAGAGAACAGACCGGCTGCCCAGCCCATGGTCGCCTACGAGATGAACCGCCAGGAGCTGACCCCCGACCACGGGTACCCGATGCGAATGGTCGTACCGGGCTTCATCGGGGCGCGAAGCGTCAAATGGTTGCGGCGGATTGTCGTCAGCGACCGGCCGTCGCCCAACCACTATTTGGCCAGCGCGTACAAACTGGTCACCGAAGGGACGGACCAGGAGTGGAAGGACGCCGAGCCGATCCAACCGTTCCCGCTGAACTCAGCTATCGCCGTGCCGGAGAAGGATGCCAGAGTCGAGCCGGGGCGATTGACGGTGCGCGGTTACGCAGTGGCCCGCGGCTTGCCGGGATTGACGGTCGCCAAGGTGGAGCTTTCGAGCGACGGAGGGAAGACGTGGAGCTCGGCGACCTTTTCCGACCCGGCTCGGCCCTTCTGCTGGCGGTTGTGGGAGGCCCGGACCGACATCACGCAGATGACGGAGAATCTGATCGTCCGGGCGACCGATTCGGACGGCCACGTGCAGCCGGCGTCGGTCGACTGGAATCTGAAAGGGTATCTCTACAACGCCTGGCACCGTAAGCCAATTCGGGTTCAGTAGCAGCGCAAGCACGACGGGACACACCGACATTACTGGACACACCGAGCAGCCGGCGGCGACGAAGCGCTAGCGGTCCCACCACCAATGCTGGGTGTTGGCGGCGAGGGCTTCCTCGCGGACCGTGCCGACCGCCTCATCCGGCGTCTGGTTCTCGACGACTTCGAACGCGTTGATATCGACACCGCCCGAGGCGGTCGCGACCACGCCGGCGCGGCCGCGAATGAAGCTGCATTCGGGGGCCACCGATTCCGGTGTGGGGTAGCTCGCCAGCTCAATCGTGTCGTTGGACTCAAGTAGCAGCGAGAGATCGAGCCCGGCCTTGTCCGCCAACCGTTCCTGTTGGATCAACGTCGCGACGACGGTCAGGTCCATCAGGTTTCGCAGATCTTGGAAGACCGGCATCTGCTTGGCCAATTCTCCGTAGTGCTCGGTCATCCGGTCAGCCCAGCGGGCGGCGGTGGGGTCGGTTCGACCGGAACCGGCGACGCTGCCGTCGGCCGACACGAGATCTTGTTCGGTCAATGTCTTGACCCCTTGGCCGGAGACCTTCCATGCCATCCCATCCTCGGTGCGGGACAAGGCATCGTAGTCACACGCCATCCACCAGCGGGGATTTTGGCCGCCGCGTTGGCGAATGTTGCGGGCCATCTCCAGGTAGCTCGGCAAGCCAGCGACGGACGATTCGGTAAGCGCCATCGCGATCCGCTTCATTTGATAATCGGCGGCAAGCATCGCCAGGGCGTAGCGGCTGTTGTCGGGGACGCCCGTCAGCGCCACCTGTTGCGGTCCGAATGCTTCGCGCATCGCCGGTTCGAGCATCGACGGGTCTTGGCCTGGGCGGAGTTGCACGCCACTGAGCAATTTCTTGAGCCGCCGCCGCCCCTCGGCGGTCGGCTCGATGGAACAGCTGATTCCCTCGCGGCGAGCCGACTCGACCGAGCGCATGGCAACGACCAGATCATCCAGGTGAAGCATGGCTCGGCCGCTGATCGCACCGACGATCGAACCATCATCGGCAAGTTTCCAAGGCTCCGCCGGTCCGGCCAATATGACGTCGCTGTTCGCTTCGTCGATGAAGACGTACTCGACCCGCTGCAAGCCGGCCAGCAGGGCGATCTCATCGGGCAACGGTCCGCCGGTCTGACGGCTTTCGACAATCGCTTGCTGGAGTCCTTTCAGCGAGATCATCCGCATCTCGGTGCTCTCGGCCATCTCGCCACGCGGCGCATCGAGCGCCCCGCGGAGCAAATTTCGCAGCTCCGTAGTTTCCTCCACGGTTGCGCTACGGACCAGTCCCGAGGGATCGACAGAGACGCCCCCGACCGACCTTCGTCGTCCGCCGAGCAATCCTCCCGCATCGAGGACGGACGCCAGCGTCATCACGCCGAGTGAGACCGTGGCAAGGCCGACGATCAATAGTTTTGAGCCCATGGCCATCAAACAGTTCTCCAGAACAAACGGCGCGAAAGGAAACCGGGTGTATCACCGGCATCCATCGGATCGGGAAAGGGGATAGGACGAGCGGGCGAACCGGCCGCGGACGGACCTCATGCAGGGACAAACAGAAGCCGACCCTCTGGTTAGAATAATTGCGGTTGGGTAGCGTTACAACTGTCGGGCATTCGCTGTCGGGTCCCGTTTTTCGCGTTTCGCCCGGCCAGAGGTGACCCCTGACGGGCCCGCCACCGCCCCGCGACCGATCCCATGCTCTGGGGGCGGCTACTTCGTGACTCCACCTTCAACGCCGCCAAGCTGTTCGTGCCCGAGCCCGAGACCCCATCCGCTGCCCCTTCCGCTTCCGCCTATGTGGTGCTCCGGTCCGCCGGCCGGTGGAGCGACGTTTTCCGGCTATCGGCAGGCCGCGACGCGGTCATCGGCCGTTCTTCGTCGAACCAGATCACTGTGCGCAGCGAGCGGGCCAGCCGGCGGCATGCCCGCGTTTTCTGGGACGACGGCGCCTGGCGAATCGAGGATCTCGGCAGCCGCAACGGAACGCTCGTCAATGGTCGACTCATCGAGACGGCTCATTCCCTCGGTGAAGGGGATGTGATCGAGGTTGCCGGATACGCCATCACCTTTTCGACCCGTCTGGACATTGGGCCGTCGGAGCCGGCAGCCGGGGACGCGGCGGCCTGCGCGACCGACGACCAGATCACGATGGCGTTCGATGCCAACTCAATCACCGACCGCCGCCGATTCAGCCGATTTCTTCATGAAGAGACGGCGCCACCGCCGGAGGGGAATCGGGGGGTGGGAGCGAGCCGGCCGCTGCTGCGACTCGCCTTCTCGCTTGCCGGCAGCGATTCGTTTCAAGCCGCGGCGGAAGCGACGCTGGAGGCGATCACCGCACAGGTGGGACTGACCAGTGGCGGGATCTATGCGTGGGAACCGGGGAGCGACTCACCGCCGGTGGAGCGAATGCCGCTGCTCGCCACCCGGCAAACCGGCGAGCGAAGTTACCGCCGCCCCCCGGCCTCGCTCGTCGGCGGCGTCTTGGTGGACGACGGCCAGGCGATTTTGGCCCGCAACGTGGCGGGCGACCGGGAATTGGCGACGGAGAACAGCCGTGGTGAGATCGACGTCGACAGTTTGATCATCGCCCCGATTCGCGATTCAGCCGATCACAGCCTGGGAGTGTTGCATCTGACGACCTCTCCCCCCCGGGAACCGCTGGCGACCGAGGAGCTCGAATTCGTCGTGGCCGCGGCGGAGATTCTCGGTGAATCGCTGGCCAATCTGGCCCAGCGTCGGCGACTCGACCGCTCTCTCCGCCAGTCGCGGCGACAGATCGCACAACTGCAGGAACAGCTCGGAGACCGCGTCCGCATCATCGGTCGCAGCCCAGCGATCGACGAAGTGAACCGGCAAATCGCACTGGTCGCCGCCACCTCGACAACGGTGCTGATTCGAGGCGAGTCTGGTGTGGGCAAGGAGTTGGTTGCGTCGGCGATCCATCACGCCAGTTCTCGGCGGGAGGGTCCGTTGGTTTGTCTGAACTGTGCCGCCCTCTCGCCGACACTGCTCGAAAGCGAGTTGTTCGGTCACGAGAAAGGAGCCTTCACCGGAGCGACGGAGCGCAAGCGGGGAAAGGTGGAGGTAGCCGACGGCGGCACGTTGATGCTTGACGAGATCGGTGAGATGGACGCAGACTTGCAAGCCAAGTTTCTGCGGGTTCTGGAAGGGCACCCCTTTGAGCGGATTGGCGGGCACGATCCGATCCGGGCCGACGTTCGTGTCGTTGCGGCCACCAATCGAGATCTGCAGGCGATGGTGCGTGCTGGCACGTTTCGCCAAGACCTCTATTACCGGCTTCACGTGATCGAAATCGTCGTCCCTCCGCTGCGCAGTCGCGGTCGGGACTGCTTGGAGATCGCCGAGCACTTCTTGCGCCGCTTCAACGGAGAGATGGGACGTCGCATCGAAGGGTTGACCGACGCCGCGAAACGACGCTTGCTCGATTACTCGTGGCCCGGAAACATCCGCGAACTGAAAAACGTCATCGAACGGGCCGTGGTTCTGAACACCAAACAGGTGATCGATGAGAACGACCTCGCGCTGGCCCCCCCCGTTCACGGACCGGCTCACCGCGACGGCGCGCCCTCGGAGTCGCCTGAGATCACACTCGCGGAACTGGAACGCCGCCACATCCAACGGGTGCTCCGCCACACCGATGGCAATAAAAGTCGCGCGGCGTCCATTCTGGGAATCGAGCGGAGTACCCTCGATCGCAAGCTCAAACGGTACGCTCAATGACCTCACCCTTGCGCGCAACCGACATTCCCTGTGGAGGAAAACGCACCATGACCCTTCCGTTGGCCATCGAGTTGAAGGGGCCGTTCCGTTAGAATGCGGCGCGTCGCTCTCCCCATTTTTCCCGCACCGATCGCGAAGCCTGTATGAGCTCGGAACTTCCGCCGCCGCCCGGCCAACCGGCGCCCCACGAGAACAACCCGGCGCTGCGGGCTCGCGTTCCTGACAAGGTCGCGAACGGCTGTTTCAGCACGGGCGTGATTGTGATGACCGGACCGACCGAGTACATCGTTGACTTTTTGCAAACGATTGGGCGTCCCCACCGCGTCGCGGCGCGGGTCGTGATTCCCCATCCCGTGATGCCGCAATTCATCGATGCGCTCCAGAAGAACCTGGAGCTGTACCGCAATCGATTCGGAGACCCCCCAGTGCCCGCGGCGTCGCCGCAAGACCCGGATCAGCGGCGACCGACGCCCCAGGAAATCTATGACGATCTCAAGATGCCCGACGACACCCTCAGCGGCACCTACGCCAACGGCGTCATGATCGGTCACGGGGCGACCGAATTCGGCCTCGATTTCTTGACCAGTTTTTTCCCGCAGTCCGCGGTCAGCGCACGCGTCTATCTCGCCGCGGGACAAGTCCCTCGCTTACTCGATTCGCTCAAAAGTGCTGTCGGACAATTGGAGCAGCGTCGCCAACAAGGAGGCCGGCCACCGGCGTCGGAAGGTCCCCAAGGTCCCGTGAATCCGGGGCCAGTGAATCCGAGGCCGGAGAATTCAGGACCGGATGCGCCAGGGTCGGGTGGGCCAGGATCCGATGAATCAGGACCAGATGGGCCAGGACCGGAGAACCCGCCCGACTCTCCGATCGCTTGATCATTCCCCCCGGGGCCCGAGTTGAAAACGTGGGTGAAAGCATTTCGTTGAGCCGTAGCCGTTGGCCCCATGCGGTCCACCTTGTCACGGCATGGTGTCAGCCGTCCGGCCCAGCGTTTTAGCCGGAGCCTGGGATCGTTCTCAACGGGCCGGCGCGAAGGCGGCGTCACAGCCGTGGCAGAAAAAGCGTCGCCACAATCCGCCTCGCGACCAATCGTCGGGGCGAAACAGGGGTTCCGGGGTGAACGACAGTTCGGCTCGGCAACGGGGACAGGCAGCCGCAGCGTCCAACGGGTCCGAAGGCAACCCCGTTTCGGACAGCCGCTCCGGTGCCGCCGCCCGCTCGGCCACCCCGATCAAAACAAACCCGCCCGCCTCGGTGTTGGGTTTCCATAACTGCAAGAACTCGTCCCGCTCGATTTGCATGCGCCGCTGCCGGATCGGGTCGTCCACTTCGATCGAGGTTGGATCGACTCCCAGCAGCCGACTGTAGTGTCCCTCTCGTCGAGCCCAGGGGGTCTGATGATTGAGGATGACCGAGACGGGGTGCTGGCAGCAATGAGTGAGCGCATCCCAGGCTCGTTCGCTGCGGCATTGCACCACGGCGGCCTCCAGCCCGAAATGGCGTGCGAGGCCGGCCAAGCGGTAGGAACGTGTCCCGTGGGTTCCGAAGGGGTCGGCCATCGCCGCTTCGGACCACAGTTCCTCCGCGCTCGCTCGACGGCCGTGCTGCTGCAATACCGCCGCCAGAACAACCGCGCCGCAAGGCCGCGTTTCGATGTTGATCGGCGGTTTCACGTCAGCGACCAATCTTGCCAAGCGGTGGCGGGCTGATCCAGGGGCGGGATCGGCGGTGGAGCGGGGGCGTACCGGTTTTGCATCTCCGATGCGAACGCGTGCGGTAACCCCGCGGGGAGTTCCGGGGCGGCGGGGACGAGGTTCTGGCGGATCTGATCCACCGCTGGCATCGCTGCCAACTTCTGTTTGGCCTCGGCCACGTTCTGTTTCGCCTGGACCAACATCGTCTCCGACTCCCGCTCCTGGGCCTCAAATGCCTCTATCGCTTTCGGATAAGCCCCGCGGACCTCCTCGACCAGCGACTCGCTCGCCTCGTGCAGATTCTCCATCAACGACTTGGCTTGCGATGGCGGCAGCGAGGCGATCATGGGAACGATGTCCCGGCGCAATCTGGACACCATGTCCAGGGTCTCGTTCATGTCATGGGGAGGTTGTTTCATGATTCAGTTCTCTGCGCGGAAGGTTTCATTTCCGTTTGAAAAAAGGACGACACGTTGCTGTTCAAGCCAAGTTGGCGGCGAGAACGGGCAGCGGTTCATGAAGCGTTTGCCGCGCCAATTGCACAAACGTTTGCGCCACTTGAGCACGCTCGACTGGCGGCGTCTTGGCCATCAATTGATGCACAAAACCTTCGACGAACTTGCCGGCCAGGTCAGGGGTGGGGCGATCGACCGGCTGATCCGGGAAACCCAGGACACCTCCGCTGTTGACAACCGCCTTCAAAAGCCACTGGCAGCAACCGCTATTCGGTTGCTCGGAGCGGTGGCTGGCCACCCGCCGCAGTTCGTCGTCGCCGCTGAACACCCAGCGGCTGGCGATGCCCAAGGATTCATCCTCATCAGGTGGCGGGGCGGGGCGCCACAAATACCAGGCGCACGAGCAACCCCACCACACCGCCGGTTTCGCCATTGCGTGCTTGCCCATCGCTTCGATCCCTCGGTGAGGTGTTCGCGATTCCAGTTGTTCCGCTAGATACTGATCGAGCATTTCGGCGTTCATGAAGTCGTCGTTGGTTCAAACGAAGGAAATGGATGTTCGCAAAATGGCATTGCGAGCTAGCCGCCGATGAGGACGGTTGGGCAGCCGAGCACGATGGCGCCGCCGTGCGCGGTACTGTCCCCCAGCCGGGCAGCGGGAGAGCCACCGATCAGCACCGTGCCGCTGCCGGCGACGATCGAGTCCGGAGGGCCCACACAGACGCACATGTCGCCCATCACGGCCGCCGGCAATCCACCGATCAGGACCGTTGGAGCGCCGGGACCGGTGACCGGACCGCCCACGTGTGGAACGGGCGGTACACCCGGCGTTTGCATCGGACAGGTGTGCATGTCACTGAGTCTGGCGGCAGGTGGCATGAAATCATCCTGGGAATCAATACGCGTTATCGAACCGAGCTTAGTTGATCATCACGATAGCGCCCTTGACGGTCGCCGTACCGCTTCCTTCCAACGACGCCATGGCTCCTTTGACCGCCGCTTCAAGCTGGCCGTTGACGGTCGCGGTCGCCGCCGACATCGAGGCTTCGAGTTCACCTTCAATCGCGACGGTCAAACCGCTGATCTTGATGCCGGTGGGCCCGATGGTGATCTTGTTGGGACCGACCGACAACGCGATGCCGTCGGGAGTGATCTCGATTTTGGGAGAGAGGGGAACCTGGCCGTTGCCCAAAACGATGCTGCCGCCGTTGCCCTCCAGGTCGACGAACTGCATCATCGGCGCGGTCCCTGCGCGAAGTCCAACATTGCCTTCGTCGCCGGCGTCGGCAACGACGCCCCCGGAGACAACATCGACGCATGCACCACCGACGCGCGACGAGACACGGCCATCGGCTGAAAGATTGACACTGCCGTTGTCCGAGGGTCCGTTCGCACTCAGATCGATGCGGCTCATCAAGGGCAAGTCAATCGTGCTCGCCTCATTGACAACCTCAGCGCGAACATTGAATCCGGCGCAGGCGATCGAGTGCTCGCCGGTCACTTGCATTGCTTGGTCCATGACTATCCTTCAGCTGAAGTTCGATGGAATGATCGGCTTATGCTTCTTCACTGACCTGCTCACTCGCCGGTTCGCTGCCCTGTTCGCTGCCCTGTTCGCTGCCCTGTTCGCTGCCCTGTTCGCTGGCTTCTTCGCTGGCTTCTTCGACTCGGTGCTCGGCAGCCCGAACCTCATCGGTTGCCGTCGCGATCGCTTCCGCTGCCGCGTCGGCGCTATCCTCGGCCGCTGCGTCGGTGGTGGTCAAAGCCCGCGCGGCGCGCTGAAGCGCCTCCCTAGATCGGCGAAGCGCCCCTTGAGCTCGAACGTACACTTCATCCACGTCGCCGGTGGTCGACTCCAAAAACTCCAGCAAACCTTGCAAGCGCGGCAGAACTGAGAGCGTCCAGACTTCACTGAAGGCGAGATAGCCCTTCCATCCTTTGCCGTCGTGAGACAACGCGGCTTTGGTCAGCAACATGATCAACATGTCCATGATCAAAATCAGCGCCAACAGCGGGTGGCAAGCGATCATCGAGGGCTCATCGGCAGGAGGTGAACTTCCTTCGCCGTAGCGGTTGGCCGGTGCGGTGGGATGGGGTGTGTACTTGGAGATCAACGACCCCTTGTGGGTCTTGATCTCGGTGCCGTACTGCAGATTGTGACTGCCGCCGTAGAGGGTTTTTCCCTGGCCTCCGGCGCCAAACAGAAGAGGAATGGCCCAGTTGGCTGCTGTGTAGCCTGTTTTGTCTGCCAAGAACTCCAGGAATTCTACTGGGTCGCATCCGATCCAAATGTTGCATCCATAGTAGCTCTCAAACTGTCGGCCGAATCGTTTCGTATAGGAATCTCCGACTGAGTAGATTGTGGAGCCCTTGTTGGCTGCCAGAAAGATGTCGGCGAACACGTCCGCCGCACTGGGACGTTCATTGTCATTAGCCTTCTTGAAGCTAACATTGGCACCGCCGTCATACCCGGAGAAGTCGCTCCCGCCGCCGCCGCTGCCTCCGACGAGGTCAAACAACCAGTGGTGCCCCTTGAATTCAATGTCCTGGCCAGCTGCCCACTTCAGCGTCTCGGTCTCACAGCTGAGCGAGTGATAGGTCTCTGAGTGCAGCTGCAGGTACTCTTCACCTGGGCGATCGTGGAAAACGACACAACTGGTTTGCCGGGTCGGATCTCCCTTGTGGGTGCTGGAGTGGATACCGCCGGAGAGTTTGTGTTTGGGGAGTGTCAGCGGGGGCAGGTTGTTCCCGTTGTAAACGCTGCCGACGATCACGGGTCGATCGGGATCACCATGCTCGAAGGCGACCAGAACTTCGTGGTCAACGCGGGGCCAGAAGAACGCGCCCCAGCGAGGTCCCGCCCAGATCTGCGCGACGCGGACCCAGCAACCGGGTGACCCGTCGTTCGGCTGCCACGGGAAACGGACCTTCACACGGCCGTACGCATCGACGCAAACGTCATCGTCGGTGATGTCCGGATCGGCGACGACCGTCGCGGGAACCACTCCCTCGACACTCGGTTTCTTGGTTTGCCGACCGGGCGCGAACGGAACCGTTTCAACTTGGCATTGAAACTCGTTGTTGTACTCCAGCGTCGGACCGCTGGTTCCGCTGCGCGTCGGATTCGCCAATCGAATTCGATGCTGGATCGAGGTCACGTAATAGCCGTCTGGACTCGGACACTGATTGCGTGTCACCTTGAACTTCAGCGCCGGTTGCAAGGTGGCCACGTCACCGCTCCCGACGATGCCCTGCTGGACGAATGCCAGCCTCCGGGTCCGCCGCCGGACGTCGGCGGTCGCCATCGAATTGAGCTGATTGAGTTGGTCGCTATCCCGAGCACCGGCCGGGGAAACGTCGTCGATTCGCCACGCGACCCCAGACGGATAGGCGGTTACGGTTGTCTCGGGCTTGGCAACCTGGTCGGTCAGTTGATGATCGTCTTCGACCAGTTGTTGTGGGCGTTGAAAGTTGCGATCCAGGGAGACCGCGCCGGCCGGGACCATTTGACGCTTCACTCGCCAGTGCCGAATTCGCATCGAACCCCGATTCCCGCCCTGCACCGAGTCGAATTCGTGGATCGGCGTCGAGCCCTCATTCACCGAGTCGATGCTGTCGGTGATCACGATCCGCTCCTGGCGCTCGGCAGGGTCGGATGGTTGACTATCGTATTGATGCTCAAAGAAGTAAAGCAGTCCATCTTCCTCCAAAAGTCGGCTGAGAAAGTTCAGATCACTTTCGCCGTACTGCACGCAATACTGTCGCGGTTCTGAAGCGCCAGACATTTCCCAGCGCATCGGCAGGCTGCCGAGCACCGTGGTGACGATCTCTTGGGTTGTCTGTTGGAGGAAAAGCCGAAAGCGACGATTCAGCTTGAGCGACCAAAGCCGCGGGCGGAGCGTCGCGGAGTAGTGCCCATACTGGTCATCATCCCCGTCAAACGAAACATCCGACAGGATCCCACAGAAGTCTCGCATCGGGGCGGAGGCGGACGATGCCGCCAGGGAGGCCCAGTTCGGGTTGGGCAGCTGAAAGCTGACCGTTGCGCTGCTCCCAACCAGCGAGTCCAGATCAATCGGCGCGGTCGGGCTGGCGCGAAGTTTTAATCGAAACCGGTACGGGTGGCTGATCGACTCGCTACCGCTCACTTCGACCACCTCCAACCGGTTCGCTCCCAGTGGGGTCCAGAGATGAATGCGGCGATTGGACACGTTGGCTGCAGCGGCAAGGCCCATGGATCGGTCACCGATTGTGAGTGGTGTTGTTACGGCGATCCATGCCTGCGACTCCACCGCCGTCGCGTTCAACGACACTCCGGCGATATCGACGTTCCGAGATACGCTTTCGGTACGGTCGCGTCATCTTCCTTGACCGGTTTGCACAAACGCTGAGGAGAACTGGTTAGGGAGGTCTCGTTCGGGGAACGTTGCCGGTCATGACGGCTGGACGGAAGATCGCCAACGAGCATGCTGGGCTCGACGCGCGTGCTGGGTCATCGGTCGCGATGGTAACCATTTCGTGTGGTAGCGTTGCGTCGTCTGCCCTACCAAACTCCCTTCCCAGCACGGCGCAAGATTCATGGCTTCCCACGTCGAAGGATCGTCGTCTCCCCTGTTGCCGCCGATCCGACAACCCGAAACCCTGGACCGCGTCCCGCTATGGCGAATGAGCGGCCGACGATCGTTCCGACGGTGGACGAGCCGATCGATGATGGCTGCGATCGGCGTGGCGGTTGTGACGTCGTTGACCGGCATCCTGACCTGGGCGACGACTCGCATCGGCGCTGCTCCGCATGTCGCGGTGACTTTGATCGGAACCGACTATCGCGACAACCTCAATCTGCCACCCAACGGGTTCGGGGATCGTTCCCTCGGGCAATTGGCAGCCTGGGTCACAGGTTCGGACGCCGGGGCAAGGCGGCATTTGGAATTGACTCAGCCGCCGATCGAATGGACCGAGGCGGATGAGATTGAGCGGATCGATCCGAGCCCTGCCGCAGCGGTCTCGATGATGGTTGTTTCGGCCCACGGCATCGGGACAGCGAGCGGTCCGGCGCTGCTGCCCGCCAATGCGACACGCCCCGACCAGGCGGTGCCGGTGCGGGACTTGATCGCCGCCCTGGCGCAACTTCCCGAGCAACAGCAGAAGGTCCTGGTGCTGGACTGCGTTCGGTTCTTATCGCACCCGCCGCTCGGCATTTTGCTGAATGATTTTTCGCGCCAGATGCGTCAGCTCGATTCCGACGTTCGAGCGGTTCCCAATCTGGTCGTCGTGACGTCGGCGTCGCAGGGCGAACAAAGCTGGATCGATCCGTCGCTCGGGACGACCCGTTTTGCCGGGGCGCTCCTGCAGTCACTCAACGGCGAGGCGGATGACCTGGATGATGACGGCTGGATCGATCTTCTCGAGGTGCACCGCGCGACTGGGTCGCGCACGTCGGATTGGGCGAGAGAGATGTGCGGTCAGTCCCAATCGCCCTGGTTGTTGCCACTCGGCGAGACTGGAACGGCACGCAGCCGAAACCTGGGCTTGTTTCCAACGAAGACCGAACCGGTGGAGATCCCGTCGCTGGTCGAACCGACACGTGCCGATCGGCTGACCCATTGGTGGACCGAGTACGAGCAATTTCAGAATCGTCAACAGCCTGCGTCGTTCGTTCAGCCCGTGGCCTGGCGCCGGTTTGAGGCGATGCTCCTCCGCTTCGAGCATTACGAGCTCGCGGGGTGCCGGGATGCAGCCGATGCAGTGGAGAGGGAATTGGCGTCGGCCAGCCGTGATTTGAAACAACCCGCCTCGTTCGATTCGCTGACCTGTCGTAGCGGATTGATCACTCCCAAGGTTGTCGGATTCAACGCTTCTGAATCGCTCGAATCCAACGGAAAACAACTGGCGGTCTCACTCGCCTCGATGAAGCAGAACGATGCTGCCGAGCATTGGTCCCAGGTGATCACGAGCCAACCGAATGTCGAGAGCGTGGCTTACCTGCGTCGAGCGGTTATCGAGCACCAAACCCAGCGTCTGATTCAGATGCTGGATAATCAAGCTGGAGTCGATCGCCAAAAGCTGCGACAGGCGGCCGATCTGGTCCGCACCATCACCGACCCGCTCGTGCCGGTTCCCCAAACGGGGATCGTGTTGCAGCTCCTCGATCGCGATCTGCCGAATGAGCAACTGGGGGCGGACGACGCGGCTCGCATCGCCCGTTTCTTAACACTGACCCTCCACAGTGATCGTGTTTCCGACGCCCAGCGGTGGTGGGCGCCTCGAACGTTCGAGTGGGTGGACGATCGGATCCAGCAGGCCGACCAGAACCGCCGTCTCGCAGGCGACCTGTTATTCGGATCATCGGATGCCCGCCGCCGCGCCGAGAAGTATTTGACCAATGCGGAAAGTGGTTACGCCGATGCGGAAAGAATCGCCAAACTCGTGGCAGCTGCCGAATCGATCCGTACCGGTGCCCCTGCTGAGCTTCGCCGGCTCCGCGATCTTCTCGCCGCCCGCACGATGCCCACTCCAGAACCGGTCGTACGCCGAGATGTTGAGACACTCGACCGCCTCTGCCGCACCTATGACCAGATCGAAACGCTGCTCAAAAGTCCCGTTCCCACGGCTTCGACGAATCGCGATCGAGCGCTGCAGCGACTATCCAAGCTAAAAACGCAGTTTCGTGAGCCGATGAGCGCGCTTCGTCACGATGTGGATGCGCGTCAGCAAGCCAGCCTGACCTCAGCCACCGAACGGTTGCCACGATCGCTGGCAGCGCTTCAGGTGTCTGGTGGCACTGCCAAAGACCGCTTGTCCGCATGGCGAAATCTGCGCCGGTCCGCTGCCGCTGCTGGTTCCGCAAACGCCTCGGGGGCTACCGTCGTGTCCGGCCGGCAGATCAAACGGGGGGCCGCGTTGAGAGGTCAACTTGCGTTGGCCTTGTGGCCCAAGCCACTGTTCAATTCACTCGGGAATCACGGCTCACGCGGCAAATACGACTCGTCCGGGAGCGACGACGCCGAGAGCAAAGCTCAGGTGACACATCGGTTGAACGTATTCGCTGGGGAAGCCAAGTGGTGGCGCTCGCTGAACGAGGCTGCGGAGCAGATCGGCCGGCGCGAGCAGGTCGCGTGGGATCAATTGCTTTCGTCCATTCACCAAACGGAGAAAACCGGTTCATCTCCCCAGGGGCCGAAGTCGCAAGCGGGTTCCAAGCAGCAGACTTCGCTGAGAACGCCACTCACACTTCTCGACCACGTGGCGCTGATACCCTCACCGGCATGCCGGAGAATCGTCACCGCCGAGCGGCGAGCACAACTGGCCGACCTTCTGACCTGGCAACGGAAACGTTTTCTGTCCGATGCTTACGCCTCGTTGGACTCCCACTCCCCCCCCTATTTCATTCGCGTTGCAAAGGTGCTGGCAAGCGATCTGGCGGAGCAAGGGAGTGAGCCCGCGGACCTTGAAAACCCGGTTGAAGACTCGGTGATCGACATTCAGGGTCCGAAGAAATTGGCCTGGACGACCCAGCGTGGGGATCAGTTTCCGATCCGGATTCGAACCGCGAGTCCAACGCTGGAAGGTTTTGCTGCACTCGACGTTGAATCGAAGGGGCGAGTGAAAGTCACGCAGCCAGTAACGGGACAACGCGTCTGCCGGCGATTGATCCAGGAAAAGGCTGAAAGAAAACCCGGCGATCCGACACCGGTCGATGAACTGTGGGTGAACCTGGCCCGCAGAAAGACCGAGGCGAAGCATTCCGAAGGCAACGATCACGTCACCGTGCGGAGCTATTTTCGCGGCCGCTGGGTACAGCGCAAGATTGAGGTGACATTCGCGGGAACTCCCGATGTCCACATCGTTCAGCCCCCTCGGCCCAAGGGCGGAAAAATCGCGATCCGATCCGACCAACCCCCCAGTCATGGATCTGGAGGCGCCGTGACGCTCGTCCTCGACTGTTCCGGCAGCATGGGCGCTGAGCGCGGCAAGACATTCGATGATCATGCCAAGTATGCTCATGCCGTTTCGGCCGTTGAAACACTGCTGGATGGTCTCCCTTCGGGTACCAAACTCAGCGTATGGGCATTCGGTCAAGCGGTGGGAGAAGACAAAACATCACGACCCGCTGAACGCGCGATCCGGCAAATTCAGCCTCCGCAGGTTTGGGATTCGACGGATCCGTCATTGAAGAAGAGTCTTGTCGAGGCCATTCGCTACCCGAACTTGAAACCGTGGAACGAGTCTCCCTTGTTCGCCGCCATGTTCGCGGCGGCAAGCGATCTTCGCGACGCCGACGGTCTTCGCACTTTGGTGGTCATCACCGATGGGGCGGACAATCGAATCGCGGATGATCCTGTCAACAACCCTCAGGGGCTCTCCGCCGAAGCGCTGATCGAACAGCATTTCAAAGGGTCGGGGATCACGGTCAACGTAATTGCATTCAAGGTTGCATCTCACGAGCAATCGGAGATGCGGAGGCAACTCGCCTCTGTTGAACAACTGCTTCCGGCAGGCCGGTTTGTGGAGGCGGACCACGTCTCGGAACTCGCCGAGGCGCTAACCGACATGCTGCGCGTTGAGCCGTCCGAGGAGATTCGTTTGGCGCAAAGTGATGAAAAGAAATCAACGTCGGACGTCCCGCCGATTCCAATCAGCCCCGCCGACGGTCCGGCGCACTGGACGCCCAGGGTCGAATCAGGGCTGTTTCGAATCAAACGCAGCGACGACGCCGGTTCGCTTGTCCGGCTGCGCGATGGTGACTTGCTGACGCTCAACCAATCGTCGGATGGTCCGATCACGAGGTGGCCCGAAATGGATCGTGAATTTCGCGGGAGCACTCAGCGTGACCTTGGGCGGTGGAAAGCTGCCTTGGTCCCAGAGCCCCGCTCGGAACCTGGCGTGCTGACACGCAGCCTGGTCCTTGCCGGGACTTTCAACGACGGCGTGCTCGGCGTGGAACGTCCGGGCGATGTGTGGATCGAGGCGTTGCAAGACGACACGCCGTTGCCAATCCGTTGGCAACCGATCCACACGCGTCCCGGCGTCGTTATCGAGGTTGAGGTTCAGGGCGCGAAGGAAACGGAACCGGCGATCCAGATCTGGGTTAGCGACCGTCGGGCCGCACCGGTCGGGACGCTGAGCCGGGATCGCGATTTCGTGAAGCTGGGTGACCTGGCGCCGGCAACTTGGAGCGTCAGCAGCGGCGAAATAGGGCTCGACTCGGCACTCATCGAAACCCATTCAGTTCCCACTCGCGATGGGTCGATGCAACGTCAACCCTGCCTTGTCCTTCGAGGTCGCTGCCCCCAAGGCACACGCTATCGTCTGCGAACCGATGGGCTCGAAGCAGAGGGGCAAGACGAGCAATTCTTTTCTGAACTCGGTCAGTTCACATTTCGACAGTGGCCGGTGACGGAAGCAGATGTGAAGCGATCCTTAAAGCAGGTGCAACTGATTTCGGTTGAGCAGTTTCAACTCGACACGGAACAAACCGGTGGCAACACAATGTTTCCACCGGCGTCATTGCAATCCGATGGGCCTCGTGAGACGGCATCGGCTGCGGGCCGTGAGAGGGCGACGCGATGAATACCGTTGCATGTGAACAGGATGCAGGTGACTCAAACGATTCGTCTCCGCCGATCACGGCGCGTTGGCATCTCGACGACGCCGTCGGCGGAACACGTCACACCCGAACGCTGGCGATCGCCGGCTGCATCCTCGCCATCCTGATTGGCACCCTCCTGGCGTTCGGCTCCCTTCCGGCCGCACGTCCCTCTGCCAGGCTGGTCTCTCTCTACCTTCCCCCACCTGATGACGTCGCTTTCGGCATTGACGCTCCCCATCCCCCTGCGGTTGAACGGCTGTTTGGACTTTTGCCGGTCAATCAGCGGCTGACCGGCAGACGCCAAGCAAACGCCGACGGCGCGAATGCAAATGAAAATGAGGACGCAGACTCGGGGTCCAAATCGTCGCAGCAGGATGCCTCGAGCAGCAATGCGAACGGCTCCGGGCACGAGAAAGGTGCCCAAAAAGCGGCGAACCCGGATGGCGACACGGATAAAAAAAACGCAACGGCTTCGAAAAGCAGGACCGATGCGAACAGGGGCAAGAGCGCGAACAGCAAATCGAACGCGGGGCGCCAGGCGAACCCCGACTCCTCAGGTAACTCTCGATTTGCACGCGCCGACCGTCGTACGGATGCCAGGTCCGATTGGCGAGAGGCGGTTGCAAACGGCCGCAAGCGAGAGCCGTTGGTGCTGCACGTCGCGTCCATGGCAGACGTGCAGCACGGCCAGGTCATTCTCTTCGGTCGGGGAAACGATGGCCAATCGACACGACATATATCGCTCGCAGATGTATTGGCTGAACTTCGGAAATGTCCCACAAGGTCAAAGTTGCTGGTCCTCGACATTCATTGGCCATGGACCTCCGACGAAGGGGATTCGTCGAAACGTTTGCAGCGTCTCAATGAAACTATTGAGAACCAACTGGCAAGATTTCCTGATCCTGAGCGGCGCGTGCTGTTGGCCTCCGACGGGGAAGGTCCCGCTCGCGGGATGGCGGGAACTGGTCACAGCCTGCTCAGCCATTTCCTCACGCTCGCTCTGCAAACCGACGACGCCGATACCAACCATGATGGGCGGACGACGCTCACGGAAGTCATCGCATGGGCCAAACCCCGCATCCGCGAAACTTCTCGGCGCCTGGGCTCGCCGCAATCCATCATGCTGGTGGAATCCGGAAACGAGTTCGCGCTTCCACCGGTGAAGCGGCGAGCCGATCAAGACGAGATGACTTACCCGGATTGGCTGACGCAAGCTTGGGAAACCTGGCAACGCTACCTGTACGGCGCGAGCTTCCCTTGGATTCCAGAACTTGAAAAGACTTGGGGACGGCGACTGGCACAGATCGAGGCACGCTGGCGACGCGGAGAAGAGAATGCGGAGGTGAGGCTGGAAAAAGATCGTATCGAAGCCAGCTTTGTCGCACAGATCGAACAAGCCTTGGACGATCGACGGCAGCAGCGTTGCGATTCATTGCTGTTGGCCGCAGACCGCTTCGCAGAAGCGACGCAGAGGCGGGCAGACGCCGCCTACGACACCCTGTGGCAGACCTATCAATCAATTCCCGATTCCATGCCGCCTGACGTCCAAGAGGCGAAAATTGAGAAAGCCGTTGCGAGGTATGCCGCTGCGTTCGAACCGGAAGACGCCGTCGTCGGCATCGCGAAAACGATCGAGCCGTTGGCAGGGACGTCGGAGATCGATCAACGGCGTGTGCAGTTGATCGACAAGGTACGGGCCGCTTGGCACGCTGCGCCTCAGTTCCCCATCACCGACGCGATTCGGCGGCTCGCAGCTGAACCCGACACGGACACTCTGGCGGGTTCCCTCCCCGATGGCGAACGCGACACTCGAAGGGCCCAGATCCTGCAACTTTACCTCCATCAGGATCGACTCGGCGGGCAGCAGACCGCGACCGCATTGATTCGTCCCTTGGCCGAACAGACGACACAGAAGCTGACCGTCGCCCAGCGGATGGTTTGGAACCCAGGGATGACCGACGACGAGGTGGTGGACGACTCGCTCCGCTCTGCGAACGAAGCAGCCGTGATGGTTCTCGACGGCGAACGAACAGTCGCGATTGCGCTGCGCCGAATCGGTCACGTGTTGAACACGATGCAAGTCGACAACTCCCGGCGTGTGGTTTGGACGTCAGCCGAACAAGAACAGGAACTGATCCGGAGAACATCGAAGGTTGTCGATGCGCTAACGAAGCTTCGCAAGACGTTACGATCCGACGGACGCATTGTCGGCGATGAGTTATTGCTCGTTCAGCAATCGTCAGAATCGTTGCACCGTCACTGGCAGGCGTTGCTGGATCAACCCAGCGATCGTGTTCGCATCGACCGTGTTTCCTTTCACGCTGGGGTGTCGGTCGCGCTCGACCCGACGGTGCGAGCGAGACTTCTCACCGCCGCACCGAGATCCCCGGTCGCCGCAGCGAATGATCCGTTCCTCACTTCGCTGCTCGACGAGAATCAACATCCGGCCCGAAACTCGAGCTCCAACGCTACCGCCCCACAGACATCCTGGGAAGCGATCATTCGCGGTCTGGAGGGGGTTGTGGATGACGCTGACGACCAGTATCAGCGCTGGTGGTCAAACTTCATTGGAGCTGCCCGTGATATCGCTGCCATGCCGCTTTATCGCGAGATCGCAGAACGGGACTCCATTGTTGGTCGCGACCAGCCAATCCCCGTTGAGATTCACGGTTCTCCCGAGTCGCTTTCCTGGAATGCCCCCTCCACGACTGTGACGCTGAGATACCCCGCCGACGTTCCCGACGCACGATCGGTTCGCTTCGAAGTTGTACCTCCAGTCACGGATAACTTTGAAATCTATCCCAAACAAGGGGTGATAGCGGCGGGCGGGGCGCGAGAACTTCAATTCCGGTTATCCGCGAGGGCAGCCGATACGGCAGGGGGAACGATTGAGGGAATTTGGTTGCGATTGACACGTGATGATCAAACGCAACTCGTGCCTGTCAATATTTCCAGTCAACCGATTCGTCCGTCGGTCGAGGTCGACTTTGGCCCCAATGGAAGGGCGCGGGGAAGCGATATCGAACTCGCACTGTGGCCCGACGTTGAACCACAGCCGCTTCATTGGAATGTGGTCGTCAACGACGCGTCACTAAAATCGGTCGTTGCAAGTCTTCATTCCGAGTCGGGGGCGGAATTAAAGTCGGCCCCGATCAGCGTTTCTCACGGGCAGCCATCCGCGATCCGCTTTTTGCCCCCGAGCAAGAAAAAGGATGATGCATCGGGCGCAGAACCCAAACTGGACGGAAAGATCACGCTTGTGCTCGCCGATGCCAAGGAGAACGAACTCAGACGGTGGCAGATCACGACGCGTCTTCGGGATCCCCGCCAAGCGATTCGACTGGGGGAGGCCGTGTATACGGTTCACCGAGACGGAAGCAACCACATGGACGTGCGTGTTGGCATGGCCGGCGAGTTTCTTTCGACCGATTCGGCGAACCGATACTCCCCTACCCTTGGGCTTGGGCTCAAGCCGAAGCGGATCGATGGATTGATCGACGTCGGTCGCAGCCATCTGCAGACACGTTTGTCGCTGGAGCAGCCGATGGCCGAGTTGTCCGCCGACGACCTTCGGGTGAAAGAAGGCAAGGCAGTGACGGCGACAATTCCGTTGGCGGTCAATGGGGACGAGGGGATCTATCGATTGGTAACACGGTTGCCACGGCGTCACGGTACGGTTCGTTTGCAGTGGGACCGAAAGCCTTCACTTGCGCTGGACGCGCCTTCCGCAGTGGTTCCGGGGGCGTCCCTGGAAGCCGTGGTGCAGGCGCGGAATCTCGATGATGCCCATGGTTTGCTTGTTGAATGCCTGGATGGCGACCCGCAGTCGTCACGTGATTTTTGGCGGACCGAGCTGGGAACGGCACGCCAATCCGCAATCCACTTCGACGCCGGCGGAACGGACGCGACAGTTGCCGTGACCGCGGTCCGTCGCGATTGGCGAATTTCCATCCCCACCGACGTCGCCACCGGTCAACACCGGCTGCGAGTCAGCACGACCAGCCCCGTCGGCGAGCGAACAGTCTCGGCTGAGACAGGGCTACTGATCGATGATCGCGTCCCGGACGACGTTCACGTCCGAGCGGAGCGTCATCCCGATCGAACGACTGCCTTCGTCTCCCTGCGGCCGAACCCCAGCGGCGTCGCGGAACTCTCTCTGCGTGTGGACGATCCGGTGGATAAGTCCAAGTCGGTCACGGTAAAGGCGGATCCGCTCGACCAACGCGGTTCTCGCTGGCGGGCCGACTGGCCGTCGAAGAAACCTGTTCCCAAACGAGTCGCTGTCACCTTGACCACGAAAGCGGGTAAGCCGTTCGAGACGACCTGTGATGTGGCGTTGCAGAAGGTCGTCCCGACTGCACGGGTGACGGGCCAGGTCCGCGAGGGTTCCATCCCCCAACCGCGCCTGGTCCTGCGCCTGCAGCGCCCCGGTGGAGCGGTGGTCGCCAGCACGAAAACCGGCCCGGATGGCCGCTACGCAATGACGGCACCGCCAGGCCGGTACGTGATCCAAGCAGAAAAATCCTCGACCGGACGCGCGGCAACCCAAAAGCTCAGCTTGCAAGACGAGCAAACCACCAAGGCGGATTTGGAACTCTTGAAACCAACCGCCCCCCCATAACGGAACTCCCACAGAGTTCGAGGGGCGCACGGCCTAACGTCTCGAAGTCGCGCAGGCTGCCAGCCTGTCGACGCACTACACCCACACTCGAAGTTTCGGCGGCTAGGGCTACGCCTGCAGCGATTCTCGCAGCTGTGCGTGGGCGGTGGGGATCTCCTCATAGGGGGCATCGTCTTCGTATTCCAGCACGACGTGGCCCTGGTAGCCGGCGTCCTGGAGGATCTGGCCGATGCGATCGAGGTCAGCGGGGTACTCCTTCCCGTCCGGAGATTTCATGTTGACCTTGACCTGCACGTTCACAGCGTATGGAGCGCACAACGCAATATCGCGGTAGGGATCCTCGGAGATAAAATTCCCCGAGTCGAGGTTGATCCCGACCCAGGGGCTGTCGATCTTCCCCATGATCTCCAGCATTTGTTCGGCCGAGAGCTTACCGTGGTTCTCCACTCCGATGAACACGCCCTGATCGGCGGCGTGCTCGGCGCAGCGGTGAATCGCATCAACCGCCTCGGTCATCCGGTCCGGGCCCTGGGCCAACTGGGCCGCCGTGCCGGCGAAGAAGCGGATGTGCGGTGCCCCCATCAGCGCGGCCCGGTCGATCCACCGCAGAGCATCTTCGATTTCGGCATCCAACTGTGGCCCCCGACCGACTGTGAAGTTGTTGCCGATGGCGGTTCCGGCAATGACCATGCCGCGCAGGAATGCCGCCTTCTTGATCTTTCGAAAATAATCGTCATCCGCGTCGGAGGGAAAGAAATAACTGGTCAGTTCCGCCGAGTCGAAACCTTGATCGACGCAGTATTCGAGAAAGCCGAACATGTCGATCGCCGGCCCGTCGGTCGCCGGCGTACGTTCTTTCCCCTTCATGTAGGAGAAGTAGCTGCGGAGGGAGTACGCCGCCAAACCGACCTGAAAGCGGGCGGGGCCGGAGCGTTCAATGGGATCGCGGCCGAGGAGGGACGGAGCGGCCGTTCCGAGCATCCCGCCAGCGGATAGGGCAAGGAATTGACGTCGTTTCATCGCAGAACTCTCTGGAGTGATGGGTCAATCAGGGTTGGGATCGTGCGGGAAAAAAGTGTCCGGTACCTTTTGTGCAAAGCACCCAGAGGGCGAGTCCCTCGCAAAAGGTACCGGAC
>CAYWXT010000057.1:0-25808 GCA_964462125.1 uncultured Pirellulaceae bacterium | reverse complement strand
TCCGTCGCGTCCGCATTCCGTGCCGTAGGATTAGAGGTCGAAGTACGGTCCTTCTTCTTTGGTTGCGCGACGGGTCTTGTTGGCCGAAGGACGGATGAACAGATGCTGAATTCGGGCTGATGCAGATCCTATTGTGAGAGGTGAAGCGTTTGCAGGGACAGCGGTGCCTTCAACAGGCCGCAGATCGAGGATGCAATAAACGCAGCAAACCGAGGAAAACAACCCGCCCTTGTGACCAATGACGAACCGTCCTGAGTTACGAACGCTGACCGCTCAGTGTACCACGCTTCTGCCGACGTGCGTGATGACGCGTGGCTCGATCGAAATTCGTTCAACGAGGGGTCGGGTGGCTTGTCTGGGGAACTGGTCGTAGCTGGACGTTCTGGGGTCTGGGCAGCCGGCGTCGCGGTGCGTGTGTTCCCAGAGAACGTCTTCGAGGGGAAGCTTGGTGGTCGCGGCTTTCGAGAGACTGGGAAAGTGTCCTCGAGCAGGCCAGTCGCTACGGTGATTGCCTCGTAAGTGCAGCCCAACGGGTTTTATTCGACATCCGAGTATTGCGGCGGTGATTTTCCCACGCGGCGGATCACTCGCGGATAGGTGACCGTGGGGATGGCTTGTTCGATGCGTTCGACCTGGATTTGATGGAACCAGTCGTCACCGAAGTCGAACCAATAGCCGAATGCGCGGTGCTGCTCCAACTCCAAATCGTCCAGCGTGGTCGTGCGCGCGTCATTGCGATCCTTCCGCTTCTTTCCCTCCGGGATGCCGTAGTTGGGACCAGCGGGATCAAATGGACGCCGGCCGAACTGAAACTCGTACAGATGCTCATCCCAGCGGTCGTAGGCTTGGAAAATGGCTTCATGAAGTTGGTGAAGCGTCTGGTCACCGCGAATCTCAATCGTGCGGCTGATTTGCTTGTTGGCAAACTTCCCTCCCACCGGTCCGCTTAACAAGAAGACCATGAGCACGTACAAGTTCGTCGGTGGGGAGGCAGGAACCGAAGCTCGCTTCTTGCCGCCGCGGCTGGGCCGCTTGCTCGGGCCGCGGCCATGCAAAGGCGGAATCTCGTCTTCGGGGAGCAGTATGCGGATCGAGCGGGAAACACCGGGCTGACGGAGGATCAATCCTTTCTTCTCCAGCGTCTTGATCATTTGGTTCACCGACGGCGGCGAAACGCACATCGCGGCCGCAATCTCCGATTCAGCCGGTGGGCGGCGATGACGGTTGGTGTAGGCGTGAATGAATGAGAGATATCGGCCCTGAGTTGGCGTGAAATCTGGCATCGGGTTCCCTTCGGCTTGCTTGAGCCATCATCTTCATCAGCGATCGGTCGTTGTCGTTGCCTTCAGCGCCGGCGCTGAATTCTTGTTGCGTTTGGGCATTGCTATTTCACTCCGTATTCCAGTACCGCGGCTCTGCCTTCCAATATTCGTAGAGGTCTGCGTCCTGCTCCGGTTCGTAACCCTCATGGCTTCGCTTGCCCTACATTCTGTGGACTTTCCAGGTTGCCAGTCGCTCACGTGAAGATTGTACCGTCGTTTCCCCTCATCGAGAAATCGAGACCGCCATTGCTCTCTGCCACAGCGGACATGCCTGGGGCAATGAGGCAAATCGTGTCGTTTCGGTAAGCATGTATGAAGCCGATGAGGCGAGCGGGGTAGATTGCCGGTCCATTCTGCGCTCATTGTGGAGGAGGACCGATGACAATGCATTCCCGCGGCCGCGGCGCTGGCGATCTGGCGCGGGCCAAACGGCGATTCGATCAGTGGCGACGTTCCGGTCGCTGAGGTCGCTTGCTCCCAACGAACTGTGGACCCTCGCCGCCGAAACCGTCTCCAGGCATGGCGTCGATGCCACCGAGCCGGTCGACTTTTGCAAAGGGATCGACGGCTTGGCCGAGCGTTATTCGATTCGCTTGGGTGGCATTCCTGGTGCAAGCGTCCCGGTGACGTTCTGGCGCAGCGTCCCCGTGACGTTCTCCCCGCCTCCTGGGCGCGGCGTGCGTTGCCGCGGCACCTGCTGCAGCGCTGCGCCGTGACTGCGCCCGCCAGCGCGTTCACCCCCGCCTTCACCGCGGCCTACTCACCGCCGCGCCCCCCGCTTTCGCCTGCCGCCCGCCAAAACTCCGCCGAAATTTTTTTCACGCTTGCCGAATGGACACGCTCCTGAAGCTTGACCGGTGCGGGCGATAAGGGGCATCAATGCGCAAGCGAAGGCCCCCCTCATCCCCAGCCCTTCTCCCCCGAATGCAACGCAAGCACCTTCTGGGTTCTTCGCGGAATTTAGTGGCTGATGGCCGGTTTTCTGAGGTTTTCGTTTGCTGATGGGATGAACGATCTCAACCTGCATGACGGTGAACGACCATGACCATCTCACGCCGACAATTCTGTGCTGCCGTTGGTGCTGGCCTTGCCGCCAGCACCACGGTCTTCGCTGATGACCAAAACGCCAAGCCGCTGCGAGTGATCGCCTACAACGTCTATGGCTGCACCGGATGGCCGTCTTTGGCGAAGGGGAGTGAGCATGTTCAGCCGGCGAGTCCCCGGAGAACACGATGCCAAACAAAACCAGCCGTTCACGAAACTGCGGCCATGCGGACCGTTTGATGAAGGCAGCGAGCCAAGGCATCGCTGTCGCTTTGGCCTCGCGGGCGCGGGTCCAGCCCGGGGCAGTCGCGATGCTCGAGCGCCGCGATGATGCCGGGTCCGGCGGCGTCGCCGTCTTGTTCGCGGTCGCGAAGGCAGACGCGGTAGGCCGCGGTGCCTTCCAGCTGCAGGTCCACCTCCGGCGCGGAGCAGAAGACCAGCGACTCGATGAACGGCACGCGGCCGCCCCGCTTCCGCTTGACCGCCTTTTGCCGGCCGAGCAGTGACACGAGCTTCTTGGCCTTCTGGTTTGTCAGCAGCAGCGGGTTGTCGGTCGTGACGTACTTGCCGTCCGGCCTCAGCCAAGTCCACGTCCCGGCGTCGCCGCGGAGCTCGCCCGGCTGCGACTTGATCTCAATGAGGAACAGGCCGGCTGGCGAGAGAACCAGCAGGTCGACTTCGTTGATGCTGCCGATCCACCAAGAGTTTGTCAGTAGCGGACCGTGCATCTCAAGCACGGAGATGGGCGCGTCCAGCGTCCGATGGCGCGTTTGGACCACGAAGAGCATGACGCGGCACGCCCGGTGGATCTTTCGGTAGGCATGCATGAAGCCTATACCGTGAAAAAAACCAGAGGCGACGGCGGGATTCGAACCCGCGAATAATGGATTTGCAATCCATCGCCTTAGCCACTTGGCCACGTCGCCTTGAGCCGCAAGTGAGGGAACGCCCTTTGGGGGCTTCCACGAGCAACCGAGCATTCAAACAGAGGGTAGGGAAGATCCGTATTTTCGTCAACAACGGGGATTCGAAGCCCCGTTTAAGAACGGCCCCTGGCAGTTACGCCGATATCATCGGTTGCCCCTACGGCTTCACTTGAGTGGGAGACAAGGAAAACCGGCTGGGGGTTCAGTACGTACCCGCCGGTCGGCGCTGCACCCCCGCCAGCACCTTCATCAGGCCGGCCCGCAGCTCTCGAACTTTCAGCGGCAGGGGGAGCATCAGGCGGTTCGGTCCCTGGCGTGCTTCGGCAATGATTCGGCTCTGGCGCCGGTCGGCGAGCAGCAACGCCGGGATTTCACAGGTATGCTCCTGCTCGGCAAAGCGATTGAAGGCCTCCAGTGCGGCCGTTCCAAGCTCCGCGGCGCCGAAGATGACACAGTCCGCCGGCGGTTCCTCGCCAGGGACGAATCGGTTCAACGCCCGGTCCGGGTCGGAGATGACCAGCACGCGGTAGCCGCGGGACTTCAACCGGTCTCGGACCACATTCTGCAGGCTGGCCTTCGATTCGACCAGCATGACCACGTACCCTTCGCCCTCATTCGATGGGATGTCATCGTCATCGTGCTCGTGGTGCTCGTCGGCCGGCTGCGCGAAATCCTGGACCGGTTCGGTCCGCCCCCGCTTGAGCAACTCGATCGCCTTCTTGACCTCCGTTTGCAACGCAGCAGCCGACTGAATTCGTTTCTCGGGACGGAACTCCATCGCCCGCTGCACCAAATGGTTGGCCACCCCCGGAACATCGGGCACCAGTTCTTGAAGCGGTCGAATGTCCTGAAATCGGGTAACGTTGAGTCGCTGGAGTCGGTCGCGGGTCTCGGTCAGGGCGGGTTTTCCCGAGAGCAGATGATAGAGCATGTTTCCGGCGAAGTAGACGTCACTCCGCGGGTCGTCTTTGCGCACGCCGGTGCCACGCTCCAGCGCCGCATAGTCGATCGCACGCGCGTTGGGACAGTCGGCGACTTGTTCCGGGTTGTTGCGGTCGGCCAGGGACGCGAGACCGAAGTCGACCAGCTTGGCTTTCCCGTCGGCGGTGATCAGCACATTGGAAAGTTTTAAGTCACGGTGGGAAACTCCCTGTGACGCAGCATAGGCCAGCCCGGAGGAGACTTCGTACATGAGTTTGAGCGCCATCTCGGCCGGAAACTTGCCGCGGATGCGAACCAGCTCCCGCAAGTTCTGGCCCTCGACAAACTCCATGACCAAAAACGGATGCCGTTTATCCGCGACGACATCATAAATACTGACGATATTCGGGTGCCGAAGCTTCAGCCCCATGCTCCCTTCCCGGAGGAACTGGTCCAGTTCCTTGACCTCGTCGCGAAAGCGTTTGCGGAGAACCTTGACCGCAAACACTTCGTTCCCCTTGGCGGCCCGATAGACGCGGGCGAAGGTTCCAGCCCCGATCAAATAAAGGACCTTGTAATCGCCATAGTAATAGCCGGAACGGTCCCCCTTGATGATTTTGTCGGCTTGCAACGCCGTGACCAACCCGCGGCGCTGCAGGGCGTCGACGGCTGTTTCCAAAGTGATGTCGCCGACGCCCAATTCTGCCATCGCCTGCTCGACGGAGCGGCGCTCGGCCAACCCGAGGTCGATCACGCGGTGACAGAATTGCTCGGCGTTCAATGTGCTCATCGGCCAAGATGCAATGGGAGGGCTGGGTACGAGAGTTTCCCCCCTATCTTACTCAGCGAATGGAAACCGGTCTCGCGGCCGCGAAAAAAAGAGCAGCCCCCGGGAATTGCCGGTCCACCGGCGTGCTGTGGGAAGGAATCGCAGGGCGATGCCCGCGTGGGAGAGAGCCGTGTGATGCACGCAGGCGAGACCACGAACGCCTGCCCGACCCAGGGCCTTGCGAGCGCTGGGTAGCCCCCCGCGTCAGCCCCGCCCCGCCCCTCGCGACGGCTGTCATGAGGGGCTGCCGGGCCGAAGCTGACCATTTCCGGTCTCAGTCCATCAATTTACTCAACGCATCGAGTGCCTTTTTGGCATCTTCGACGCTGCCCATTTCCTTGACGATCTTCTTCGCTTTCACCAGCGAGTCGATCGACACTTCGCTGCTGCTGCCACCGCCGCTGCTGCGTCTCTTACCGGCAGCTCGCGCGGGGCGTCCTGGACGTTTGGCCGAAGCCGATTTCGCAGGCCGGCCTGGACGCCGCACCGATTTTTTCCGCTTCGCATTGGAGCGGATTGTGCTGACAAACTGCGGGGTCACGACGACCCCTTGGGATGCCAAAGCGTCGGCGACCTCCTTCGGCTTGGCCTTCGGATTGGCTCCGCAGTAATCACGGATCGCCTGGGACTTGCTTACGCCACCACGTTTCTTAGCCATACTGTGTGCCTTTCTTGACCGCGGCACGTCGCCGCGGCTTTTAGAGTTTTTGGCCACGTCATTAAGCAGGCCGCACCCGGAAAGCCCGGGATGCGGCGAGAAATCATTTCCCCTTCCGCATCCGACCTGAAAAACCTAATGACATCAATGGCCAATAAGGTAAGCAAATTCAACGGTATGTCAATCACCGTCTTCAATTACATCCGTTGGATGACCTGGACACCTAATAGAGAGAGGCCGGTGCGGAGAATGCGACCGCAAAGGGTCACCAAAAGCAACCGCGTTCCGCGGGCCTGTTCCGTTTCCGCCTTGAGAACCGGACAATGGTCATTGAATACCGCGTAGGCCTTTGCCGTTTCGTACAAATAGTCTGCCAATTGATTCGGTGTGTAATCTTGATGCACCGCGACGAGCACTTCCTCGAGCCTGAGCAGGAGTAGTGCCAGCGCCCGTTCGGCCGGGTGACAAAAACCGACACCTTGTTCATCGAGCAACCGCATCAGTTGGCCAGCATCGGTGCCAGCTTTGCGGAGAATCCCCTCGGTCCGTGCGTAGGAGTATTGGATGTAGGTGGCGGTGTTGCCGTCGAGTGCGACCATTTTGTCGAGAATGAATCGATAATCGCTCGCGCGGTGATGCGATAAATCGGCAAACTTGATCGCCCCAATTCCAACCGCTTCCGCGATCGACTCCTGTTCTTCCCGAGACATCGGCGGATCGAGTTGTTGCAACCGTTCCGGATTGCAGACGACCTGGCGAGCCCGATCGACGGCATCATCCAACAGGCTTTCCAAACCAACCAGCGATCCGCTTCGGGTTTTCATCGGCCGGCCGTCTTCCCCGAGTACCGTACCGAACTTGACATGCACGAACTTGATTTGTTCCAGACCGAGTTGCTGGGCAACGGCAAAAAGTTTGTCAAAATGCTCGCTCTGGCGGGAATCGACGACATACAAGATCTCGTCGGGGGCGAACTCCCGCTGGCGGTATAGCAAGGTCGCCAGATCGGTCGTGGCATACAGATAAGCGCCGTCCTGTTTTCGGACGATCATGGGCGCGTCAAATCCAGGGAGAAACACGCACAACGCGCCGTCGCTCTCGGTCGCCAGCCCCCGCTGCTGTAGTTCGCGAACCACCTCCGGCAGCATGGGGTGATAGAAGCTTTCGCCGAGCGTGTGGTCAAAGTGAATATCGAGCCGGCGATAGATGCGGTCGGTCTCGTCCTGGCAATACGGCAGGAATCGCTTCCAGAGTTCCAGATTTTCCGGGTCGCCGGCATGAAGTTTTGCGGTTTCGGCCAGCACCGCCCGTTCGATGTCGCCATGTGCAGCGGCCAGGGCCTTCAATTCCGGGTCGTGCTCGACCGCCGCGATTTTGGCCGCCGCAGCCTCCAATTCCGAATCCAACGTCCCCATCCGCCGCTGGAGACCGCGCTGTTCTTTGGCTTCCCGCTTGGCCTCCTTGGGATCGTTCGATGGGGTCGATGTCTGGACCTGTTGAAGTGTTTGCGCCAATTCCCGGCGCTGCTGCCGAAGCTTCGATACGGCTGCTACCGCCTTGTGGTATTCGATCAGTTGATTCGCCAAGCGGTAAAGTTTGGCAAGTTCCGGCACCGGATCCCGCGAGACCACCTCCGGGTCGCCGAAGTGTTTGAAGGCGTAAATGATGATTCCAAACTGCGTCCCCCAATCGCCGAGGTGATTGTCGGTGATCACCTCGTGCCCCAAAAAGCGAAGCACGCGGGCCAGGGAGTCGCCAATCACCGTGCTGCGGATGTGCCCGACATGCATCGGCTTGGCCACATTGGGCGAGGAGTAATCAATCACGATCCGCCGCGGCTGGGAAACGGTTTCCACCAAACACCGCGGGTCCTCCAGCATCCGCCGCAGTTGGGTACACAGGAATGAGTCACGAAGCTTTAAGTTGATGAACCCTGGACCGGCGATCTGCGGCGGTTCGCAGATTGAATCCAGATCGAGCCGCCTGAGCACCTGCTCGGCCACCTGGCGTGGATTGCCGTCGCCCAATTGTTTGGCGAGCGGCATCGCGCAGTTGGATTGGTAGTCCCCGAACTTGGGATCGGCCGTGGGCCGAATCATGCCGGCCAATGGAGACGGGTCGTCAATCAAGCCTTGGAGCGCATCGGCAAATCGATCGCGCAGTCGGTTGGGAAGGTGCATGGTGGTTCGGTCGTCCGGTGCGGGAAAAAGGTGTCCGGTACCTTTTGCGAGGGACTCGGCCTCCGGGTGCTTTGCACAAAAGGTACCGGACATCTTTTTCCCGCTCTTGCCGCGTTGGAGCAGAGGGTAGGGTGAGGGGCAATAAAACCTCAGGAAGTTGATTTCCGGTTGCCCTTAAGATTGTGCGTCGTCGCTGCCTGATTCGTCGATGGGGGCACCGTCGGCCGTCAAACCGAGCTCGGTGAGGGGAACCGAACTCGCATCGGCCCACAACGACTCCAAGTCGTAATACTCCCGTGTCTCCTCATCGAACAAATGAACCACCACACTGGCGTAGTCCAAGACAATCCAGTTGCTTTCCTGATACCCTTCAATCCCCTGCCGATGCTCACCGAGTCCTTTTTCCAAGGCGTCGTCGATCTGCTCACTGATCGCGTGCAGCTGTCGGCGGCTCGTCCCGGTCGCAAGTACGAAAAAATCAAACTCCGCCGACTGGCCGCTGACGTCGAGCACGACGACGTCGTGACCCCGATTCTCCAACGCGACCCGCGCAGCGACCGTCGCCAAACGACGCGCCTCCTCAATCCCGCGGGGACGGATGGCTCGGCTGGTGGTTTCCATCGGGTTCCAACCAGCCTTCGGCGGGACTGGGTCAGTCGATGGGGCCGGATCTTTTTGGGGAGGACGTTCGGTCATACCCAGAAGTGTAGTGAATCGGCCGCCCACCTGTTACCCTCGTGGCGAGTTTTGACCGCCTGCATCCCAACGCACGCAGAGTGCATCCCAACGCCCAAGGAGACGAGATCAGATGGCCGATTGGATCGAACCGGGAACCAAAGCCCCTCCGTTCACACTGCAGGATGACGAAGGCCGCACGGTCAAGCTTTCCGAGCTGAAAGGCCGCCCCGTGGTGTTGTATTTCTACCCCCGCGACAACACGCCAGGATGTACCAAGGAAGCGTGTGCTTTCCGCGACCGGTATGGGGAACTGCAGGCCAAGGAGGTGCAATTGTTCGGGATCAGCCCCGACACGGCGGAGAGCCATGCCAAATTCCGGGAAAGATTCGAGCTGCCGTTTCCCCTGTTGGTCGATGCCGAGCACCAGGTGAGCGAAGCGTATGGGGCTTGGCGTGAGAAGAATCTTTACGGCAAGAAATCGATGGGAATCCAACGATCGACCTATTTGATCGACGCCGACGGGAACGTTGCCAAGGTTTGGAAACGGGTCAAGGTCGACGGGCACGACGAACAGGTGCTTCAGGCCGTGGGCGAACTCGAGACCTAGCGTTTCTTCTTGCCCGTCGCCGGCCGCTTGCGGCGGCTGGGACGCTCGACCGGCGGCTCGGGCGGTTTCATCTGCTGCCGCAGCCGCTGGGCCAAACTGGGCGAGGAGGTGGGGGCGGGTGAAGCGGCGGCGGACGAATTGGCCGCGGGTGAACCGGTCGCGGCGCTCCCTTCGAGGACCGCGGCGTCAAAGAATTTTTTCTGCGGGATCGTTCGTTTCACCAACACCCGCTCGGCGATCCCCCACAGGCTGCTGGTGATGAAATAGATACAGAGTCCGGCGGGGACCCGGAAGAAGAACAGCCCCATCACCAGGGTCATCCAGCTCATGACCTTCTGAGTCATCGCGGTTTGCTCGTCGGTCGCCGGTGGCATGAACAGTTTTTGCTGCAGCAAAAACAGCAACACCACGATCACCGGCAAGATATTGAAGTACGGCCCGAGCCATCCGGTGCCGCGTCCGGAAAGATAACCCCATAGCCAATCGCCCCAGTAGAGCAGCATGTCGGGGCCGGCCAGATTGGAGGCCCAAGCGGTGACCGAGGTGAAGGCGCTTTGCCGGAGTTCGATATCGACGCTCAAGGCGCGGTACAGGCCCATGAAGATGGGAAGTTGCAGGAGCATCGGCAGGCATCCGGCCATGGGGTTGAACCCGACCCGCTGCTGAAGTTCCCGTTGGGCCTTCATCCGGCCTTCCATGTCGTCCTTGTACCGTTCGGCGATCTTTTTCAGCTCCGGCGCCAGCTCCTGCATTTTTTGCGCGTTGATGGCCGCTTTCCGGCTCAGGGGGAACATCGCGGCGCGGACGACCACGGTCAGCAAAATGATCGCCACCCCGTAATTGGCCACGATCGCATAGAGCAGGTGCAGCAGTCCCGCCAGCGCCTTGGCCGGTCCGGAAAACCATCCGTAATAAACACTCTGGTCCAACCCGTAGGTGGCGAGCAGGTCGGGATCCTTGGGCCCGGCGAACAGCCGCAGCTCGTCCCGCAGCGATTGCCCTGGCGAGACCGACACCACCTCGCTGTCCAAAGAGAAGGAGGTATTGACCGCCCGCTCCTGATGTCTGGGGATCTTATCCGCGTCAGCCACAATCCCCGCCGCGGCCCGGCGGAAGGTGGCCATTGGTCCCGGCTCACTCTGCGCCGCCGGCCTGTAAGCTGCGAGAAAGTATTGCGCGTCGACCCCGATGTAATGCAGCTCCCGAGAAGCCGCCTCGCTGTCGGGGGCAAAGATCGCCTGGTCGGGATTGGTCGGCTCACCCTTGGCCTGTTTGTGGAGGTCGTAGCCGCTGATCAGTTGATGCCCCTCCCCGCTGGTCTTGTAGACGATATCACGCGCCGCGGCGCCGCCCCAGTTCGGACTGATCTTGGTGCTGTACCACCAACCCTCCAAGGTCAAACCGTTGACCCCATCCAACCGATAGGCGAGGTCTTGTGTTTGGTCCCCGAGATTCTCGATCTCCACGGCCAGGTTGAGGTCGTAGGTTCCGGGGGACAAGCTGTACTGCCGGCGCAGGCGGAGTGATTGGCCACCGACCCCGCGCATCTCGGCCTCGCCCAGTGTCAGGGTCAACTCCGCCGATTCGGCGCCCCTCTCCTCGGCGGTCGACCCGCTCCAGACCAGCTCCCGCGGATCGACCAACCCTTCGATGGAGTCGCGATTCGCAGCGATCGAACTCTGATTGACCTTGCTCAGGGTCAACAGGCAGGAGAGTTTTGAAAGGTTCCCTTCCACCTGGTCGTCGCCTCCATACTTGGCGAGCCGGACCAGATCGAGGGGGTGCTCGGTGAGCTTGGCGGTGAAGACAAGCGGCCGAGCGCCCCGCTCCTCCTCCGACTCCGGTCGCACCACTTCCACACGGAGCTCTCGCCCCGGCTTGGTTTTCCCCAGAACGCGTTCCAGATCCGCGGGGGTGGCGACGGCTTGACCGGCGACAGCGACGATCCGGTCGCCCGGGCTCAGACCTGCGGCAACCCCGTCGGCTTGCGCCAGCGCCGCGGGCGTTCCTGGCCCGACCACATTGACCCGCACGCCGTCGGCGGTCTCGGCCGGCTCGCCCGCCAGGTAGCCCAGGTAGCCGCTGCGGCGGTCGACCCGCTGATATCTCAGATCCCCGGCGTCGTCCCGCGCGGTCAATTCGATCCGCTCAACCCCTCCGCCAAGCGTATTGAGGGTGACGAGCATGTGATAGCCGCTGGCAGGATCCATCGATCCCAGCGTCAACCATTCTGGGCGGCTGGGGCGCTCGATTTCGTCCGGCTCTTGTTCGTCCGTCTCTTCGGCGCCGTCCACCAGGGACTCTCGGGCCGCAACGTCGGCGCCCGCTATCTCTGCCGCCGCCGCGTCGGGATCGAGGTCGAGATCGCGTTCGACTTCGGCGACCTCGTCCCCTCGCTCCGCCTCCTGCGGCGGAACGCCCAACATCACCCGCAGGCTAATGTAGGCAAAGAAAAACGCCGACGAAGCAATGATAAACGTAAGTAGACGGCGTTCCACAATCGATCTGCAAGGCTTGGGGGAGAGCTGAGCGACGCGCTGCTGACCCGAGAAGGCACGGTTCTGGCCACCCGGGGGCGCCCCAGGCCAGTACCGCGGGTTTTCGAGCCAACACCGCGGATTTTATTGTGTCGACAGATCTGGCTCTTGGGAAGGCGAAAGGGAGCCCGGTCACCTTCCCGCGCTCCGCGGGAGGGTCGGCCTTTAGCCCTGGGGAGGTTCACCACGATTCATGTCGGCCCCGGTCGATTCCCATGATGTGACGTTTGTCCCCTGACGCGACGTTTGGTGACGCACGGGAGTCGCACAGGCTGCCAGTCCGTAGGGCCACGTGCGGCTCTCAACGTGGTCGGGTCGCGACCTCGACCGCGGGGATCACTTCCATAAACGCCATCAGGTCGCGGATTTCGCCGAGGGTCAAGTCATCGAGCAGCCCGCTCGGCATGATGCTGTTGTTGCTGGGCAAGATCTGGTCGACCTCGGACTCGTCCAACTCGGTCACCTCGTTGTTCGCGTCGCGAACCTGCAGCCGACCGTTGCCGGCATCGGCGGTCATCCCGACCAGCACGCGGCCATCGAGCGTGACCAGTTTCTTGCTGGCATACTGGTCGCTGACGACGTGGGCCGGGTAGAGGATCGATTCCAGGATCTCACGGCGGGTGAACCGCCGGGCGATGCTGGTCAGATCGGGCCCCACCGAGTCGCCCATTTCTTGATAACGATGGCACTCGGCGCATTGGACCCGGGTGAAGACTTCTCGGCCGACCGCCGGGTCACCGTGCTTCCCTTGGTCACTCTCGATATACTTCACCAGCTCATCGAGGTCCCAGCGGGATTCATCGGGCGGGGGCAATTCGGCTGGGAGCCGATCTGGGTAGGACTTGGCGTACCACTGTTGCCACGGCTGCATCGAGTCGCCGTCGGCCTGCTGAGTTTCAGTCCAATGTTCGAGCAGTTTCTGAACGTTCTTACTGCTACGGCCGTCGGACTCGGCTCGCAGCCCGAGCAGGATCAGCTGGCGGAGGGCCATCGGGTCATCGGTCGCGACGCGGACTGTCAGCAGCGCTTGGATCACCTCCTCGGCCGCCTGTTGGTCCAGGACGTTCAAGCTGCGGACGAGGTAGTCCCAGTTTTCCCCCTCGGGCTGCTGGGCCAGCGCCATCGCCACCATCGCTCGCCGTTCCGGCTCGGTCCGCCAGATCTGGCGGAGGTGGGCGGTGGAGCGTTCATCGTCACTGGTCGCCAGCATGGCGATGATGCCGGTTCGCAGTCGGCGTTCGATGTCGTCAACCTCATCATCGGCGGACAACTCCTGGTCGAGTTGGCGGAGCAGCGCCGCGGTGGTGTCGTCGACCGGTCGCGGCAGCTTGTAGAGTGCCGCCAGGGCAGCGTTCCGCCAAGCGGCCCCCTGTTCCAGGATCGCGTCGGCATCCTCGGGCTCGAGATTGCTGGCGAAGTCGCGGGTGACATTCGCGATGTACATCGGCAGTGATCCGACCGACACCCGGTTGGCAGCACTTTCATAGAACTTCAACAGCCGGAACCGCTGCTCGGCGGTCCAGTCATGGTCGAAGAACTGGAGGCACATCGCGACCAGCGTGCGGTCCTTGGCCGGCCCGTCGGAGTCAAGATAGTCGATCGCCCGCTCAATGACGCTGTCGGCTTGCAGGTAGGCGGCCAGGCGGATCAGCTCCTGGTTCATCCGGGGGTCGCCAGCCGGGAATTCTTCGGCGATCTGGTCGCGAAACGTCTCGACCCGCTGCGGGGCAATCTCGCCCCGATTCAGCGCCACCTGGGCGACCCGCAACATATCGACGAAGTCGGCGTCACTGAGAAACCCTTGCATCAGCTCGCTCGACCGCTGGACGACCTGCACCGCCGTCGCCTCGGTTGGGTCGGCGTTGACCAGCGCCAGCATCCCGACGATCCCGGAACGAGCGTCATCGGTTTCGAGGACCTCGTTTTTCCATTGATCCAACGGCATTCGCTCCAGCACCCGGCGGGCGACAAAGGCCAATGTCCGGTCGCGAGAGCTGATCAAACCGAGAACCGGCGCGGGGTCCTCAGGAAGTTGCCCGCTGCGAAGGATCGCCTCGCAAGCAACCCGTTGGACGTGCGTGTCCTGGTCTTCAAGCATCTTGGTCAAACGGCGCGCGGCCCGCTCGCTGGGATGCAGCCCCAGAAACGTCGCGGCCCGAGCCCGGACGAGCTCACTGGGAGCTTGGCTCAGTTCCAGGATCAGTTCCTCACTGGGCACCGGCCCGAACAACTGCATCAAGTCCATCGCCCGGACGCGGTAGTGGGGTGGGTTGTCGCTGCTGTAGGCGACCCCGGCGATCTGCGGCCCCCAGTCACTCCCCAGTTCCCGCTTGATCGATGCGATCTCCTGACGCGTCCAAGCAGAGGCGATCTGCGGCTGCCGGACCGCCGCGGCGATGCCATTGCCGAGTTGTTTCATCCGGTCGGGAATCTCGCCCTGATAGACGACTCGGTACACGCCCCCGGCCGTCCCACGGCCGCCGGTGCAGAAGTAAAGCGCTCCGTCCTTGGCGACCTCCAGATCGGTGACGTTCAGCGGTTGTCCCTCCAGGAATACTTCGCTGTCGGCGTCGTAGCCCGCTCCCCGCGACTTGAGCCGGACATTCAAAATCTGCCCCTCGGACCAGTCGGCCAGGAACATCGTGTTGTGATAACGGGCGGGAAACATGTAGTGCTCGTAACAGACCCCGCCGGTCGGACTGCCGCGGCCGGTATCGAGCAGACTCGGCAACCGGTCGAGGTAGTGCTCGGGCCATTTCGCCCAACCAGGTCGCCAACCGAGTTCGCCTCCTTCGGTCACGTCGAACAGCATCGTGGGGCGGTACCAGGTGGTTTCCAGGTCGGCTTCCATGTCGGAGTCGTGGACGAACATCCCGCCGCCGGGGTGGAACACGATGTCGTAGGCGTTTCTCACACCGCCGGCGACCTTCTCCACCACGCTCCCTTCGGTATTGGTCCGGATCACAGTGCCGCCCGGGGCCTGGACGCCGCGGCCATGCCCGCCGGGGTCATGGTAGCGAGGCAACAGATCCCCTTCGTACGTGTCGCGATACGTCTCCCCACGCCCCCTCTTCCCGGTCGCCTGAACATGGCTGCCGACGGCGACGTAGATCATTCCGTCGGGACCCAAACTCAATCCGTGCGGGCCGTGCTCGCCCCGGTCCCCACTGAATTCGACCAGCGGCGTCACCTCCTCCAGCGATCCGTTTCGGTCCCGATCGCGGAGCCGGTAGAGGGCCATCCCGTCGGGACCGCTTCCGGTGACATAAACGTCCCCGTTCAGCGGCAGGATTCCCTGACACGATTTGACCTGATCACAGTAGGTTCGTACCTGGTCAGGGATCCCGTCGTCGTTTTGGTCATAAGCCAACAACAGCGGCCCATTCTCCTGCGAGAGGATCAGGTGCCCGAATTCGTTGAACGCCATCGCGATCACCGATCCGGCCTGATCATCGGTCAAGACGCGTTCGACGCCGAATCCCGACTGGATCTGAAACCGTTCCTGCTGTTCCGTTTGCTGCTCCGCAACCACGTCGGAACCACGATCCCACGGAACGGTGTCGCCGAGGGCGCCGAACGAGGCGGCCTCGCCCCACAGCCGGTCGTTGTAGAGCACCGTCTGCCACATCGGAGCCTCCTCGAGCGAGGTTTTCCACGAGGCGTCGGAGTTGAACAGGAACCATTTCCCCTCGCCCTCCGGGCGGACCCGTACCCGAGCTACCAAGGCGGCGGTCTCCCCGTGAGTGTTGTTCACCTGCACCGCGACCACGTTGCGGCCGACCTCCAGCTGATCGCTGATGTCGTATTCACGAATCTCACGGGCCGATTGTCCCGTCCCGAGCGGCTTGCCGTTGACGAACAACTCGTACTCATCGTCGGCGGCGATCTCAATCCTGCCTTCCGCGGGAACCCGCAAGTTGATCTGTTTTCGAAACAAGCAGGTTTGGCCGACCGGGACCGGCGACTCGGCCGTCGTCCCCTCGGCCCAAATCCACTCGGCCTCCTCGGCGCCGGCGGCCGTCGGGATCCAACCTGTGGACGCAATCGCGATCAACACCCAAGTCCATCGCCGCAGCGATCGTGGCGAGCCTTCCATGGCAAGTCAATTATTTGGTAGGAGTGGTCAACCGGATGGAAACAGAGATTTCCGGAAATCGACGGCCAACCTAGCGCGATCGGCCTCCCCAACGCAAGACGAATCGTCCGAAAGGATCGAATTCCCACTTCGACGAAGCCTAGACGGCCAGCCACCAGCGCCCCAGGGTCAACCAGAGGGGGATCAGCACGATCCCGGCCAGCGACGTCCCCAGCACCACTCGCAGGGCGGTCGCCGTATCGCGGTCGTACAGTCGCACCAGGACGATCGGGAAGACGGCCGAGGGCATCGCGGCCTGCAGCATCATCACCTGACGCATCTCCAGGCTCGTCGCCAGCGAGGCGGCGGCGGTCAGCATCAGCACCGGCATCAACAGTTGGCGAAAAGCGATCGCCGCGGCGATCGTGCGCCAGGCGCCGCGCCAATCGGCCCCGCGGATGAAGTCGATGATGATCGCGCCGCTGAGCAGCAGTCCCATGGGGATCGCGCAGTTGCTGAGCCAGCCGATCGATGTCATCACCGCCACGGGTAACCACGGCTCCGCCCCCAGCTGTTTCACCGCCGCGGCGACCAGCACGGCGACCAAGGGGGCGCTGATCAATACCTTCCGCCAGGGCGTGGCGGTCGCTCCCGCCATACCCTCCCCGCCGGCGATCACCAGGATCCCCACACTCCACAGCGCCAGATCGGCTCCAACGTTGTGCAGAATCAGGTCGACCTGGGCCTCCGGATAGAAGATCTCCGCCAGCGGCAGCGGGATGTAGCCGTAGTTGCAAATGCCGGCACCGAGCGCAAAGGAACGCTGCTTGGCACCGCTGTCGAGCCCGATCCAGGGGCCGAGCCGGCGTGCCAGGGACCAGGCGATCAGGAACCCGGCGGCGGTGGTCAGGAAGCCGAACAGGGGCGGTTCCCACGCGCCGATGAGCGAATCGAACCGACCCCCCTTCACGATCCGGTCAAAGAAGAGGGCGGGCAGGAGCACGTTGGCCGCCAAGCTGGCCAATGACCGGTCCGCTTCCCGGGTCAGCCAGCTGCGGTGGCGGCAGAACGCCCCCAGGCCCATCAGGAGAAACACCCCCAACACACTCGAGATCGTCAGCCAGGCGTCGTTACTCATGATGGCGGCTTTGGCTTTGACTCCGCTGACAGAACCAATACACTGTAGGCAGACGTGGCGGCAGGGTGCCGTCACCGTTGCCACCCCCGACATGTCGGTTCTGGAGGTGTTCGACGGTCGTCCTGTTGGGAGCCGCCGATCGACCTACCCGCTTTCGCCGGAAGTTCGTGAGGGTTCTAGTTGGAGAGCCTCGTTTGCGAGAGTGGATCGATGTCTACCTGTTTTCAATGGTTCGCGATCGGCTTCCCCGGCATGCCGGAGATGTTGATTGTCCTGTTCATTGCCCTGTTGCTGTTCGGCGGGGCGAAACTGCCCAGTTTGATGAGAAATCTCGGCCGCAGTGCCAACGAGTTCAAGCGGGGCATGAGCGACACGACGGACGACGACGAATCGAACCAAAAACCCAGCGAAACCGCCTGATATGTTCGGCCTCAGCCCGTTTGAGCTGATGGTCATCGGTGTCATTGCTGTGGTCCTCTTCGGTGGCAACCTTCCCGAAGTCGCTCGGAAGATCGGCGGCAGCTACCGGGAATTCCGCCGCGGATTGAATGACATTCAGCAGCAGTTCCGGATGGCCGAGTACGAGGCCACCCGTGCCCTGTCGCTCGACGAGTCCCCCAAGGCGGAAGTCGACGAGGACGAGCCCGAGGAACCTTCAGCCCCCAAGTTCAAGCCTCCGCAGTGACGTGCGAAGGCCGCTATGAATCGGTCGAGGCTGGTGCGCGGAGGGTAACCTTCGACCGGCCCTAGTGGCCCCGTGCGCCAAGTCCTGCGTTCCCGTGCGCCAAGTCCTGCGTTCCCGTGCGCCGAGCCCTGTGCCGGGGCACCGGCCATCGATCCATCGATCAAGCCGCTTGGTGGAACCATCGGTGCTACGCCCCAAACCTCGGGGACAAAAAGAAAAAAGGCCGGGCGTGTCTCGACTCTGTACACGCCCGGCCTTGAAGCCGTTCCTGGCTTCGTCACCCGCCCCACTCGCAGTGACCGGGATCGTCGATCCATCGGTGCTCCCACCGACCTTCCTGGTCGGCGTGGTTCAACGCGACCCGCGCGCGGCCCATGGCTCCTTGCCGTTGGCCGTCAGCATCCGTGCAATACGCGAGGGTCGCTGTCGCCACGAGGTCACCCGTGGCGGGCGGGATCTTCACCTCCATGCGGGGTTTCACTCCGGGTGGGGTGGCAGCTCCGGCGGAGGCTACGCGACCAACCGCAAATCTTGCTCGCTCCGCATCCGTACCCCTTCGACGAATTCCTCGAAGATGCGAATGTCGAGCGCCGAGGCGGCGCCGCATTCGGGGTGGAACTGGGTGCCGATGGCGAACCAGTCGATCATCTCACTCTCGATCGCTTCGATGACGCCATCGGGACAACGGGCGGTGACCCGAAATCCGGGGGCCACGTCGTCGAGCGACATGTGATGACGGCTGCTGACCCGGATCTCGCCGTCACCATAAACCCGTCCGACCAAGGAATCGCTGTCGACCTCCAACGTGTGCCGGTGATTGGGATCCTGGCGGTCACTGTGGGCCACGGCGGTCGGGATCGCCTCCTTGATGTGCAGATGCAGATTCCCACCCTGTTGAACGTTGATCAGTTGCATCCCGGTGCCGATCCCGAATACCGGCATCCGACGCTCTGCAATCTCGGACATCAGCATGCGGTCGCCGTTTTCCCGGGCCGGATCGAGCGGCCGCACGCTGGGATGGAGCATGAACCCGTCGTTGCGAGGGTCCAGGTCGGCGCCGCCGATAAGAACAAAGCCGTCGAGCCGAGCGAGCATTTGACGGACCGACTCTGCGTCCTCCAACGGGGGGACCACCACGGGAATCCCGCCGGCAGCCGCAACCGATTGAAAATAACCCGCAGCGATGTAGCTGTAAGCCGGCATACTGCGAGCAGCCGAGCGATAGTCGGCATTGAGACCGATCAGGGGCTTGCACGTCATCCGAAAGTTCCTCTTCGAATTCGCGTAAGGAGAAGCGATGCAAAATCGTCTTGCATCCACCAGAGAACAAAATCCACCACCGCACACACACGGCTCTGCCCCACCCACTGGACCGGTCCCACCCGAAGTTCTTGAGAAGCCGGTTTTCCCCCGTCTTGCCTCTCCGTCCCGGAAAGGCTCCCCGAGATCTGTGTGCCATGCCAAATGTTGTCACTGGTGTGGGGCAAAGCGACAGTGCCGTGCCCGCGACGGGGAAGAAATTAGGGACTGATCCAGAGGGTTCAAGAGAATTCCACAGATTGACGTTCAAGGCCGTTGCTAGCACTACAGACAGTGCTAGCAATACGGTTCTTTTGCTAGCATTCACCCGCCTTCGGTGAGGTCGTTTCGGCGAGGCGCGATCGACGGCGGTGCGGTTTGGCGAGGTTGACCCGCTCGCCGCGCGATGGCGACGATGTGGCGGAAGTCCCCGCTTCGTCCGGCGGTGCCACGGCGTTCCTTCTGTCCGAGAGTGAGTTTGGTGCGATTCGAACATGTTTGCTTGGAGGCAATCGGTGCCGAGATTCCAACGGAAGTCTGGTCGAGTGACGAGATCGAGCACCGGCTCGATCCGCTCTACCGCCGCCTGCGGCTCCCCGAGGGCCGATTGGAGCTGATGACCGGGATTCGCGAGCGGCGCGTCTGGCCCGCCGGGACACTCCCCAGCGGCCCGAGCATCCGGACGGCGCGGGCGGCGCTCGAGGCGGCAGATTTCGACCCTCAACAGGTCGGTTGCCTGATCCACGCCAGCGTCTGCCGGGATTTCCTGGAACCGGCGACCGCGTCCCGCGTCCACCATGAAGCCGGCCTGCCGCCCCAATGCTGGGTCTATGACCTCTCCAATGCCTGCCTCGGGCTGGTCAATGGCGCGACCCAAATCGCGCTGATGATCGAGTCGGGAGTGATCGACGCCGGGATCGTCGTTGGCACCGAAAGCAGCCGGCCGCTGCTGGAACAGACGATCGAAGCCCTCAACGGCGATCGATCGCTGACCCGCAAGACGCTCAAGCCGGCAATCGCCTCCCTGACGATCGGCTCCGGCAGCTGCGCCTGGTTGCTGGTCCACCGGCGGCTGTCCCGCAACGGCTCCCCCCTCGTCGCCTCGATCGCCCTGGCGCGAACCGAGTTCAACGAACTATGCCGCAGTGACCAAGATGCCGGTGCGGGCATGCAGCCCTTGATGGATACCGACGCGGAACAACTGATGGCCGAAGGGATCGAAACCGGAGCCCAGGCGTTCGAAGCACTGCTCGCCGAAACCGGTTGGCAGCGGCCGACAATCAACCGCACCGTCTGCCACCAAGTTGGATCCCGGCATCGCGCAGCGATGCTTGAGCGACTGGGGCTGTGCCCGGAGTGCGACGCGATCACCTATCCGCAGCTCGGCAACACCGGCTCGGTCGCACTCCCCCTGACCCTCGCCGCGGCGGCCCAGCGGGAAGAAATGGTCGCCGATGAGCGCGTCGCCATGCTCGGAATCGGTTCCGGAATCAATAGCGTCATGCTCGCCGCCAACTGGGACCAAACCGCCGTGGTGGGCAACTTCACCCCCTAACAAGGCGAAGAATTTTCGGTGAGGCTCTCTCAGCTCACCGTCGATTGGCTTGGCGCCGGTGACCCTTGGGCGCGCGCCAGTGCCCGTTCGACGCGTAACATCAACTCATCCTGAGCTACCTGCCCCGTGCAAGGGGATGGCAAACCAGCCTGGGGATTGGCCACAAACTCAGCTCGACAATGCTGACATGCTACAATCTGCCCCAAAAGCGATGTTCGAATCTCCACCCGCCGACCACAGGTCGGGCACGACTGACTGAATAGGACTGACATCGAAAACCTCATGCACCGCCGGAGAAGCGGGATTCCTTATAAGACGGCGAAATCATAACCCTTGTCGCCTGATAAGGCAAGCAACTATTCCGCAAAATGTTTTCGCTGGCATTTTCGGGCCCAGGCTACTCGGCTTCCGGCAAAGCCGCCGTCGCAGGTCCAGACGTCCCGCGAGCCCGTTTGGTTCGCCCCCCGCTGCGACGTTGGTGGGTGACGTCGAGCCAGAAATCACTTAGGCTTCCCCTAGATCGTCCGTCCACCCCGGTGCGGCCGTACCCGGCCGGGGCCTTCAGTGCCACGGATTTCGAGCCGATGACGCCCAATCACGGGCCTTTGAGCTTCCACGATCAATACCGCTGGGCGCCTGCGGCTAGCGCCGTCGGCTCAGGGATCATGCAAAGGTCCACACCATTCCTGTTAGCTTCCCCTTGCCAAACATCTACCTGCGATGACAAAGCGAGTCCTGTTCGTTTGCATGGGTAACATCTGCCGCTCCCCGGCGGGGCAAGCGGTGATGCAGCGGTTCGCCGAGGAGTACTTGCTCGACGTCGAGATCGATTCGGCCGGAACCCATGGCTATCACGTCGGCGAGTCAGCCGACGCTCGGATGCGGGAGGCGGCCGCGGCGCGCGGTTACGAGTTGGTCGGCCAGGCGCGGCAAGTGGTCCCCCGCGACCTGGAACCGGGAGCCTACGACTTGGTGTTAGCGATGGACACCCAGAACTATTCCGTCCTCCAGTCGATGGTTCCGGCACCGGCGTCGCACATCCGGTTGTTCGGCGATTATCTCGACGACGGTTGGCCCAACGATGTCCCAGACCCCTATTACGGGGAGCAAGACGGGTTCGACCAAGTCCTCGACATGCTCGAAGAAGGCTGCCCGTTGATCCTGCAGACCTTGGTCGGCGAAGGCGTTTTCGATGATGAGTTCGACGCCTGACTCACCTCCGGGGTTTCACCGTCCGCCCCCGGCGGTCACCATTCCGCTTCGCCATCGTCGGAATGCGGATCGCCGCACCAAGCGGCCAACGCCTTGACCACCTGGTCCCGACCCTGGCTGTTGGTCCACAGGGAATCGTCGACATCGAGACGGATCTCGTAGTCGCCTTCGCGGGTGCAGTCCTCCTCGCCACAAAAGTGGGGAACGTCGCTCACCCAGACAATGCGGTAGAGGGGCACATGTTTGTCATCGATTAGAATCAACGGTAAATCCATCTCAGCTAGACTTCTTCGGAAGTGGGCGGCCGAGTTGGCGACTCCGTTCGGCAGCAGCCGCGACGGCCTCGATCAGTGCATTCCTCAGCCCATTTTGCTCCACCGCACGCAGCCCGGCAATGGTCGTTCCGCCGGGACTCGCCACGGCGTCCTTCAATTCCGCCGGATGCCGGCCCGAATCCGCGACCATCGTGGCGGCACCGAGGACCGTTTGAGTCGCTAATTGCAGTGCCAGGGGCCGCGACAGTCCGGCCAAGACCCCGCCATCGGCCAACGCCTCGATCGCGACGTAAATGTAGGCTGGCCCCGAGCCGCTCAGCCCGGTCACCGCGTCCATCTGCGATTCCTCCACGGCGACCACCAACCCGATGGCCCCCAGCATCGCCTCGATCACATCGCGATCACGGTCGCTGACCTCTGGAGCACAACAATAGGCGCTCGCCCCGGCGCCGACCAGTCCGGGGGTGTTCGGCATGACCCGCGCCACCCGCCCATGGGCGATCCAATCGGTCAGTTGCCCCAGCCCGATACCGGCGGCGATGGACACCACCAGCCGATCGTTCCAAAACCCCTCCGCTTGCCGGGCCACGGTGCCGATGACGTTCGGCTTGACCGCCAGCAGCACCAGGTTGCACTGGTCGATCGCGGCGTGAAGATCCGTCTCGGTGTGGACCGGCGGCAGGTTGGAGTTCCACCAATCGCGCACTTGTGGATCGGGATCGACCATGGTCACGCGATCCTCCTCGATCACCTTCCCGGCCAGCATCCCTCCCACCAACGCCCGTCCCATTTGACCACCCCCGACGACCAGCAACCGCCCGTCAATCATCTTCGTCCTCCGCAGCTTGGTTCACGATCAGTTGACCGGCTCCAGACCGGCTCGTACATTCGTCGGTTTTTCCACAACCCAGCACTCACTGGGCGGTGCCCATGATATTGACCGACGCCGCCTCCCTGGCACCCCCAATCGGAGAATCTTGCGTGGAGCAAGCGATCGCCAAAGCCGACACGCTGATCGAAGCGATGGGATGGATCCGGCGGTTCCGGGGCAAGACGACCGTGATCAAGCTAGGAGGGAGTTTGCTGGATGACGAAGATGCCCTCCGCCACACCCTGCTCGATGTGATCTTCATGGATTCGGTCGGGATGCGGCCCGTCGTCGTGCACGGGGGGGGCAAGGCGATCAACCGCGCGCTGGCCGAAGACGAAATCGAAACGAGCTTTGTCCGCGGCCGCCGAGTCACCGATGCAGCGACCCTGAAGACGGTCGAGCGGGTGCTCGCCGGTGAGATCAATGTCCACCTGACCGAGCAGATGGAACGGCTTGGCGGCCGGGCCATGAACCTCTCGTTCCAAACCACCAATGTCCTGTTCGGAGAAAAGTTGGTCGACTGGGATCCCGAAGTCACGAATCCCGAAGCCGCGGATGCCGGCGACCTCGGCTTTGTCGGTCACGTCACCCGGGTCGACCGCGAGGTCATCGAGGGGCTGACCTACACCGACCAGGTACCGATCATTCCCTCGATGTGCGAGGGGCCAAGCGGCGAACGTTACAATGTCAATGCCGACACCGCCGCGATGGCGGTCGCTCAAGCCTTGGGAGCGGAAAAGCTCGTCTTCCTTTCCGATGTCAACGGCGTCCGCCGCGACAAGGACGACCCGCAGTCGATCATCCATTCGCTCTCGGCCACCGAGGCCCGCGAGTTGATCGACGCGGGGATCATCGAGGCGGGCATGATCCCCAAAGTCGAAGCCTGTCTCGATACGCTCGGACGCGGAGTCGGCAAGGTGCACATCATCGACGGCCGGCTCCGGCATTCCCTGTTGCTGGAAATCTACACGACCGAAGGGGTCGGGACGGAGATTCACCGGTAGCGCCGCGCGGGCGGGGCCGCGGTTTCCATCCGCGACTCGGTCCGTGTGGCAACTCCGACATCCAGCGACCGACCAGCAGCCGAGCGCCGCGAGGTCCCGGTTTCCTGTTCTCACGAGAAGGACTGATGAGCGTTCCCAACGTCCCGGACCACCAGCTGGCCCAGCCCCGAGAGCCGGAGCCCCGAGAGCCGGAGCCCCGAGAGCCGGAGCCCCGAGAGCCGGAGCCCCGAGCGCCGGTGGAGTTCTCGGGAATCATCCGGCGAGATGCCCAAGGCCGCCGATTGCTCGATGCCCTGGCCGGGCGAACATGCCTGTTCGGCTTCGGCTTTGAACCGCTGGCCGAGACGATTCGGGGATTGTCCGACGGGTACTTGGGAGACCCCCTTGCGCGGCAGGAAACGGAGGGGGAGGAATCGCCGGGGCCATTCATGGAGACGCTCGGCGAAGCACTCGGCGCCTCACCGGGACCGGGGGTGGAAACGGGGACGGACCTCGCGGAGCAGGGCGGTGCTGATGTCGCCAGCGCGGGAGCTGCCGTCGCTGGGGTCACGGCCGTCGCTGGGGTCACAGCCGAGTCGGTCATCCTCTGCGACTCCGCCGATGCGGCGCTCGAAACGGTGATCGCCCATGCGCGGCGGCGAGACGGCGACGGGCGATTTCGCACGATCGCGTTGGTCGGCAGCGACCACGGCCGCAGCGGCGTTTGCCGTTCGGCCAGCGGCCGCCCCGAACTGCACCGTGGCTTGGGACCGATGATGCCTGGCTTCACGCACGTCCCCGCGGGCGACACCGGTGCGTTGGACGCCGCGATCGATGAGGAGACCGCCTGCGTGCTGCTCACCCCTATGAATTGGTCCGACGCCGGTCGCCCGCTCGACCGCCCGTTTCTTCAACAGGCTGCGGAGTGTTGTCGCGCCCGTGACGCGCTGTTGGTGATCGATGAATCACAACTCTGCTTCGGGGCCACCGGGAGCCCCTTTACCTTTCGCGAGATCGCTGAAGTGGAAGCCGACGCGGTGGTACTCGCCGGTGGGCTGTTCGGCGGTGTCTCGGGCGGGCTGGTGCTCGCCTCGCGCCGTTTGACCGAACGCCCGATCGTGGACATCGATCGATTTCCACTTCAACGCGCCCTGCTTGAGACCACGTTGCGTCAGGTGGCCCAGCGGCAGGTGCTGGCTGCAACGCGGCAGGCGGCCCGGCCCCTGGCGACGAAACTGGCCGAGACGATCGGCGGGTTCGAATTCGTCCGCGACCTGCACGTGCTGGGGATGACGATTGGCATTGAAACCGATCTGAACACCGACGAACTTCTCGACCGGCTGAAACGAGAGGGTGTCCGCGCCGACGCCGCCGGGGATCACGCCATTCGCATGCAACTGCCGCTGGTCCTCCCCGCCCCCCAACTCGATGAATTGTTCCGACACGTGTTGGTCGCCTTGGAATCCCTGGAACGGCAAGCCGCTGCTGATCCTTTGAATGAAACGAGCCTCCCGTCATGAGACACCTGCTAACCCTTTTCGACTTGACGACGGATGAGCTGCGGTGCGTGATGAACACGGCACTGTTTTTGAAAGCGGAGCTCGCCCGGGGGCAACGGCCAGCGATCCTGGAACGGCGCGTGCTCGCACTGCTGTTCCAAAAGCCGAGCCTGCGGACGCGGGTCAGCTTTGAGAGCGGGATCGCGCAGCTCGGGGGTTCGAGCCTGTTCCTGGGGGCGGACGTCGGCTGGGGAAAGCGGGAAGCCCCGTCGGACTTCACGCAGGTGCTCGGCCAGTTCGTCGATGTCGTTGCCTGCCGCGCCAAACTGCACGCCGATGTCGAAGAGCTGGCGAGCTTTCATGCGATGCCGGTGATCAACAGCCTGACCGACGTGAGCCATCCCTGCCAGGCGATTGCCGACGCGCTGACCATTCACGAGGTGTTCGGGGAAACGTCCGGTAAGCACCTCGTGTTTGTCGGGGACGGAAACAACGTGGCCCGGTCACTGGCGTT
>CAYWXT010000056.1:0-26417 GCA_964462125.1 uncultured Pirellulaceae bacterium | reverse complement strand
GACAGAATCGGTCCAGGGAGAACCGACCTGCAACAACGCGATCGCTGGGGAACTCGCCAGCCCCAGCAACAGACTGACCACCGCGAGTCCGATTGTGACCTGTTCGCACAAACGGGGCACCCGGCGCAGCGGGGCCGCTGGCTCGCCCTCGACCGCTTGGGAAAACGCTGCCGCCAGCACGCGAAACAAGTAGGCAGCGGTCAGCAGTCCCCCGAGCACAATGACCGCTGCGATCCACCGATGCCCGTCGGCAAACGCACCTCTCAACAGGATCCACTTGGCGACAAACGCCCCCGTGGGAGGCAGCCCCATCAGCGACACCGATGCGATTCCGATTCCAAAGAACGTGACCGGCAGCCGGCCGGCGACCGCCGCGAGGTCACGAATTCGATCGTGGCCGGCAGCGTGCAAAATGGTGCCCGCCGCCAGAAACAGCGAACCTTTGGCGCACGCATGAGACAACGCGAACAGAACACACCCGCTCCAGAGTGCAAATCCATGACCGGTCCCCGGGCGGGCGAGCCCGAACACCAAAAATAAATAGCCGATCTGCGCCACGGTCGAATAGGCCACCAGTATTTTCAATCGCACCGCCAGCAACGCTTGCAGGGAACCCCACACGATCGCCGCCACGCCCAACGCTGCCGGCAACATCGCCAGCGGCCGGGTGACCTCCGGCGGAAACAGCTCAAACCACAGCCGCAGCAAGATGTAAAACGAGCCCTTGACCACCAGTCCCGACAATAGCGCGCTGACCGGCGCCGGTGCGGTGCCGTGCGCCGGCGGAAGCCAAAAGTGAAAGGGAAACAGAGCCGTTTTCAGCATCAGCCCCAGCATCACCAGCAGTACCGCCGCCCGCGATGTGTCATCCACCGCCATCTGACGCGCCAACGTGGCAAGGTCCAGGACGCCATACGCCCCGTACATCAGCGCCACCCCCGCCAGATACAGCAACGAGCCGGCCAACGCCACCAGCAAATAACGCAGGGACGCCTCCACCGCCGCGCGGCTGCCAGCCAGCACGATCAACCCGATCGCCGCCAGGGTCAACAGTTCCAGGGTGACGTACAGATTGAAGACATCGGCGGACAAAAACAATCCGTTCAGCGCACTCCACAACAGCAGCCATAACGGCCAGAACGACTCCGGCCGCTCATGCCGTTGCACGTCGTCCGGTGACGATTCGGCGAAATGACCGACCGCGTAGAGACTGACGAAGGCACCCACCACGGCCGACATCAGCAACATCAAGCAGCTCAGGCCGTCGGCATGCAATGCGATGCCCAACGGGGGGCGCCAATTGCCCAGCGGATACGTTTGTGGGCCATGGTGCCATACGTGCCACGTGATCATGGTGGCGGCGGCCAGCCCGATCGCGGCTACCACCACGCCCAGAGGAGCGCACCAGCGGCGGCCGATCACAAACGTCGTCGCCGCGGCCGCGAGCGGAACGACGATCGGCCCGACGAGCCATGCGGCGTCGTTGGCTTCCGGCATGGCACATTCAGCCCTGAGGCCCCTCCAGCGGTTCCGAGGTCTCAGACAAATTCGCCAAGCAACGATACAAGGCGAGCGCGACCGCCGTGGCGCTCACCGCAACCACGATCCCGGTCAGCACCAACGCGTGGGGAATCGGGTCCGGTGCCTCCCCGGGCGGCCGATTCGCCATGGTCACGAACACCAGAAACACGCCGCTGCCGGCGATGTTCGTCCCCAAAATCTTGCGCAGCGGGTGCCGGCAGAGGAACAACCCGCTCAATCCCACACTGAACAACACGACGCCTGTGAGCGAGTAGATGACAACCGGCGTCAAGACACGGACTCCTTGGACGCATTCCCGCTACCGCCCGGTGAGATGCAACTGAAGAGCATCGTCAGAATCAACGCGATCGAAATCGTCAAGGCGACCTCGACCACCATGATCGACACCCCCGCCCACTCGAGTCGATATTCAAGAAAACGTCGGTCGGCCAGCATGCCGGAAAGAGCCACAAGCAAAAACACCACGAAACCGGCCACCAAGAGGACTCGCCAGCGGCGCCGTGCGCTGCTCGGGGGCGGCGCCCCTGCAAGTTGCCACAAGACCGTGACCGCGGTGAGCATGGCTGCCGCTTGAAAGGCCCCGCCAGGCGCCTTCGTGCCAATCCACAATACATATGTCGCTGTCAACACCGCCAAGGGCATGATCAGCCTCATGAAGGTCCTCAGCACCGCCCCCAACGGGGCCGACTTGTGCGGCGCTCCCGTGGCGCTCACCGGCAGGATCGCCCAGATGGCCGCCAGCAACACGGCGACCTCCAAGAGCGTGTCGTAGGCGCGAAAGTTCAGCAGCACCGCCGTCACCGGATTGCTGACCCCGCTCGCTGCAAGCGACCGAGCCGACACCGTTGGCGGCGTGCTGCTCGAAACCGTTAACGGGACGACCACCGCTGCTAAGGCCGTGGCGAATACAGCCGCCATGGCGACAAGGGCCAGACCCGTGCGGCGCTGGCTTTGCGCCGATGGCCATACCACGCGAATGCCCATGTCCTGCGGCTCGGACGGGCCCGCGGCGCGATCAAGATGCCGGGTTGCCGCCAACGTATTCAAAAACAAGGCCCCGGTCAGGCCAGCACCGATGGCGGCCTCGGCGAGTGCCACATCGAACGCTTCCACACGACACCAGGCGATCGACATCAATAACCCGAACACAATGAACATCACGGTCGCCTGAAACAAATCACGCGACAACAGGGCGCCCAGGGCGACCGCGACCAAGACGAATCCCAGCACGGCGTCGAATCCGAACAGACTACCGGTCATCCGAACAGCTCCAGGGCGGGATCCCGGCGCGCAGCGCCACCTGCGCCACCAGATGACAACACGTCGTGCTCGCCAACATGACCAACGCCCAAACGAGAGCCAGCTTGGCAACGGCCTCCCACGACTCAGCCTGGCACGCCAAACCGAAGACGATCAGGGCGAGCCCGACATTGTCAGCTTTCGTCAGGGCGTGCAAACGCGTGTAGACGTCGGGAAAACGCAGCAGCCCGACCGTGCCAGCGAAAAAGAACGAAGCGCCGGCAACGAGTGACACACAGCTGACCAGGTCGAGATTATTCATCAATGTTGCTCGATTCCACGGCGGGGAAGATCGCCCAGCGCCGCACAAAAACCACCGTTGAGATCGAGGCGAGCAACGCTGCCACCAACGCCACGTCACGCACCGCCGGACGCGACAAGCCCTCCGCCAGTAGTAACAGGATCGCGGTCCCTGTCGTGCCAAATAACTGCGCGGCCAGCATCCGGTCCGCCGCCGTCGGTCCCTGCCAGACGCGCACCAAACCGGCGACCACGTTCAGCAGCAGGAACAACGCCACCGCGAGTACGAATCCGTTCACTCTTCACCCTCCCCGTCATAGGGTGTCAATTCGTAGCCGAAAAGCAACCCGACACGATCCTCCAACCGCCGTAGTCCGGTCGCCGATTTCGGTCCGTCAACCAGCAGATGTACCCGCAACACATCGTCGTTCCAGTCGGCGGTCAATGTGCCCGGCAGCATGTTGACACAATTGGCGTAGAAGACACGTGCCGGACTCTGCGGCAGACGGAAGGCGAGGCTCCGAACGGCCGGCGCAATCGGCATACGCCAGTGCATCGCCCGCCAAGCCACGTCGCAACTCCCGGAGAACGACCGCCACAGATAAAAGGGGACAAACGGCACCAATTGCCAAGGGCGAAATCGTCCACCGACGATGGCTGTCGCGTCAAGCCGCCATGCCGCAACGATCAAGATCACGGGACCGCCAAACCACCAAGAACTCCCCTCGCCACCGGTCAGAACCCACCACAACAGCCCCAGTGACAGCACCCGCACGAGAAACGCCTTCAACATCCGCTTGGACATGGCAACCTCGACGACTCGGCTCGGCGGGAAGGGGGGCGCGTTTGAGTCGACCCCAGGGAGCACGGGAGTTCACAGGGGAACAAGGGGATTGCGCGTCCTGTCTCCTGGGGACCTCTCTGTTCCCCGTGATCCCAGTTCCCCGTGATCCCAGTTCCCCGTGATCCCACCGAAACGTCCACCTGCCGCCCCCGACGTCAGGACGTCATTGTAGACCAACCCGATCTCGCGCGGGTACAGGTGGGTGGGTTCACCACAGGCGGAGTGGTTTCGAGCGGCGGGTGTGGCCGCGGACGAATTCGTCCCCGCTCATCTCGCGGCGGCCGGCCGGTTGTACCGTCTCGATTTCGAGGGCCCCGTCTCCGGTGGCGACGATCAGCCCTTGCTCCCCGAGACGCTGGCCACAGGGGACCTCCGCCAGCCGCGGCCGGTCGACGGGGCGGGCTTGCTTGATCGCCAACCGAATCGCTGGTTTGTTTTCGTCAGGCCGTACGAAGGTATACGCGCCGGGCCAAGGCTGCATGCCGCGGATGTGACAATCGATCTGGCGGGTCGACTGGGTCCAGTCGATCTGGCCCTCTGACTTGTGCAATCGCGGCGCGCGGCTGACCCGGCTCGGGTCCTGGCGCTCACCGATCGCCGACGCTCGATCCCAACGAGCCAGCTGTTCGATGGCCGTCATGACCAAAGGGGCGCCGAGCCTTGCCAGCCGCTGTTCCAACTCGCCCGCCGTTTCCGTCTCGCCGATCTCGCTCGCTTGCGTGGCCAACAGGGGGCCGCCGTCAAGCTTGGGCGTCATGTGGATCACGCTGACACCGGTTTCTCGATCGCCGGAGAGCAGCGCCCGCTGGACCGGCGCGGCACCACGGTAGGCGGGTAGCAGCGAACCGTGCAGGTTGATCCCCCCCAACGGCGCCGTGGCGAGCGTTTCCGGACGGAGGATGGCGCCGTAGTCGCAGACGACGAGCAGATCCGCGGCGGCGGCGCGGAGCATCGCGACCCCTTCGGGATCGTTGATGCGGGGTGGATCGGCGAGCGGGAGTTCGCGTTCGTCAGCCCAGCGGCGGACTGGCGCCGGCGGCGGTCCCTTGCGGCTCTTGACCGGCGGGATCGGTCGGGTGACGACCAGAGCGATCAGGTGGCCGGCCGTCCGGATCGCTTCGAATGCCGGAACCGCGAACGGGCCGGTCCCCATCAAGACGACCCGAAGCGGCGCGGAGCCCGCTCGGTCCTCAGGCGTCGGAAGCTGCGAATCGTTCAAAGGCATCGGCGAGCGCCGTCGGTTCACGCGTACCGCTGCTGCCACTCCGCCAACCGGGCGACCAGCGTTTGATTGTCCGGGACCGTTCCAGTTTCCTGCTGCGAGCGAAAATCGACTGCCATTTCGTTGAGCGACTCCTCCACCTCCCGTTTCGCCTCGTCCGTCATCCGGTCGAAAAACAAGACGCCATTGAGGTGGTCGTTCTCATGTTGGATCACGCGGGCCAAAAAACCGTCGACGTCCCGCTCGATCGCGTTCCCCTTCAGATCGAACGCGCTGAGCCGTACCGTCTTGGGGCGTTTCACTTGGCCATAAAGCCCTGGCAAGCTCAGGCAACCCTCCTGCGCCGATTCATTCCCGCGGGGCCGTTGAATCTCCGGGTTGATGATCACCAGCTCTTCGCCGTCACCCCTAGCCCCGGCCGGATTGGCAACAAATAACCGGATCGGCAAGTCAACCTGGTTCGCCGCCAGCCCCACCCCTTCGTTCTCGTACATCAGGTCGAACATCTCCGCCACCATCTCCCGCAGCGTCTTATCGACCCGCCGCACGGGCTTGCTAAGGTGGCGAAGGGTGGGGTGGGGATAGCGTATGACACGGAGCGACATGAGACCGAGTGGGCCCTCGGGAGGTAGATATGTTGGCTTTGACTTTGATCATGATCGATCAATCCAAATTTGGGCAGGGGCCTGCCCCGTGGACAAACCTGCCCCGTGGACAGGGTGGGCGTCTTGCGCGAACATTCGACACATGTTGAACCAACAGGCATACGAATTGTTCCTCTCCGCAGCCCTCTCCGGGCCCCGGGCGCGTCTCATTGGCCACACCGTCGGCGGGGCGGAGGTCCTCGATTTCGGCGTCGAGACATCCGGCTCGCTCGAGGCGGGGCGGTGGCTTGCCCGATTGTGCTTGGGAGACGCTGCGGAGGTCGAGGTGTTGCCAGCGAACCCTGACCAGGTCGTCAGCCCCACGGCGGTGTGCGTGCGGACGGACCACCCGCTGTGGGCTTGCCTCGGCGCCCAATATGCCGGCTGGCCGGTCCAGGGAGAGGGTTACTTCGCGATGGGCAGCGGTCCGATGCGGCTGCTGCGGGGACGCGAGCCGATGCTCGAGGAGTTGTCCCTCCGCGAGCCGGGACCGCGCGCGGTGGGCGTCTTGGAATCCGACAAGCTTCCCGACGCGTCCGTGATCGAACAGGTCGCCGTGGAGTGCCGTGTGTCGCCGGGGGAGGTTTCCTTGGCGGTCGCCCCCAGCACCTCCTTGGCCGGCACACTGCAAGTGGTGGCCCGCAGTGTGGAGACGGCGCTGCACAAGCTGCATGCGATCGGGTTTCCCGTGATCTCGGTCGTCTCGGCGCTGGGGGTCGCCCCGCTGCCCCCGCCAGCCCAACCGGGAGACACGATCGGCGGGATTGGACGGACCAACGACGCGGTCCTCTACGGGGCCCAGGTGACGCTCTGGGTCGACGCCGAGGATGACGCGATCGCGGCGGTCGCCGAGCGGGTTCCCAGCGGCGGTTCGGCCGACCACGGGCGCCCCTTTGCCGAGGTCTTCAAGGACTATGGGTACGACTTTTACCAAGTCGATCCGTTGCTGTTCAGCCCCGCCGTGGTGAATTTCCACAATCTCCGCAGCGGCCGCAGTTGGACCGCTGGGCAGATCGAGGCGAGCGTCCTGCGCCGCTCGTTTTTCGGTGCACCCTGAGGCTCGCCGCATGACCCGTCGACGTTTTCTGGTGCTTGGTTGTGGCGAAGGGTGGCATGCCGAGCAATTGCGTGCTGCCGCCGTTGGACGCGATTGCGATCTCGCCTTTGCCACCTACGAGTCGCTCTCGGCCACGATCGGCTCGCCCGTCGGCGGCGAGGAGCCGGGCAGTGCTGCTCCTGGCGGTCGCCGTCAGGATGCCCCGTCACCGGCCGCGGGTCCCCCACCGATGCTCCACTGCGAGGCCGGGCCACTGGATTCGTTCGATGGTTTGCTGACCCGTACCATGCCCGGTGGGAGTCTTGAACAGATCACCTTTCGTCTGGCTGTCTTGCATGACTACCTCCACGCCGGCTGCGTGATGGTCAATCCGCCGCGGGCCCTGGAGATCGCGATCGACAAGTTCGCGACCTTGGCCGAGGTGGCACGCTTGGGATACGAGGTTCCGGCGACGGTGGTGGTGCAGTCTCGCGGCGAGGCGATGGAAGCCTTTGGCCAACTCGGGGAGGACTGTGTTGTGAAACCGATCTTCGGGGGCGAGGGTCGCGGCGTGATGCGGATCCGAGAGTCCGAACTCGCCTGGACCACCTTCTCCACGCTGCAACAACTCGGCTCCGTTTATTACGTACAACAATTCGTTCCGCCCGGCGGGTGCGACACCCGTGTGTTGGTGATCGGTGACCGGCTGCTCGGGGTGCGCCGGACCAATGGGGACGGATTTCGCACCAACGTTGGCGGCGGTGGGCGATCGCAGGCGATCGAGCCAAGTGCGATGCAGACCGCCGCGGCCCGGCGGATTACCCGGCACCTGGGGCTCAAGTTCGCCGCGGTCGACTTTCTCGCCGCCGACGATGGGATCGACCGCGTGGTGGAGGTCAATGCCGTCCCCGGGTGGAAAGCTGCCCAGGGGTCGCTCTCAGCCAACATCGCGGAACTGGTGATCGATGGGTTGCTTCACGAGTCCAACGCCTTGCCGGGATCGTGCCAACATGCCGGAACGTGATGCCACAGGGAACGTCGCGGCGAGGCTCTCGACCGTTGCGGCATTGACGCCGGGGGCGATCGCGATCGCGGAACCCAACGGCCCGCCGAATCCGGCGGGGTCGCGGAGCTACGCCCTGACAACCTTTCGTGAATTGGACGAGCGGAGTGATGCGATTGCCCGCGGATTGGCCTGCTGGGGAGTCCAACCTGGGATGCGGCTGGCGATGCTGGTCCCCTTCGCCGCGAATTTCATCGAGTTGACGTTTGCGCTGCTCAAAGCGGGTGTCGTCGTGGTGCTGGTCGATCCCGGTATGGGACGGCAGCACCTGGTCGGCTGCTTGAGCGGTGTGGAGCTGGATGGAGTGGTCGGAATCCCCAGGGCCCAAGCGATCCGCAGCTTGCTCCGTCACCGGTTTCCCCGCGCCCGGTGGAATGTCACCGTCGGCCGCCGGTGGTTCTGGGGCGGCAAGACCCTTGCGCAGATCGAAGCGGCCGGCCGCGAGCATCCCGAGAGGCCGCTTCCGGACGTTCAGATCCAGGACGATGCGGCGATCATCTTCACCACCGGCAGCACCGGGCCGCCCAAGGGAGTGCTCTACACTCACCAGACGTTTCATGCACAGATCGATCGGATTCGCGACCGCTACAACATCCGCCCGGGCTCACGGGACCTGGCGTGCTTTCCCTTGTTCGGACTGTTTGATGCCGTGATGGGAGTGACGACGATCATCCCCGACATGGATCCCACCCGGCCGGCAGAGGTCAATCCCCGGCGGCTAATCGAGGCGGCTCAGCAGTGGGAGGTGGACCAGGCGTTCGGCTCCCCGGCGCTGTGGAACACCGTTGTCCGCTGGTGCGAGTCGCAGCTCGCCGTCCCCCCCTTCCCGACGCTTCGCCGCGTCCTTTCCGCCGGCGCCCCGGTACCGGCCGAGACGCTGGAGCGACTCCGGCGGTTGGTCCATCCCGAAGCGGAGATCGTGACCCCTTACGGCGCGACCGAAGCGCTCCCGATCGCCTCGATCGAGTCGCGCGAGGTGGTCGCGGAAACGGGGCGGGCGGCTTCCAAGGGCAAGGGCGTCTGCGTCGGTAACCGCTTCGCCAATGTCCAGTGGCGGGTGATCGCGATCGACGACGGGCCGCTGGCGACGATCGACCAGACGCAGGAGCTGCCCCAGGGCAAGATCGGCGAACTGATGGTCTGCGGCCCGATGGTGACGGAAACCTATGTCAACGGCAGCGATCAAAACGCGCTGCACAAGGTGCGCGATGGCGACCGCATCTGGCACCGCATGGGCGATGTCGGTTATCTCGACGACCGCGACCGGTTCTGGTTCTGTGGCCGCAAGGCCCATCGCGTTCGTCAGGGCAAGCGGACGTTGTTCACGGTTCCCTGCGAGGCGATCTTCAACGCCCATCCAGCGGTCCATCGGTCGGCACTGGTCGGGCGGGGCACCCCGCCGAACCAGACACCGGTGATTGTGGTCGAGCTGCACCCGGAGTTTCAAGCAACCGATGAGGCTGAACGAAAACAGTTGGTCGACGAATTGTTGCAACTCGCCTCGCGCAACCCGATCACTCGCCGAATCAACGAAGTTGTTTTGCGCAAAGACCCTTTGCCGGTTGACATCCGGCACAACAGCAAGATCTTCCGCGAACGCTTGACCGAGGAGATAGCGAGTGAGTGAACCCGATCCCGAAGAGATCGCAGAGGGGGGGCGCCAGACCGGTTGCTGGCGACGGGCGATCTGGCGGCGCCACCCGTCGTCCGCGGCGCCGGTTACGATCTCGGAATCACTCAGCCGACGAGCTGCCCCAGCCGCTGTTGGAACCGGTCGAACAGGTAGTGGCTGTCGTGGGGACCTGCCGACGCTTCGGGATGGTACTGAACCGCGAATGCGTCTCGCTCGCGGTGACGGATCCCGGCGATCGTGTCGTCATTCAAGTGCCGGTGGGTGACTTCCAAACAATCGGGAAGCGTCTCGTCCTCGACCGCAAACCCATGATTTTGCGACGTGATCTCGACCTTGCCGGTTTCCAAATCAAGCACCGGCTGGTTGGCCCCACGGTGACCGAACTTCAGTTTGAACGTCTTCGCACCGCAGGCCAGGGCGAGCAATTGGTGGCCGAGACAGATCCCAAACACCGGCAGCTTGCCGAGCAATCCCGCAATCGTCTGGTAGGCGTAGTCCAGCGGTTCCGGGTCGCCCGGGCCGTTGGAGAGAAAGACGCCAGCTGGTTCAAGCCGCAAGATCTCGTCGGCCGAGGTGTTTCCAGGAACGATCGTCACGCGGTTGCCACGGGAGTAGAAATGCCGCGGGATGTTCCACTTCATGCCGAAGTCCATGCAGACCACATGCGGCGGGTCGGCACCAGGGCCTTCCGCCGCGGCGCCGATCGCCTCCGCCGTCCACTCATCGAGCGGGCGATCCCAGCTGACGGCCGATTTCGGCATCACTTCGCGAACCAAGTCGCGTCCGATCAAACCGGGGGCGTTTTTCGCCTTTTCAACGAGGCTGGCGTCGGACAGATCGGTACTGGAGAGAACTCCCCGCATCGCCCCCAAGGTGCGGATCCGGCGGACCAGCGCCCGGGTATCAATTCCCGAAATCCCCACGATGCCGTGCCGCCGGAGGTAGGCGTCCAGGTCCCCCTCCGCCCGGTAATTGCTGAAAATCCGGCTGTCCTCGCGGACCACGAAGCCGGCCAGCGACGGGGCTTCATGCTCGATATCGATCGAATTCACACCGTAGTTTCCAATTTCGGGGTTGGTCATCGTCACGATTTGACCATGGTAGCTGGGGTCGGTCAGAATCTCCTGGTAACCCGTCATGGCAGTGTTGAAGACGACTTCACCGCTGATCTCTCCCTCGGCTCCAAAAGATTCGCCGGCGAAAACGGTTCCGTCCTCGAGAACAAGCTTGGCTGGTACGGGCATGAATGGATCGCTTGTGCGTGGTATTCGGCAAGTTGGCCCCACCGCCTCGGGCGGGCTACCCACAAGATAACAAATCGCAAATTTTGAACCAGACATCCGTGCCCGCTCCAACCGCGTGGGCTTTACCTGAATACCCTGATTCGACGGCTGAAACCAATGGTTTCGTCCACGTTTTCTGCCAGAGCCAAAACCATCTCCAACACCAAGGCGAGAAGTGATTCCGATGAGAGCGTGCGGACGAGCAGCGAAAATTTCAGCAGCGGGGCGCCGTCGGTGGCCTGGCCCGGCAGCCTGCGCGATCGCCTTAATGACCGCTCTGACTCCCCGCACGGAGACCAGGGACGGCAGTTGCACCTGATCGACATCCATCAAATCATCGACTGACCGACATTCGCCGGCGGCACAGTACCCATGCGGGGACGGCGAACAGGCCGAGCGCCGCCAAGCTGGATGCCTCGGGAACGGATGTCGCCGAGGTCGTTCCAACGGCGCCACGGAGATCCGATGTGTCTCCCACCGCGCGATCGGCGACGACTCCGGCAATCCCCGACGTCCAGGGCGACTCGTCGGTGGCCGAAAGCGTATGAAGCACATTGTCGTCCTCGTCCAGAAGGAATCCGGTGAGTTGCGACCCCACCGCGTTCAGCTCCACCGTATAGCTGTTCGTCGCTTCGAAATCGTTGATCGCGACGCTGTCCAAGCCCGTCACCGCTCCGTCTTCGATTCGGGACAGGTCGATGTCGCCGGAGCCGCCGTAACCAATCGTCAGCGCGTAGCCATTGAAATTGAACGTATCCGGATCGGTCCCAATATTGCCCAGCACGCCGATATTGTCGTTCAGCTGGATTCCGTTCGGATTCAGGGCGCTGCGAACGGACACGCCCGGCCCATCAAAGTTATCATCGAAGACAAGTCCATACGCCGCCGCAGCGCCCCCCGAGCCGACTGGCGTGGTGCTCTCCAGCAGTAGCTCGTTATTGGAAACAGACTGGTCAAATGACGAGCCATCGGGGATCGATCCGAACAACCAGTTCTGCTCGGTCGTCCCGTCGGAAAACGTCTCCACCCAGTCGGCCGACGCCAGCGGCGACGCGACGGCAAGGATCAGGCCCGTCAAGACGCTTTGAACAACGCGCATTGGATCAACTCCAACCCCAGGAATGAATTGCCCAATTCGATGGGATTGGGCAAGCCCCACCAGGGTAGTTACAGCGATTCTGTCGATCAACGTTCTTTTCGAGAACCTTGGCTCAGCCGCTCCGCCGTGAACTCCGCCAGCAGGACGGCAATGGCCGCGGCGGCGGCGAGCAGGACGAGCAGCGACAGATTTCCTTCCCAGTCCGCAGGGGAGACCAGTACGTACTCGCGGAACTTCATCTCCAGTGCAGCCGTCTCGCCGGTGGGCACCTGCAACGGCCAAAGCCGCGAAACCGAGCCGATCATCAGCCCGAGCAGCGTGGCCATCGTCGTCCCACGGTGATGCTCGAGCAGCCAGCGGAGCAGCTTGGAAAAGGCGAGCAGTCCGGTCAGACAGCCGAACCCGAACACGGCGATCGTGAGCACCGCAGGGAGACTCACCTCCCCGTGGGAAACGCCACGGATCAGCCCGGTGACCGGATGATAGGCCCCCAACAACAACAGCACGAACGCGCCGCTGATGCCGGGCAATATCATCGCGCAGATCGCGATCGCGCCGGCGGCAAACAGGTACCACAACGAGGTGCTCTCGCCCGAGGCGGGCAAGAAGCTGATCGCCGCTGCCGCCACGATACCGGCGGCCAATCCGCACCAGCGCGGCAGACGCCAATGATCGATTTGCCGGCGCACGACCACCGCGCTGGCGAGCACCAACCCGAAGAATACCGAAAAGATCTCCGGCATACGGTTCTCCAGCAGCCAGTGCATCACCCCGGCAAGCAGCACCACTCCGGAGACCAGGCCGATGACCAGGGCGACCAGGAACCGCAGATCGACGTATCGGGCCGCGATGGCAAAGCGGCGGCGGAGAATCAAACGGAAAAGCGTCACGTCCAGCCGGCTGACCGCGGCGACCAAGCGTTGATAATGCCCCAGGATCAGGGCAACCGTCCCACCGCTGACACCAGGAACCGTGTCCGCCGCTCCCATGCAAAACCCGCGAGCAACGTTGGCCAGGTCGCCGAGAAAAGAACCGCGAAGAGCAGCGACCATCGTCGCCGGGTCGATCGCTGCCGCGTCGGAATCGGAAACGTCCTCGGTGTCCGGTACAACCTTCCTGATCGGTTCGCTCGTCGTCGAGCCGTCGGTGGAACGTTCCCCAGCATTCATCCGAACTTCCCTCTCGCCGGTGCGACACGATACTAACTGGTCAACCTGTTCTTCGATCTGCAACCGACTCGGGAGTGCTCTGTGCTTGACGTTCTCATCCTCGCCGTCGTTCAAGGCGTTGCCGAATTCTTACCGATCAGCTCGTCGGGGCATTTGGTGGTTCTCGGTGCCGTTCTGCGCCAGGTCAACGAGGCCTCGCTGCTGGCCGGAGAAACCGATTCGCCGACACTCGAGATCATTCTACACGCCGGGACGCTCGGTTCGATCTTGCTGATCTATTGGCGGCGGATTCTGGATCTCTTGCTACGAGACTGGTACGTCGTATGGCTTCTGGTAGTCGGAACGATTCCGGCGGCGGTGGTGGGGCTGACGATTAAATCTTCCTTTGAGTCGATCTTGAAGTCGATTCCGCTCGCTGGCTGCATGTTGCTCCTCACCGGTGTGATGCTGCTGGTCCTCGGCAGGCTTCGGCCGCGGGGCGGGGAATATCGTCGGCTTCGCTGGCAAGGGGCGCTACTGATCGGATGTTTCCAGGCGTTTGCGATCTTGCCGGGAATCAGTCGCAGCGGTTCGACGATCCTGGGCGGCCGACTGCTGGGGCTGCGGGGGGAAGATTCGGTCACCTTCTCGTTCCTGCTCGCGATCCCCGCGATCCTCGGAGCGACGGTCCTGGAGGTCAAGGACGTGGTGCAGGCGGAGATGGCCAGCGAGGCGGGCGGGTTGCCGCTGATCGCGCTGGTCTCCGGCGCCGTCGTCTCCTTCGTCGTCGGTGTGTTCGCCCTCCGGTGGCTGATTCACTGGAGCCGCCTGGAACGACTCCATTGGTTCGCCTGGTGGTGCCTGCCGCTCGGGTTGATCACCCTCGGTCTGTGGAGCCTCGAGATCCTTGCGTGAATCAAACCGCTCAAGCATGGTGTGGACACGTGTTTAGCAAGCGGTAGAATGAGTGAAGTTGTCACGCTCAATCGCTCAATCCCCGCGTGTCGGAGGAACAAAACATGTCCACTGCCCAGCTGACCGAACGCCAAAAAGATGTATACGAGTTGATCCGCTCGTTGATGGTCCGCCGCGGATACGGACCGACCGTGCGAGAAATCGGCGAACATTTCGGGATCAAAAGCCCCAATGGGGTGATGTGCCACTTGAGGGCGCTGGAACGCAAGGGGCTGATTCGCCGCAGCCCCAACAAGTCGCGGGCGATCGAATTGACCCACGCGGCGGACCGCAGCGGACACAGTCTGCCGATGGCTGGGATGGTCGCGGCCGGTCCGACGACCTTGGCGTTCGAACAGGCCGAACGGATGGACTTCAGCGAGGCCTTGTTTCGCGACGACCGGTTCATCCTGCAGGTCTCCGGCGATTCCATGATCGAAGCCCACATCACCGACGGCGACTATGTCGTGATCCAACGTCAGGATTCCGCGGAACCTGGCCAGATGGTGGTCGCCCAGACGCCGGAGGGTGAGGCGACCTTGAAGTACTGGTACCCGGAGGCCGATCGGATTCGGCTCCAACCGGCCCATCCCGACATGGATCCGATCTTCGTCAAGGACGCCGCGGTAATCGGCATCGCCGTCGGTGTTGTCCGCACGGGCCTCTAAAAGCCTCCGCAAAGGCTGGTCATTTGCCCCGGCGCCGCAGCTTTTGGGGGCCTCTCTCCCGAGGCTGACGCCGTGCCGTTGTCCGACACTGCGTTGTGCACCTTCTGCGACCAACGGTGTAACTAGCCGGCTTGGCGAAGGTCATCGGCGGAGTTGAGCCGGTTGTAGAGTGTCTTCAGGCTGACGCCCAGGTCTTCGGCGGCGGCAGCCTTGTTCCCTGAGTTCTTCTCCAAGGCTCGGCGAATCGCAACGGTTTCCAATTCTTTCAGGTTGAGCGGGAGCGATTCGCGCAGCGGCTTGCGGAGCTGGCGGCGGCCAAAGTCGCGGGGGAAATCGGAGGCGTCGATGGGGAGCGAATCGCAGAGGATCGCGGCGTGCTCGACCACGTTGGCCAACTCCCGGACATTGCCCGGCCATTGGTGGGAACACAACAGCGAGATCGCTTCGTCGGTGAAACGCTTTCCCTCCACCCCGTCGCTGCGGTGCCGCCGCAGTAGATGCTCCGCCAAAACGGGAATGTCTTCGCTTCGTTCCCTCAGCGGCGGAACGTGCACCTCGAACGTATTGATTCGAAACATCAAATCTTCGCGAAATGTTCCCTCCTCGACCATCTTTTCGAGATCTCGGTGGGTGGCACAGATCACACGGACATCGACGTGCACGGTTTGGTTGTCGCCGAGCCGACGGATATCGCCGGTCTCCAAGACACGCAGCAGTTTCGCTTGAATCGACAGCGGCAGTTCACCGATCTCGTCCAGAAAGACCGTGCCCCCGTCGGCGACCTCGAACAGCCCATTGCGGGCCGCATCGGCACCGGTGAACGCGCCGCGGCAGTGTCCAAACAGTTCACTCTCAATCAAGTTCTCGGGGAGAGCACCGCAGTTGATGGCGACCATCGGTTTGTCGGCTCGCAAACTCGCCTGCTGCAGCCCCCGGGCGACCAATTCCTTGCCGCTTCCGGTCTCTCCGCGAATCAGAACGGTGCTTTCGGTCGGCCCAACCTTCGCGATCATGCGTCGCAAGGTCTCCATCGCCGCACCGCTGCCGACCAGTTCGCTATTCCCCTCGGCACGGCCGAGGCGGTGTTGCAGGGCCACCAATTGGCGCTTGATGCTTCTCCGTTCGGCGACCCGCTCCAGTAGTCGCGCGATCTCTTTAAGCGGGCACGGCTTGGTCAGGTAATCGAAGGCTTGTTGTTTCAATGCCGAGATGGCCGACTCTTGGCTCGGCTTTCCCGTCATCACCACCATCTCGATTTCCGGCCGCAGTTCGCGCGCCCGCTCGATCACCTCGACGCCCGTCATCCCCGGCATGTCGATGTCGACAATCAGACAATCAAACGATTCTTTTTCTAACGCCGAGACGGCCGACAGCCCGTCGGGGCAAACCTTGACCGAGTAACCGCGGCGGGTTAAATCGGCGCGGATCAACTCCTGCAGATGAGCCTCGTCATCGGCAAACAGGATCCGCAGCTTGCCCTTCTCAGGCCGCCCCTCTTCAGGCGATTCCTTCTCAGGCGACTTGGTACGATTCATGGTTCCACCGGTAATCATGGAGGATCGGTTCGTCATCGGTACCTGACGGGGGAACCAGGGGCAAGATCAGCTCCATTTGAGAACCGCGGCCCGCCCCCTCGCTCGAGGGCGTCAGCTTGCCGCCATGCTGGGACACGATGCGATAGGTGATGCTGAGCCCGAGTCCCGTGCCGGTACCGTCGCGGCGGCGGGTAAAAAAGGGCTCAAACAGATGCTTCAGCACGTCCTCCGACATCCCGCAGCCGTCATCGACCACGATGACATTGGCATGACGGTCGTCGCCGCCGACGGTGATGTCCACGGATCCTTCACTATCGACGCTCTCCAAGGCGTTGGTCACCAGGTTCAATACGACCTGACGGATCTGATGCACGTTGACGTACGCGGTCACCTCGCGGTCGCCGTGGGTGCGAATGGTTTTGCAGCGAAACTCGCCCACCTTGCTGACCAGCTCAACGACGTCGTGGACCAATTTCACCAAATCGGTTGGCTCCCGGCGAACCTCACTCATGCGGCTGAAATCGAGCAGCCGGTCGGTGATCCCTTTGCAGCGAAACGCCTCACTTTGAATCTGACCCAGCGTCGAATGCAGGGCCGTGGCCAGATCGTGGTTGACCGACGGACGTTCCGTTTCCGCCAGATCCTCCAACTGAGACTCCAGCGATTCTGCGGCCCAGGCGATTGTGGTCAGGGGGTTGTTGATCTCGTGGGCCACCCCAGCGGCCAAAAAGCCGACGCTAGCCAATTGCTCGTTCCGGATGACCTCGCGTGTGCGGTCCTGAACTTCCCGCTCCAGATTTCTGCGGAGATCATCCAGACCCGTGTAGGCCGACTGAAACTTGTCGCTCATGTCGTTCATCGCGTCAGCAAGCTCGTTCAATTCGTCCCCGGTCTCCAGGTAGATGCGGTGGCCAAATTCGCCCCGAGCGACCAGCCGAGATCCGTCCAGGAGCGTACGAAAGGGTTGCACCAACATGGCCCAAAACGACCACAGCAACAGGCCCACGAGCAGAACCGACAAGGCGGCGCAGACCAGGGTGACTGCATGCCAGGTGCGGTAGGTGGCCTTCACCCCACTGCTGAACTGGTTCATGTTCGCGTTCAGGGTCTCCGCATGCTTGCGGGTTTCGCGAACGAGCCGATCGAGCCTCGATCGCAGCCGTGCCGGATAGGTTTCCGGATCGTCGGCCTTCAACAAGATGCTCTCTAACTCCGTATGCGCCTCGCGGATCCGAGCCAAGTTATCGAGTCGCTGGGCTTGATCGATCAGTAACGATTCTCGGTTGCCGGAGGCGGCGATCGCTTCATAGGAGTCGAGGTTTCGGCGAAATACCGCCCGGGCGAAGGCGACGTGATCGTCTTCCAAATGACCGGCCTGCAGGCTGAACGCATCCCGGTCATGGCGGCTGTCGATCCGCGTGTTGCTGAACCGCAACGCCTCCGCGAAGCGGTACAGATCGTTGGCGATGCGGACCTCCTTCATCCCCTGACTGACCGAATCGGCCAATTGGCGGTAGCGACGCAGCCCCAACAGGCCGCTTGCCGCGAGCAGACAGACCGACCCCAACAGCAAGGTCAGGGCGACCACCAGTTTGGTTTTGATCGAACGCCGCTTCAACACGCCTCCGCCCTCCATTGCGGGCCGTGAAACTTTCGGTCCAGATCGATGAAGCGTATCGGCACGGCTTCCCCCGGGCAAGATCGATCGGCAAGGCGGGGTGACCTGCGACGCTTGCCTCAGAAGCATGCCTCGAAAGCGAGTGTCGGCCATGCCAGCGGTGTTGACAAGGCGTTTGACAAGGCGCTTACGGTGTACCGATCGCGTCGGTGGCGATCTCCAGCACCGGGTCATCGATCTCGGCCATTCGCTCGATCAACTTCGCATCGAGTTCGGCAACCACGTCCGCGTGATCCTCGACCCCGATCACGTTCGTCGTCTCCTCGGGATCGTTCCGCAAATCGAACAATTCGTCCCGCTCCGGATTCAGAAAATCGCGGATCAGCTTCCAGTCGCCCGTGCGGTAGCTGCGCATGTGCGTCCGAGACTGGTGCCGGGTTGAGTATTGGGTGAACACGTCATCGTTCCACTCGGCCGTCTTCCCGGCCAACAATTCCGACAGATCGCGTCCGCGAACGACTTCGTCCTCGCCCGGGTCGACGCCGGCGATCGCCAGCATCGTGGGATACCAGTCGAGGTTGGTAATCGACGAGGTGATCGTCGTTTCGGCTTCGGTCACCCCTGGCCAGCGAACGGCGGTGGGGACCTTCAGCGACGCGTCGTACATGTTCGGTCGTTGACCCTGCGGGATGTTCTCAGTCGCCTCCGGCAGCGCATCATCGGTCAGCAGCCAATGCCCGTTTCCTTTGTGCCAGATGCCGTTATGGGCCATGTTGTAACCGTGGTCCGAGGTGAAAATGACCACCGTGTCATCGGCCAATTGCCCCTCATCCAAGGCTTGCATCAGCCGACCGACGTTTCGGTCGACCCCGCGCACGCTGGCCAAGTACTCGCGCGTCATCTGTTTGGCGCGGGCCACATCAAGTCCGGGGTAATCGGGGTGCGGTAACTGCGGATCGAGCTCCTCGAACGGTTCCCAATCCTCCGGAGCGACGGGCAGCCAGCGAGCATGGGGAGCCCGATAGTGCACGACCATCAAAAATGGCTGGTCGCTGGGGCAGCAGCGCAAGAATTCCAGCGCGTGGTCGGTCAGGATGTCGGTCGTTAAACCCTCGAACTCCTGTTCCTCCCCCTCCTTTTCCAGCGTCGGGTTGGCCGGCGGACGGCCGCCACCGCGGAACCCCATGAAGTGATCGAATCCCATCCGTGTCGGGTGATGCTTATCCTCGAGTCCGAGATGCCATTTGCCGATCAACCCCGTGCAGTACCCGGCCTGGCGGAGCCGCTCGTACCACGTCACCGTCCCCGGCGAGAGTCCGTGCTCCGGTTCCTCCCGTGGGTGCAACCAGTCGCTGATGCCGACCTCGGATCCGTAACGGCTGGTCGCCAACGATGCCCGCGAAGGGCTACAGACCGGCGTCACCACAAAGCTGTTCGACAGCGTCACCCCTTGCCGGAACAGATCGTCCAGATTCGGTGTGTCGGCGTGGGTGTGACCGTCATGGGTCCCCACCGCCCACGGCGCTTGGTCATCGGTCATGATGAAGACGATGTTCGGCCGGTCCGCCGCACTGGCAAGGGGAGCCGACAGGGAGAGGCACAAAAACAGTGGCGCAAGGCAAGCCGCGATCATGAAACGCATGGGGCGATCAATTCGTGACGGGGAGGGGGGTTTCCGGAGAGGTTCTTAGCGTTGATAGATCGGCAGGTAGTGGTAGCGGACACTGAGGGAGAGGACGGCAAGCGCTGTGGCGTAGACGCTGCCGTACCGCTGCTCGTCACTGCTGCGGCCAATCCACGATCCGTCCGATTTCTGTTCCTCCAGCAACAACGCCGGTACCAGCTCTGCTGCCTCCGAGGCGTATCGGCCTCCCGCCTGATGCATTCCTTGAGCATAGTAGTAGAGACCGTACAAGAAGAATCGCTCGTGGCGCCGCGGCGGGGACTGCAGGAGCCATTCGGCCGCACCTTTGACCAGGGGTGACTCGTAACGCCCACAAACTTGCATCGCCAACAGCCCTGCGGAGGTCATGGTGAACGATGGCGTGCGGGTTCCGGGTGTATAGCTGAACCCGCCAACTTTGTCACGTGGAATTCCGTCCCGGTCAAGCGGCGAGGAGTAGGAATTCCGCAGATACCCGAGCGCCTTGTCGATCGCTTCCCCCGGGACGTCGAGGCCGTCGTTCTTGGCCGAACGCAAGGCCATCAATTGCCAGACGGAAACAGAGAGGTCGGAGTCTTTCGACGACGGTGTGTACCGCCATCCACCGGCGAACTGCGGCTGCTTGGACACCGCCTGCGACGCCAAGATCAAACGAATCGCCTTTTCCAACGCCGCATGGATCTTGCGATTCTGTTCCACGGTCGCCCCCATGCCGAGCATTTCGGTCAACATCAACGTCGTGATGCCATGGCCATACATTCGCGATCCGTCACGGTTGCCAAAGTATCCTTGGTCGTCCTGGTTGCGTTCATCCAGGACGAAGTCGATCGCATCACTCATGTCCTGGCCGCGAGCGGTGGAGGTGTCGGGGGCGACCCCGATCGAGGCCATCGCCATGACCGCCAATGACGTCATCGCGATTGGATGTCCCCGGTCATGGATCGACCCGTCGTCACGCTGAGCGCGAACCAGATAATTAACCGCCTCATCGACGGCGCGATCGGTGTCGTCGGCAACATACAGCGACTCGATCGATTCCTGCGCCAACCCGCGGGGCTGCCGAGTCAATGCCCAGGCGGCGGCTGCCATCCCGCACAGCCACCACCGGCGACTGTGATGAGCCATCGCACCACTCATGGCTCTTCCCCACCGCTTTCGGCAGCTTTCTTGGCAACCGCCCGGAAATACGCTTCGATCTCCCGCCGGTACTGCGGCACGACGAACGGTTGACGCCCTTCCGCCACCTCGTCCGCCTGCTGTTCTCGGAGCTGCCCCCAGCCCGAGCCGGTACGGTCGATCCCCTCGATTCCGACTGGGCCCCCCGCCGCGTCTCCCGACGTCCCTGGGGTGGTTGCGAACTCGCCCGGTGGCTGGTCGGTCTCCGACTCCGGTGCGTCTCGCTGTTGCCGCTGACGAGCCGCCTCCTGCTGCTGTTGATCCAGCATCGACTCCAAGGTGGGGGAAGCGTCAAGGGCCGAGTCCGGGGTGCCGTCGCTGTCGGACGCCCCGGATTCATCGGGGCGATCGTCGCCGTCTTGCGGTGCGGATTCGGTGTCTCCGCCCGCCTCACCCGCTTCGCCCGCCTCGGGCGGTGTCGCGTTCAGCTGACCGAAGATCGAACGGTCGAGTTCGTCGAGCGTTTGCGCCAACTCGCGTCCCTCGCTGCGGGCGGCAGCCGATGTTTGCGGAGCGTCTTCTGAAGCCGCGTCCGCCTCCGAATCCGTGTCGGCTTGATCGGCCGCCTCTTCGAGTCCTCCGAGGGTCGCAGCGAGACCTTCCACTTGGCGTTGCAGTTCCTGGGCGGCACCTCGCACCGCTTGGCTTGCGGCGGGGGAATGGGCGGGGTCCTCGCCAGCCTCGGCGAGGGCGGTCTGCGCGGCGGCGGTTTGCCGCGCCGATTTTTCGGCAACCGCCTCGGCTGCGGTCGCCAACGTGACGGCGACCTCGGCGTTCCCCAACCGATCTTGGTGCCGCGCGGCGCGGTTCAATTGTTCCACCGCGTCGGTGACGCTTTGGACGATTCCATGCTGGGACTGTTCGAGTCGTTCGGCCTGCTCGGCGGGGATACGAAGTTGGTCGTCGATCGATGCATCGTCGTTCAGAGCCCCGGCATGCTCGCGGAGCTGTCCGAGTTCCTCCGCCGCTTCGGCGCTCAACCGCGTCGCCAATTCGGCAGCCGGATTGGGTCGCTCCAGTGGCTCCAGTTCGCGGCGAGCGATCGATTGACTTGCTTCTTCCGCTTCCTGCTCCCGCTGCTGGGCAAACTCTCGCGATTGCCGGGCCGCTTCGCTGATTCGTCGCTGCAGATCGGCTTGGCGTTCTGCATGCTGCATTTGCCGTTGGGCCGTTTCGTCGTCGGGGTTGCGATTCAACCGTTCGGCTGCTTGCTCGCGCCGCTTGGCAGCCTGACGCTCCCCTTTTTGCGACTCCTGGATCTGTTTCAACGCCCGAGCCTTCTCGCGCGACCATTGCTGTTTTCGCTGTTTGGCATCTTGTGCTCGACCGCGGCGCGAATCGCGGGCGATCCGCTTCATGTCCGCCGCCGTCTGGTTGCGGCGTTCGGCGTTGCCATGCAGGTCGTCGTCGCGGTGGGCGCGGGCATGGGTCTCGGCCTGCTCGACCGATTCCGTTGCCTGATCGATGGCCTGCGCCAAACGGGCGGCCGATCGGGTCAGCTCCTCCAGGGCCGGATCGCCCTTGCTGACCTGGATACCGGCATCCGCTGCGGCTGACAATTCCTGGCGTGCTTCGTGGAGCAGCGGTCGAGCATCGGGATCGTTACTCCAGTCGGAGGCCTGCTCGGCAGGTTTGAGCAGGTTGCCTTCGACGTCGCGGGCGCCGGCGACCAGGTCACCAAGTCGCTGCTGAATCGCCCGCTTGTGTTCAAGAAACACTCCGTCGGCGTTCTCCAGCGCCCGGTGGACCGTTTGTTCTTCGCGGGCGGAACGTTCCAGCGCCCGCAGCGCCACCTCGGCTCCCCGCTCCGCGATCTCGTCGAGTGACTCGCGCATCGGCTCGTTCCTCGGAAGCTCCTCCTCCAATTTTTCCAGCCGCTGCTGTGGTGATTCCTGGGCCTGCTCGGCGAGCTGTTCGGTCTCGCGGCGACGTTGCTCCAGTTCCGTCTCCGGCTCATCCGATGTGGACGCGGGGCGCAGCTGTTCGCCCGTTTCCGCCAACGACTCCCCGGCGTCAGCCCGTTCAAAGTGGTCCGCGGTTTGGCGAAGGGTATCGGCCATCTCTTCGTGCGAATCGGCCGATCGATCGAGCGCTTCCCCCGCCTGGGATTCATCACCCGCTTCATCAGCCTCGCGCAGCGCCTGGTCGGACTCGCGGATGGTCTCGCCGATCGCCGCTGCCGCGGCATCCGCATCTCGGGCCAGTTCCCGCTGGTCAGCGTCGAGCGGGTTGGCATTGTTAGCAACATCGCGGAGGGAGTCGATTGTCTCCTCGGCCGATCGCTTTGCTTCCTCGTGTTTGGCGGCGACCTGTTGGATCGTTTCCGAATCCGACTCCTCGCGCTCACGTGCCCGATCGCGCGCCGCTTCAGCCTGTTCGGCGGCCTGCCGTGCCTGTTCCGGCAACGACGACACGTATCGCGCGAGCACTTTTCGTGCTTCGGCCGTCAGCGGATCCAGTTGCTTCAACGCCTCGCGAAACGGTCGTTCAATCGTCACGAGTTCCCGGTCAACGGGAACCACGGGCCCATCCTGCCAGCGACGAGCGTTGACCTGGTCCCGAGACCGCTTGAAGGCGGGGCTTGTTAGCGTCTGGTCGATCGGCTGGACCCACTCCCGCTCGGCACCGCCGTCGATCAACTGACGCGTGATGGCGTTGAGTCCCGTTTGATAGCGCGCGATCAACAGCGGGTGTTCCAGCTCCAGCACCACTCGCTGGTCGCTGTAGCGTTCCGCCGCGACCAGCTTTTGGAGCTCACCGAGCCGGAGGCCCGCGCGGTGCCGGGACTCGAGCGTTTCCATGGCCCGGGCAATGTTCTCAAATACCTCCCCCGGTGACTCGTTCTGGTAAGTCGCATAACCCTCGGCGGTGACATTTTCCCACGCCCGCCCAAGCAGCTTCAGGTCAGCGGCGTATGCCAGATCGACCTTGGGCCGCTTGCGGTGAATTGTTTCCATTGCCGAGACGAACCTCGCGACCGAGCGAGCCGACTGTTCGTACGCGGCGCCCGTGGTCGATGCGTCACGATTCAACTCGGCAAGCTTGCTTGCACCGCGCTCGCGATCCTGTTGCTCCCGGTCGCGGCGTTGTTGGAACTGGAGCCACTGCTCACCAAATCGCCGTGACTCGCGAATCCGATCGGCGATCCAACCCAACTCGCGCTGGAGTTTTTCGCCCGACTGGACGAGTTGCCCCAACAGTCGACCATCGTGGGGTGCTTGGCGCGTTTGGTTGTCGAGTTCCGCCGTCAGTTCTCGGACAAGCGCCCGCCAACGGTTGGGGTCGGGGGAGGCTTCCGTCGCGGCTTCCAATCGCTGGTTCCATGGGTCCGAAAATCGGAACCAGCCATCGTGGTGCTGCCGGGTCGAATCGACGAGCTGATCGGCGTACCGCTCCAACAATCGATCGATTTCATCCAGGCGTTCGCTCGCAATTTGCAAGTGGCGCCCGAAGCGGGCAACGGGGATCGCTGAATCGTCAGCGGCCAGCGGCCGGAGGCTGTCGTGCAGTCCGACCAGATCGCTCAACATCGCCTTGGAAAGGTCATGGCTGAGTTGCCCGCGAGCGAGACTTTCCAGCGGGTTGCTGACGCTCCTCAAACGCTCCCGCCGTTGCTTCAGCGTCGGTTCCCTGATCGGGTTCGGGTCTCGCTCGGGCGCGTCGACCACTCGATGCAGGTCGCCATCGAGCCGCGCGAGGGTGTCGTCAATATCCTCGATCCCCAGACCGATCAGCTCCAGTGTGTTCATCTCCGCGGCGGTCGAGGTGTCGGCCAACTGCTGGTGAAGGTCTTGGCGCAGAGGAACGGCCGACTCGCGGAGCTCGGCGATCTGCTGTTGAACCCGTTTCGCTTGTTGACCATCAATCTCGACTGCGGCATCAGCATCGTCGTCATCGCTCGCCAGCTCCGTCGCCAACTCACCAGTTGCGGCGAGCCACTCGACCAAACTCCCGACAAACTGCCCACGGCGGTGAACGTGCGCATGGCGGTCGCTGTCGAATCCTTCGTCCACCACCAGCAACTCGATCACGCGAGAGCGTCCGATGTTCCCTTGGCGGTCTCTGGCGACCAAGCGGGTTCGCACCCGGTCGCCCCCGTTGAGCCTGGTCTCGGCAGCCTCCTCCGGCTCGCCGTTCTCCGCCTCGTCGTTCTCCGGCTCACCGTCCATGTGCAACAAGTCCCACTCGAAGGAGACCGGGAGTTTGGCAGCCGGTTCGATCCCCGGCAGCCGCCGGCGCTGCTGGGACGCGTCGTTGACTTGGTACTCGATCATCACCTCGTCGACCGGCATTTCATCTTCGACGAGCCCGCCGAGGGCGATCCGTTCGAGAGGCGAAACCAAAGTGCTTTCCTGGATCTCTTCGGACCACCGCACCTGCGGCGGCGAATCGACAACCGGTGTGATCGAGTACTGGGGACTGAAGGGGTTATCGATGCCGGCCTCCCGGCTGGTCGCATCGATTTGGTAAACCCCCGGCGTCTTGATCGGGATCGAGGCAAGAAATCTTCGGTCGATCTTCTCTGAAGACCCATCATCGATTGGTTCCAGCGGCACCTCGACACCATCGGATCCGAACCGGAGCAGCGGATCGCGGACAGGAACATCGAAGTCGACAGTGACCTCGGCCGTCGTCCCCACCAAGGCTTCCAAATCGCCATCATCAGCCGATTCCACTCGGTCGGGAAGCTGCGTGTATTCCGGATAGCGATAACGGATCTCAAAGCCGGTGACGTGTGGCCGGGGTTGCGGGGTCAACGTGTGCCACAAGGTGATCGCATCGCCAGCGATGACCCGGTAGTGCACCGCCCCGGTCTCCACAGGAAGGTTCGCGGCCACCAACAGTCTCGTGTCGTCGTCGCTCCACTCGGCAACGGTCGACCGGTCGCGCGGCTGCATCAGCATCTCTCCGTCCGCTCCGGCGTCGGAGCGCCAGCGAAGAAACACCTCTTGGGCGGGTTCACCGCCGATGGCAGCCACCACACCCACCGAATCTCCCTCGGCAACCTGTTGCGAGTGGGGGGAGGGCCGGAGGATCTCAATCTTGGTCAGCGACGCCCGTTCAATTCGTGCCCCCGGCAGAGCAGCCCGACCGAGGCGCCGCCCAAACTCCAGCGTCGGCACGCCGACCAAAATCACACAAACCGCGAACACCGACGCCGCCGCCCAGAGCCAACGGCGAATCAGATCGATCGGCAACAGACGCTGCAGGGGAATCGACCCGATCCGCTGACTCACCCGACGCTGTAGTCGGCGACGAAACGTGGACGAGCCATTGGCCAACGCTGGATCGGCCAACTCGACGGCGGAAAGAAGTTGTCCTTGAAGCCGCGGTTCGGTCGATTCGAGTTGCCGGGCGAGCTGCCGCAGGTCACTGGAGCGGGCTTCGCGAACCCCCAGGAACCAGGCCGCCGCTCCGGCAACCAAGTAAATACACAAGCTCAGCCCCCAGCGGAACGCGTCCGACAACCACCAAAGTTGATCCGCCAGCACTACCAGGAGAACGCCGAGGAACCAGCAGACCAGGGCACCGGCCAGGCCGCGCAGCACCAGCAGCAGCCGACGACGACGGGCAAACGCCGACAAAGCATCCTGAGTCGTCGCTTCAAGGGCCACGTCCGACGAAATCGCTCGTGACAACTCGTGGGGGAGCGTTCCGCTCATCTTATCGCCAATCCTCTCCGAGCGTCACAAAGCCGATGTTGGGTACAAGGGTACGAGAAATCCTTTCACGCCATTGTCGATGAACCG
>CAYWXT010000055.1:0-26524 GCA_964462125.1 uncultured Pirellulaceae bacterium | reverse complement strand
AGCGAAGGAGGATCTCGGGCAGGAGCGGCCCTCCCTCCGGCGAACTTGTCATGCTGAGCCGATGTGGGATCGAGACATCCGCGCGGCGCTGCACTCCAGGTTGCGCGCAGACCATGACGGTGACACCGCGACGCTGATCGTGGACGAGCTTGGCCTTTGCCAAGGATCCGTTCGCGCCGACGTGGCAGTCGTCAACGGGTCTCTGGCTGGCTTCGAGATCAAGAGCGACCACGACACGCTCGCGCGGCTCGCCGGCTCCGTCGCCGGGGCCGGAGGCGGACGGTCCACGAGTCAGCGACCCCGACGCCTCGGCAGTCCCGCGGGTTGCCAACGGCACGGTCGCAGCCGAAGTCCCGGCCGGCGACGCTGTGGTCCCGGAGCCCAGCGGTTTTCCGTCCACCCTGCCGCCGCCCACCCCCGCCGGCGCCACCGAGACGGTCTTGTTCCACGATGTCGAGGAGGAGGAGGAGGAAACGCACCGCCGCGAGAAACGCGAACCGGAAGAGCTCGACATGACGCCGATGGTCGACGTGACCTTCCTGCTGTTGATCTTCTTCATGGTGACCGCCTCGTTCAGCCTGCAGAAGTCGATCGAGATGCCTCGGCAAACCACCGACCTGCCGAGCACCTCCCCGGTCGAGGAGGAAACCGACGAGCTCGATCCGGTCGAGCTGGAAATCGATGAGTTCGGCGGTTTCTACGTGATCACGGCCGATTTCGAAGAAGAAACGCCAGGGAAACAGAACCTGATCCGGACGCTCAAGCGGACGGTCGCCGCGGCCCAGGAAGGCTTGCAGTTGAAAATTCGGGTCCACGAGATGACCAAGCTGCAGGCACTCGTCGATGGCATGGACGCCGGAGCGATCGCCGGTTTCGCGGAAATCCAAGTCGATCAAGTCGAGCACCTCTAACAACGTGAGACGCTGTCGTCGCCGGTGACCTCCCCTATGGACGCCGCCATCAACCACTCAACCCCCTGCCACAAATTCACTTTCATTCATGCTTGCAAATGAACTGATCGACCGCCTGGAGCGACTCGGACTGCTCGACCAGGAGATCATCGAGGCGCTGCGGGAACAACTCGAGCAGGGCGGTGCTCGGGTCACTCCGGAGGCGGTCGCCAAGCTGCTTGTCGACAACGGCCAGTTGACCCGCTTCCAGGCCACCAAGCTGATCGGCGAACTCCGCTCTGGGGACCATGCGGAGGCGGAGGAGGCGATCGATGCCGAGGACGTCGGGGACCTGGCGTTGGCCGACGAGGAGTCGGACGGCTTGAGCGAGCATCCGAAGGGAGCCGCGGCGCCGGGGCGGGGCGCGGTCGAAGCGGTGCCGGTCGAGGCGATTCCGATCGAGGAGGAGCCGGTTGAAGTGGTGGCGGTTCCGGTGGAAACCGGGGGGATCAGTGATGCCGACCTCGGCGCTGCCCCAGCGGGTCGACCACGGCCGCCGCGAAAACGGCCGCCGGAGGGCACCTCGGTTTGGGACTCCTTCAAGGTCTACGGCTACCTGGGGATCATCGCCCTGTTGCTGCTCGCCGGCAGCGGGCTGCACTTCATGCTCAGCCGCGGCAACGCCGATGACGCGATCGGAAACGCCAACAAGCTGTACGAGCGGGAGCAGTACCAGCCGGCCCAGGAAAGCTATCAGCGGTTCCTGTCGTCCTTCGGCCAGAACCATCAGTACAGTTCCTTGGCCCGTACGCGGATCACCATGGCGGAGCTGTACCGTGCCGAACAGCTGAGCGATCCCACGCGGGGACTGGAGGTCGCCCAGGACAAGCTGCCGGCGATCGAGGAGGAGGAGTACCTGGATCGGGAACGCCCCAACCTGGCGGCGTTGCTCGTCGATATCGCGGATCGGATTGCCGCCAAGGCGGTCCAGGCCGAAGCCACCGAGGAGAAACAGCAGCTGCTCGACCGTTTGGACGAACAGATCGCGTTGACGGAAAACCCGATGTACATGACCGGCCAATTGCGCACGCAACTGGCCACGCGCCTGATGTCGGTCGCCGAAGCCCGGGCCCGCGTTCAACGGGATATCAACCGCAACCTGAGCCTCGACGCCGCGGTGGCGGAGATGCAGGAGGCGCTTGAGGCGGAGGAGACGAAACAGGCGTACGACGTGCGGTTTCAGTTGCTCCGCGATTTTCCCGAGCTGCATGACCATCGCCGGTTGGCCGAGTTGGTTCAGCAGGCGAGCGAAATTCAGCAGACCTTGGTCAGCGCGTCGGCGAAATTGCCCGAACCGATCGAGGAGCCGTTGGAGGACGAATCGCTCCGCTCCATCGTGTTGACGACGTTGGAAGGAAACGCTGTTCCCGGCTTGGAGGGTGAGGTCCTGTTCCTGCGCGCCGGCGGCTCGGTGTTGGCCTTCGCCGCCGAGGATGGTCGCCTGTTGTGGCGGAGGTTCACCGGATACGACCAGGACGACGAGCCGATCCGGTTGGACAACGGCACCGCGGTGCTGCTGAGCGATACCCGGAATGCGGAGGTCCAGCGATGCCGCGGGATCGACGGCGAGGTCGATTGGCGAGCGTCGATCGGAGAACCGTTCAGCCAGCCCACGGTCGCAGGCAACGACGTCTTCGTTTCAACTCCCTCGGGACGCCTGACCTCACTCGACAGTGAAACGGGGGACGCGAAATGGGCGACGGAAATCCCACAGCCGCTGGAAATCAGTCCCGGCGTCGACCGCCGCGCCAACCGAGCTTACCTGCCGGGGGACCATAGTAATCTCTACGTGCTCAATACGCGTAACGGCAAATGCGTGGAGAGCTTTTATATCGGCCACCGGGAAGGGACGATCGCCGTTCCGCCCGTTTCGCTGCTGGGTCACCTGTTCGTGATCGAGAACGCCGCGCCCGATTATGCCCGGGTTCACGTCCTCCGCGTCGACGACCAGGGAGAGCAACTGACGGTGGCTCAGCCCGAGTTTCGCTTGAAGGGCAACGTGACCGTTCCGCCGGTGGTGGCCGGGCGGCGGCTGATCGTGCTGACCGACCGCGGCCAAGTGGTGGTCTACGACATCGAGCCCAGCGCCGAGGGGAAACAGGTCACCCCGGTCGCTGAGCTTGTCTCCTCCTACAACCGGCCGACCCCGACCCGGATGGCGGTGGGCCGCAATCAGATGTGGGTCACCGGCTCGCGCATCGGCCGCTATGAATTGCAGATCAACACGGGGCGGATCATCGCCGACTGGGGGAAGTACGCCGGAGACCGGTTCATCGGCCAGCCGCTGGCACTGGACGAGGCGGTGCTCAGCGCCCGCGTGCTGCGAGATTCGACCGCGATTCGGGTGACAGCCATTGCCCCCAAGAGCGGCGAGGAGCTGTGGCGCACCGACGTCGGTGTCCCGGTCGCGATGCTGACCCCGGTCGAGGACGATAAGAGCTTCCACGCCGTGACGACTCAAGGGGCCCTGTTCGAGCTTGATGCCGAATCGTTCACCAGTGGGTCGACCAAGGCGCCGTTGGAGAATCCGGGCGACAAGGGGATCGCGATGCGGTTCGAGCGGCCGATCGCGATCGACGAGTACAAACGCCTCTTGCTGAACCGCGCCACCCCCGGGGAGATCTTGCTCTACGACCCCACGCGAAGCCGGGAGAAGCTTCGCAAGATGCAGCTGCTATTGCCCGGCGGCAATCCGGGTGGGGAGGCGATCGTGGCCGGCGGCGGGCTTTTCGTGCCGCTGGACTCCGGCCGCGCGGTTCTGATGAATTGGAAAAACGGCGGGCTGCTCGGCAGCCCCTTTCAACCCGCCAGCGATCCTGGCGCCCTGGTTGAGTGGACGACCCCGATTTCCTTGCCGGAGGATCCCGATCAAATCGTGATCGCCGACAGCCGCAAAAAGTTGTACCGCTTGCGGGTCGGGGATCAAATCCGAGAGCTCGCGCAGAGCGATCTGGAAAGCGCCCTGATCGGTCCTGCCGCTGGGGTCGGCTCCACGATGCTCGCCTCCACCCCAGGACCGGCGTCCGACTTTGTCGTCGGCTACGACCTGGTGAGTCTCGAGGAGAACTTCCGCCACCTGCTCGACGGTCGGATCGAATGGGGACCGGTCGCCGCCGCGAAGCGTTTCTGGTTGCGCACCGACGACGGGGTCCTGCGAGCGTTTGATGAACAAGGGACACAGCAGGTTGAGGTTCCTCTACCCGACGGTTCGATCGTCGACGCCCCGGTCGAGGCGGATGGGGAGCTGGTGTTCGCTGGCGTCCAAGGTTGGCTCGTCTCGGTCGATCCGCAATCGGGTGAGGTGAACGGATCGAGTGACCTCGGCCAGCCAATCTCCTCGGTCCCCTTGGTCCTTCCCGGCGGCCGACTGTTGGTTCCCGGCGGAGAAGGCTTGATTTACTTGATGGAGCTGTAGGTATCCGCATGCGAATGATGGACGAGGAAACCCGCTCCGCTTCCGATCGGAAGCGACGCTGGACACCGCGGGGCCGAACGCTCAGCGGCTTCAGCGACGCGCCCCGCCGGGGGCCGCGGGCAGCTCGCCTGCTTGCGCCGCTGGCGATGTGTCTCACGCTCGCGAGCGTCGCCTCCGCGCAGTTGCTCAACTATGCCGAGACGGGCGAGCCGCCCGAGTCGGGGTTGGAGTTGCTGCAGGAGGAACCACACGACCTGATCTTTTTCGAAGATTCCGCTGGCGGGGGCTGGGTCAAAGCCCGCAAGCTCCCCTTCCCGGGTCGTCAAATCCCCGAGGCGCCCACTGGGCGATTGAAGATCGAGGTGCTGGGGATCGAAGATACCGTGTTCACCGCCAAGTGGTCTGATATCGAGCGGATCGAGCTGTGGGAGGATCGGCTGGAACGGGAAGCGAGGGAGCGGATCGGTCAGGGGGATTTCGCCAGTGCCTACCCGTTCCTGGCAGTCTTGATCCGGGATTATCCCAACCGTCCCGGGCTGCGGTCGTTGCGCATCGAGTACCTCTGGAACGATGCCCGCCGACGAGCGGCCGACGGCCAACTGGGGGCCTCGCTGGCGATGCTGGAAGAACTTCGCCGCTACGCCCCCGATCACAACCCAGAGAACGTCTTGCGGGCCATCGGTCGGATTACCGACGAGGTCTTGACGCGGTTGGTGGACGAGGGAGAGTTGGACCAGGCCCAGCAGTTGCTGGCACGTTTGAAGGACGAGTACGGCGATCGGCGTCTTTCCTCGGTCGCCCGCTGGGACGAAGAATTCCTCGACATGGCGAAGGAGAAACAAGAACAGGCGATCGCCGCGCGCGATGCGGAAGACTACCGGGCGGCCAGGCAACTGGCGCGGGACAGCGCTTCTCTCAGCCCCAACATCCCCGGGGGCCAAGAGTTGATCCGGGAGATCGACACGATTTATCCATTGATCAACGTCGGCGTCCTGCAGGCGGCGTCGGAGTTCGATCCGACGCGGATCGACAACTGGGGTGCCCGACGCTCCGGGCGGTTGCTCTATCGCACCTTGTTTGAAATGCAGGAAGCCGGCCCCGAAGGAGGTGTCTACGATTTTCTATTTGGGCGGACGGAGCATTCCCCGGACCGGATGCAATTCGACATGCTGCTCGAACCGGAACGGCTTCCCGAGCCGCTCAACCGTGTCGACGCGTTTCACGTTGCCGACGTACTGGCCGAGCGGGCTCGCTCCGATTCTCCCTACCACTTCTCCCCCTGGGCCGCCGCGATCGACGCGATCGGTCTGGATGGCCCCAAGGAGATCCGCTGTCGGCTCCGCCGGCCGAACCTGTTGCCCGCGGCTCTGCTGCAGGTCACCGTCGACGGCAGTTGGTTTGGTGGCGAGCCGGAATCACCGACCGGCGACTATCGCCACGACGGGGCCGAGGGGAATCTCACCCGTTATGTGTTGACCGATGCACCGAAGACCGAGAGCCAACCTCGGGAATTGGTCGAGAACCGGTATGAATCCGCCACCACAGCGGTCGCGGCGCTGCTCAAGGGGGAGGTCGATGTCGTTGATCAGTTGTTCCCTTCCGACGCGGCTCGATTGAGAGAGAGCAGCAAGATTCGTGTTGGCACCTATCCATTGCCGACCGTGCATATGCTCATCCCCTGTTCCGATCATCCCTATCTCGCCGAGAGGACCTTTCGCCGTGCGCTGGTCTACGGCACTCACCGAGATGACATCCTTCAGGGCGAGCTGTTGGAGCGAAACGAGCTGCCCGGCTGCCAGGTATTGTCGGGGCCCTTTCCCGCCGGGGTGGAACAGAACGACCCCCTTGGCTACGCCTATGACCGATCGATCGCCGCGCGGGATTACGAACCTCGGTTGGCCAAGTTGCTGATCACGATGAACCAGAACCAGATGAAATCGGCGGCAGCCCGCCGGGAGGAGGAACTGCCGGAGATGCGCCCCATCCGGCTGGCGTTCCCACCGAATAACCTGGCGCGGATCGCCTGTGAAGCGATCCGTTCGCAATGGCAGTTGCTCGACTTGGACGTGGAGTTGGTGGAGTTGCCCGTCGGTCGCTCCTACCCGGAGGAAGGGACTGCCGACATCGTTTACGTGGCCGCCGCGGTCTGGGAGCCGATCCTTGATGCCCGCCGGGTGCTGGGGCCCGAAGGCTTGGCCCACAGCAACGACCAACTGATCGGCCTGGGGCTCCGCCGGCTCGAGCAGTCGCGGAACTGGAAGGACGCTCGAGACCGTTTGCTCGACCTGCATTCGATCACCCACCATGAGCTGCCGATCCTGCCGCTGTGGCAACTCGTCGACTCGTATGCCTACCGACGTGAGTTGGTCGGCATCGGGACCGATATCGTTTCTCTCTACCAGAATGCGAACCGATGGCGCCTCGATCGATGATTCTTGCGTGGTTGTTCCTCGCGGCGGTGGCTAATCCGGCGGAGAGTGCGAAACCGTGGGACTACGATCCTTACCGTGTGTTGATCTGGATCGCCTCGTCCGATCCCGGCATGCAAGCGGAAACGATCGAGGAGCCGTTGCGGGCATACCTGTCTCGCGACTTTGCGGCTCTATGGCGGGTCGACGTTGCCGATGCGCCCCCGTCGGTTCGATCGGCCGTCTCGCGGGGGATTGAGACGCTGGACTTCGACGCCATCGTCGCCTCCGATCCGGTCCTGGCGGTCAAGAAGACCCATTCGGATGCGATCCGAATCCGCTTTCCGAGTGACGTTGCGAGGTATGTCGGCGAGGTCTTGAGCACACCCGGTCGGATCGCCGAGACGCGTCGCCTGGCCGCAAGCGTGGACGACTCATCCTCCCTTGCGGGCATCAGTGAGCGGCTCGTTCCGGTCGAGGGGGACGCGACCGACGTGAAAGCGAAATGGGAAGAGGACAGCACCGAAGCGTTGCTCGTCTCACACGGCATGGCGGTTAGTCTCGACGAACCCGAAGCCAAGCTGATTCCACTGCCGGGCGCCGAGACCGTCGGCGACGTCGCCGATCGCTACGACAAAGTTTTCATCGTTCAACTCGACCGCGGGCGGCGGGTCAGCGATGTCGGCGCGGTCGAACTGGAAGCCTTGATGCAGACGTTCGGCGCGCCGGTCGAGACCGAAGCGGTGGGGGCCAAGGAACTCCCTGTCGCCGTCGGGCGGGCGGTCACCGACGCCTTTTCGCCAACGATTCGGATCGAACAATCGGGGACACGGACCACCACCGGCCTGCTCCGCGCCGGGGGACTGATCCTCGACGAATCTTCGCCGGCTTCCATCGCGGTCGGTGATGTGGTGGTACCGATGCTCCGCAAAAACGACCGCAATGGAAACCCGATTCAAATCGGCAGGCTCGATTGGGCTTATCTGTTGGTCACCGAAGTGGACGGACCGAAGTTGACGATGGATCTGCATGCCGGCCGGGCCGGCGGGTTGCAGGGACGGAAGAACAGTCGCACCTTTCGAACAGGACTCAAGGTCAAGCCGCGGGACGCCTCGACCCTGCTGCGACTGCACGCCCGCGGCGACGAGAATCAACCCCTGATCGGTTACGAGGTCTACGAAAAGGAATTGACCTCCAGCTCGATGACCCTGGTTGGCCGCACCGACTGGGACGGACGGCTGCGGATCGAGAAATCCGACCAACCGATGCGATTGTTGTACGTCAAGAACGGCGGCGCGGTCCTGGCTCGACTCCCGATGGTCCCCGGGTTCACCAAGAAGGAAGTCGCCGACCTGGCAGGGGACGACGTGCGGCTGCAAGCCGAGGCCTATATCCGCGGGGTCCAGAACGCCATCACCGATCTGGTCGCGATCCGCGAGTTGTTGAAGGCACGAATCCGGTTGCGAATTGAGCGAGGAGAGCTCGACGAGGCGAAGAGGCTGCTCAACCGCTTGCGCGATCAACCCACCAATGCGTTGATCGCCAACGACATGGGGAGGAAGCAAACGATGTTCCTCGATGCGGTCGGACGAAACGCCAACCAACGCCGCAAAATCGACGACATGTTCAGCACGACCCGCGACCTGCTCGCCCAACACATCAACCCACGCGTCGTCCGGGATCTGGAAGCCGAAGTGCGGCAAGCATCGGGCGGGCAATAACTGTCCGCTGCCTCCTCGCCTCCACCCGATGCCAAGCCCACCGGGGGGTGACGGAGCCTGGAGCGGTGACTACCAGGGGGCGATTTCCTGCTCGGTTGGCCGCCGATTGGTATGATGGTTGCTACGATTTGTCTCATGACGTCCCCTCACCGTAGGGTTCGTCTCAAAACCCTGAGCCGACGGCGGCAGCGGCGGAATTGGTGATTCGAGGGACCGGTAAGAATCAAGCGAGCCTATTGGGAGTGGATACCGATGAATCGAAGCGAAGTTGTTACCTTTCAGGAGCGGTTGTTTGACGAGCAACGGCGGCTACTGGAGGAGATCGAACGGAGCCGTCAAGCGCAGATTGAAAACCTCCAGGCCCCGGGTGAGATCACGGACTTGCACACCCACAACGCCGACCAGGATGTCGAGGGGGTGGAAAGTGAACGGACCCTGGAGGATCGCCTGCGGAAGGAACTGGCCCAAGTCCAGCGGGCGCTGCGGCACATTCAGGATTCCACCTACGGCATTTGCGAGCAGTGCAACGGCGAAATCTCGAAGGAGCGTCTCGAGGCTCTCCCCCAAGCGACACTCTGTGTCGCATGCGCGTCCCAGCCGTAATCGAACGTCGGCGTTCATCGATCCAAGTCGGAATCGATCGCCGCTGGATCCTTGAGCTCGTTTTCAGCGAACCCCTTGGCCCGCAGTAGGCAGGCGTCACAGCGGCCGCAGGCTTTCCCTCCCGGCCCAGGATCGTAGCACGACAAGGTCATCCCATAGTCGACGCCGAGTTCGAGCCCACGAGCGATGATCTGGGCTTTGGTCCAATCGATCAGTGGTGCGTGAACCTTGAGCCGGCGTTGCGGGTCGACAGCCGCCCTGGTCCCCAGGTTGGCCATGGTTTCAAACGCGTCGATGAACTCCGGGCGGCAATCGGGATAGCCGCTGTAGTCGAGTGCGTTGACGCCGATAAAAATGTCTGTCGCGCCGATCGTTTCGGCCAGTGCCAGTGCCAGCGACAGGAAGACGGTGTTCCGCGCCGGGACATACGTCATCGGGATCTGATCCCCAATCGTCGCGACCGAATCCGACTTGGGAACGGCGATGCCGGTATCGGTCAGCGCCGAGCCGCCGAACTGGGCAAGATTGATCTCGACGGTCCGGTGGGATACCGCACCGAGTGACTCCGCCAAACGCCGTGCCCGGTCGAGCTCGTACTCGTGTCGCTGACCGTAACGAACGCTGAGCGCGTGCGGTGCGAACCCGGCATCTTTGGCGATGGCGAGACAGGTCGCGCTGTCGAGACCGCCGGAAAGCAGCACGATGGCGGGGTTGGCGTGCGTCACGTCGACCTCTTCCATAATTTCCGGCCGATCGCGGGGTGGTAGTGCGTCCAGTTCCCGCCAGCAGCAACGTCGTTTTCGATCACATTCCGGTACGCCGCGATCTTGGCGTCCAGGTTGTCGATGTGATGGAGCGCGACCGCCTCCAACGTCACCGGCAACTTGGGGCTGCCGTATTCCAGTTGCCCATGGTGGCTGACGATGAAATGTTCCAAATGCAGTCGCAGCTCCACCGGAAAGGGCTCCCCTTCGGCAGACTCCAGCGCGGCGATCTTCTCGCCCAACATTTGCACGCCGATCACGATATGTCCCACCAGCTGGCCGCGGTCGGTATAGGTCACCTCGTCCTCGCCACCCAACTCTTCGATCTTGCCCAGGTCGTGCAGGAAGGCGCCCATCAAGAGCCGTTCGGCGTCGAGCTCCGGATAACGGGGTGCGATCAGCTGCGCCAGTTCCATCATGTCGACCGTGTGCCGCAGAAGCCCGCCAGGATAGGCGTGATGGTGAGTGACCGCAGCGGCGGCGGACCGAAATCGATCGATCAGCGCTCGGTCGGCTAAGAATGCCTCCCCCAAACGCCGGAGATGATGGTCCTGAAGCCCGGCAAACATTTCCGTCACCCGGGCAATCAAGCGATTCGATTCCGCGGCGTCAAAACGTTCGAAATCGGTGAGGTCGACCTCCGCTGGGTCCATCCGCTCGACTTCGGTGACGATGATCTGCAGGGCGCCGTTGTGGACTTGGGTGCGACCACGGCAATGGACGAAGTCGCTGCGATCGAAGGCGTCGAACAAACGCTCATCGGCATTCCACATCATGCCCGCGATCAGCCCGCTGCGGTCGGCCAATCGCAACAGGATGTACTTGCCCCCTTGGCGGTTGACACGGAGCTGTTTGTCGGCCGCCCGGAAGGATTGATCGATCGCCTGACCCTCGGCCAGTTCGGAAATGGGAGTTCGCGTCACGGATCAACTCGCGGGATCAGAAAGGGAGGGATGCGGAACTGGCTGGCAGCACGGCGTGTCGGACAAAAGGGCAGGGCAGGGCGTCCATCGCCAGGGGCGCCTCCCCAGATCCTCCCGACTTCCGTCGGTTTGGCAAGCCGCCACCATTTCAGAACAGCGTATAGATGAACGGTGCCACCGGCGAGGCGCTGACCGCGACCAGCAAGGAAAGCAGACCGATCATCAACAGCAGCGGTGCCAGCCACCACTTTTTCTCCTCCCGCAAAAACTGCAGGAACTCGCCCAGCAACCCGAATCGCGGCGCGCGCCGGCTCGCCTCCCGCGGCCCTGTCTCACTCGCCCGCGGCGTTGTGATCCAAGCCGACGCGGAGGTCAAAGGCCTGCTTCGCAGCGGATCGTAGCCGAAGCAGCGGAGCGTCCAACCGAAGGGAGTGATCACGGCGTAGTAAAAAGCGATGATGATCGCTGCTTCGACCCGCTGTCGAACCGGTGCGGTCGCCTCGGAGAAACGTTGCCACAGCGTCGAAGGCGGGGGGGAGGCGTTTGCGGCCACCAACTTCACTCCCGCCGACTGATCCTCCTTCACCACCAAGTGCTTGCCGACCACGAGCGCATCCAGGTGGGTGGCAAAGAAACATCGTAGCGCATCGAGCGGACTGCAGACGATCGGCTCGTCCGCCACGTTGAAACTGGTGTTGATCAGCACCGGCGTCCCGGTGTGATGTTCGAAGGCTTCCAACAGCCGACTCCAGCGAGTCCCGTCGGTGCGGTCGACCGTCTGGACCCGCGCCGTGCCGTCGACATGGGTGACCGCCGGCAGCTGCGATCGCTTGTCCTCGCGCACCGGAAAGACAAACGTCATGAAGGGGGAATCGTCATCGCTCCCCATCTCGAACCAATCCGCCGCCCGGTCCCTCAACACCACCGGAGCGAACGGCCGAAACGACTCGCGGAATTTCGTCTTCAGGTTCAGAGTTTGCTGCATCGACCGATTGCGGGGATCGGCCAGGATGCTGCGAGCCCCCAATGCCCGCGGACCGAACTCCATGCGGCCTTGGAACCAACCGACGATCTTGCCCGCAGCGATCATGCCCGCCGTCCGCTGGCACAGCCGCTCCTCCTCCAGTGTTTCGAAGCAGACGCCAGATTCCTGCAGGCATCGCCCGATCGCATCGTCGTCGTAGCTTGGGCCAAGCAAGTTATCGAAGCGGCATTTCGCATCCTGGTCTGTATCGCTCACCGGCCCGCGGCATTGGCGATCCAGTTCCAGCGCGGCGCCGATGGCGCCTCCGGCGTCCCCGGCGGCGGGTTGTACCCAGACGTGGTCGAAGACGCCCTCCTGCAAGAGCCTGCCGGTCGCTGAGCAATTCAACGCCACGCCGCCGGCCAGGCACAGTTGGTCGTGCCCGGTGAGCTGGCGGGCGTGGCGCGCGATCCGCAGCATGATCGTCTCGGTGACCTGTTGGATCGAAGCGGCTAGATCGCGGTCGAGCTCGCGAATCGGTTCCCCCGCGCGGCGCGGTTTCGCCCCGAACAACGCACCGAAGCGATCGGTCAACATCGATTCGCTGCCGCTGAAATCAAACAAGTCGAGATGGAGCCGGAACGAGCCGTCGTCGCAGAGGGTTACCATCCGCTCGAAAATCAGCGAGACGTAACGGGGCGTGCCCAGCGGCGCCAGTCCCATCAGCTTGTATTCGCCGTCGTTGACCCGGAACCCGGCGAACGCGGTGCAAGCGGAGTAGAGCAGGCCAAGCGAATGGGGAAAGTCGAGGTGCATCCGTGGCGTGATCCGGCCGTGGTCACCGGAAGCGATCGTGGTGGTCGTCCATTCGCCGACCGAATCGATCGTCACAATCGCCGCGCTGGAGAAGGGGCTGGCGTTCAGCGCGCTGCGGGCATGGGACCGGTGGTGGTCACAGAAGTGCAGCGGGTGGTGCCTTGGCAGGGAGAGTTCGCGGCGGATCCGCGAGGCCATCCGCAGCTTCCAGCTGAGCCACGGTCCCATCACGGTACGAAACGATTTTGGATGAGCGGGCGCCGTGGCCAAATGGGTTTCCAACAACCGATCAAACTTGGTCATCGGCCGTTCGTAAAACCCGATCTGGTCGACCTCCCCAATCGTCAGCCCCGCTTCGCGCAGGCAGTATTCGATCGCCCGGGTTGGAAATGACGCGTCATGTTTGCGCCGCGAGAATCGCTCCTCTTGGGCGGCTGCGACAAGGCGGCCGTCCACCACCAGCGCCGCCGCTGAGTCGTGATAATAGGCCGAAATGCCGAGGATGGCGGTCACGGGCGATCGTTTTTGCACTGTCTCGTCGCGGAACTCGCAGAGAGTACGATGTTCAGTATACACCGAGCACGCTCGCAAGAGCCGCGGTCCCAGCTGTGCGGGTGAAAAAGAGTCCTGACCCCTTTTTCGCGTTGCCGGCGGCCGCGCCAGCGTTTAATCTGCGAGGTCGTCGACGGGGCGCGACGGCGATTCTCTCTGACCTTGGAGCTCAGCCGCTTGCCGCAGGCTATCGCTGATGACGACCGAGTCGACCGCTGCTTACGAATGCTTGCAACCACCCCTCCGCGACGGCGATCTGGGGCGGCTGGGGCCTTACTACGTCGTCGGCCTGCTTGGCCAAGGGGGCATGGGGCAGGTCTTCGAGGCCCAGGACTCACGGCTGATGCGGCCGGTCGCGCTGAAGATGATGAACGAGAGGATCGCCGCCTCACCCAACTGCCGCAAGCGGTTCATCGAGGAGGCCCGGGCGATGGCGGCGGTGCGCCACGACAACGTGGCCACCATCTTCGAAGTCAATGAGCGGGCCGGGACTCCTTTCATGGCGATGGAGCTGTTGCGGGGGGAAACCTTGGCAGCGACCGTTGGGGCGCAACATCGCTGGTCTGCCTCCGACGTCATCCGGCTCGCAACCGAGGTGACGCGAGGATTGGCCGCGGCCCACGCGGCCGGCATCATTCACCGCGACGTCAAGCCAGCGAATCTGTGGCTCGAAGCCCCGAGCGGTCGGGTCAAGATCCTGGACTTCGGGTTGGCGCTTGCCGGTACCGGAATGAACCACTTGGTGGTCGGGGGAGCTGTGGTCGGGACACCGGGATACCTGGCCCCGGAACAGGCTCGCAACGAGCCGCTGGATGACCGCACCGACCTCTACAGTTTGGGGGTCGTGTTGTACGAGCTTTGCACCGGCCAGTTGCCGTTGATCGCCAGCACGGTTGTGGGGCAACTGATCGCCATCCTCGCTCATGAGCCCCGGCCGATTCGGGAGCTGAATCGAGATATCCCCGAGCCGCTGGCGAAGCTGATTCATCAGTTGCTCTCCAAGGAGCCTCGGCATCGTCCCCGCTCGGCAAAGCAGCTCGAGTCGATGCTCGCCGACGTTTCGCGGGAATGCGAGCAGGAACGCCATGCGGCGGTGCAGATCGTGACCTCTCCGACATCGGCCCCGCCCTCCGTGCAACCCTCATCGCGCAGCACGCGAGCCTCATCGCGCAGCACGCGAGCGGGGCGAGCTGCGGACCGGCCGCTGGCGGCCCGCCCGGGTTGGAGGAAACGGCTGCCGTGGGGGCTCTCGGCCGCCGCCCTGTTGATCGCCGTGCCGCTACTCGGTTGGGCCTTGTCGGGTTCGCAGCGGGTTGCCGGGAAGGATTCCCGCCGTGAGCTCGTTTCCAAAGAAGAGTCAACGACCCAACCGGTGCTGGCAGCGAACCTCAAGCCGTTGGCGCTGACGAAAGTCCTGGCCGGTTCGGACCAGGTGGAACATGGCGAGGCGGCACGTTTTCGGATGGGGCTGACCAACGGGGCGGAGCAACTGTCCCAGGACCCCCGCCGAATCCATGCCGATGCCCAGGTCGTCGCCCAGGTCGTCTGTTACCTGAAGCGACCCGGCCAACTTCCCCGCAAGGCGCCGGCATTCCCCAAGCGTTTGGCCCCTGTCCAATTGCCAGCCCCCGGTGAGGGGACCGAAATCGAAATGCAATTCATTACCTCCAAGCTGCCGCGCGAGACCTTCGAAATCATCTTTGAGTTGCAGTCGCCCGCCGGCGCGAAGCTCGGTTCGGTCAGCTCGGAATTGACGATCATCGAGAACCTGCGTGACGATGACCTGCTTGGCTTCGAACGATTGCGGACGCATGCCGGTCGCGGCGCCGATACGCACGTGCGAAAAGGCGCCGAGAAAACCTTCGGGGACCAAAAAGCGATTCACGTCCATCACCGGCCGAACCAGGTGGAAGAACACGCCTACCTGCGGTTCGATCTCGAGAAGAGCCCCGTCCCCGCCGAGGAGATCGACCGGGCCGTGTTGCTGATGACCGTTCATGACGGAGGCTTGCTCGGCCGGAGCGTGCTCAATGCCTACGGCGTTCCTGAATCGATCGCCGGTGACTGGGCCGAACATGGTCCCCAAGGGCTGCGATTTGAAAATGCCCCCAGCGGTGGCGGGGTCGAACGACTGATGTTTCTCGGCCAAGTCACCATCGACAACCGAGGCGGCGATTTAAAGCACGTCCAGGACGGAGTGCGGATCGTCAGTTCCAATCTCGACGACTTCCTTCGCAACCACACCGGTTCGCTGGCGACGATCGCCTTGGTACGCGAGAACGGTGCAAACAAACCAACGCGACTCAGTTCCAAAGAAGGCAAGCCCGATCAGGCACCCGCCTTGGCGCTGCGGCGACGTTCACAACCCTAGGATCTGTCAAGTCAGGGTTTCCCTGTTGATAGAGTTGGCTTGGGCTCCGCAAAAGTAACGTTTGCTGTTTTTGACAACGATTACACTACCCGTACACCATCATGCCGGAACCCAACACCCATTCTGGCGACAGCAGCGCGACCCGTTGGTTCCGGGCGTCGCAATCGTGGACCGAGGCAAGCAGCGCGGCCGGATTCAGCCTTCGTTACCTGATCCCGGTTCGCCGCCAACTGATTGCCCTGTTGGGGTCCGAAGACGAAGCCGATGAGGGGCTGGGGCTGTTGATTTCGCATCTCGTCAAGGCGGGGTTTGGCGACCGCAGCGGCGTGCGGTTGCGGGACCATCTGCTCAAAGCGGTGCGCTCCGCCACCAGGGCTTGCCTGAAACGCCGAAACACTGCCCCGTGGAACCAGCAAGAAGCCCCCAGCGTCACCGCGGACTCGCCGCAGTGGCTGCAGTACTGGCGCGACGGATTGCTCCAGCGGGCCTGGCGGGCGTTGGAGCGGATGGAGCATGCGGAGCCGTCGATGCCGTTGTTTTCGGTCCTGCACACCGCCACTCGCATGCCTCAGGAAACCGAAGCGGTGCTGGCCGTCCGGATCGCCGAGGAGACGGGGCTCGCCATCGACCAGCGGCGCGTGACCGAGACCCTGCCGCGAGCCCGGGAGGTTTTCGCCGGATTGTTGAAGGACGAAATCCGCGGGACCCTCGACAACCCCGGCGAGGCGGAAGTGCAAGCGGAAATCGAGGCGCTCGGATTGCATGCGGCGATGGAACATCTCCGCCGCTAGGCTCGAGGAGTCATGTTTCCAGGTAGCGGCAGGTTGCCACTTGGGCGATAATTCACCTGCCGGGCGTGTTCGATGCGTCCGGCACCGTGGCGAACCGCTATCGGGCCACGGTCCCGCCCCCTAGAGCCCCTCAAAGTCATGCAGGCCTGTGCGAGTTCGGTGAGGCATCCCTCAGCCCGGGTTGCCAACTGCCGCCGGGGGCACGCGATTCCAGGAGATTGTTGATGTCACGGTCGAATCTGTTCCCGCGCACCCTCCCTGCCGTGCCCTGGCGACCGGTAGCGGCCATTGGCATGCTGTTGCTGCTCGGGATCACGATTCCGTCACTTCATGCCCAGGAATCCGATCAGCCCCAGGAGATACGGACGCCGTTGGATGACGAGGGCCGGTTGGTCGACTTCGAACGTGACGTCGCGCCGATTCTCCGCGAACGGTGTTTGGAATGCCACGGACCCGACGACGCCAAAAACGACTTTCGTGTGGATGATGCCGACTTGCTCTCGATCTACATCGATGCGGGCGACGGCGAGTTCAGCCCCCTCTACCTGGACTATCTCGCGAGCGAAGACGAAGACATGCTGATGCCCCCACCGTCGCATGGCGGTCCGCTGTCTCCGGCCGAACTGTCGCTGATCCGGGTTTGGATCGATGAAGGGGCGAACTGGCCGGAGGAATTTGAATTGGTGGCGGCGGAAGGGACGATCGTCGAAGCGCCGCTGCCGGCCGAGACGGCCAGTCCACCCCGGTCGCTTGCCGCCCGCCTGTGGGCATTTCAAGGCTATTTCCACCCCGCGATCGTTCACTTTCCGATCGCACTGCTGTTGCTCGGGGCCATGTTTGTCGTGCTCGGCCTGTTCAAGCCTTCCATCGGTACCCAAATCCCCTTGGCCTGCTTGTTGATCGGGTCGGTATCGGCGGTTATCGCCACGCTGATGGGTTGGTCGTTCGCGACCCAGCAAGGCTATGGGGGTTGGGCCACGTTCGATCTCGATTCGGATATCTTCTGGCACCGTTGGAGCGCCGTGGCGGTCGCCGGCTTGTCGATGATGATGGCGATCGTGGCTGTCGTCGCAGCGCGTCGTGCCAGTCGGGCTCTGACCGTGGTTTGGAAGGTCGGGCTGTTGGTCCTCGCCGGTATGGTGGCATTGGTCGGCCACCAGGGGGGCGAGCTGACGTACGGATCGACCTTCTACCAAAAGGCGTTCGCGATCCTGTACGGAGAGTCGGATGAGCCCGTGGAGGAGGCGGCGGTCGAGGGTGAGGAAGAACTGCAGGCGGACCCGCAACTCGCTGTGGAAGGCGAAGACGAAACCGAACCTGAAGAGCCGTAAAGCTATGTCACAGCTTAGAACTGGTCGGCCAGGGCGGCGATCGACTCCAAGGCTTCGCGTTCGTCAGGGACCATCACTCCCGTTTGGCGTCCGTCGCGGTCGGCTTCCGCCAGAATCACCAGGTCTTCGTACCAGGGGTGTTGGCGGAGGGAGCGGCGTTTCCGGGCGCTGATCGACCCGTCGTACTGGGTGCGGATGGCGGTGTGGTTCTCGATCAGCCAACGCGTCCGCTCGGTGATCGATTCGCCCAACAACGCCAACGTGGCGGGTATCGGGTCGCTGGTGTCCTCCGCCCGCCCGACCTCATGCAACAGCGCCGCGAGCATGAGTTCTTCGTCGTAAGGGGCTTCATCGCGGACCAGATCAAAGACCTGAAGGGAGTGGTACAGCGCGTCTCCTTCGGGATGCCATTCCCTGGGCAGCATGATCGTCTCCAGCGGCCGAAGCATCGCCAGGAACTCGGCAAAGCGGGGGTCGGCGTGATCAGGGTCGCCGGCACCGGGGGTCGGTGGCGGGTGTTCGCTGCTCAGGGCGAGCAGCGCGCCGCGGATCTCGCCTTCGCCGGGAAGCCGATCGAACGGAAGTCGTCCGCGGACCAGCCGCCGTGTGGCGACGCGGCGCGCCTGATGCCAATCTTTCTCACTGCCGCGGCGCAGCAGGCTGGCCGCTTCCCAAGCGATTCGGCGGGTCGTTTTGTCATCGTCCATCATCAATCCAGCTGATCATACGGTTTGGCCGCCGCGTCGCCGTCGACGCGGTACAGGGTCATCCAGGCAAAGGTACGCTGCTGGTCATTCGCCGGATCAGGCTCGGGCAGGGGGACTCCATCGGCTTCGGCGTAAATCGTGCGGACGACGGGGACCGGCCCCGCCTCCGCGGCGGGCACCAGGTCGTAGTGCGTGCCCCGCGTCACCGCCAGCCAGCTATTTTCGCGAAAGCCCCGCATCGTCCGCCCCCGGACACGCTCGATCCGTGACTGTTTTTCTCCGTCGGACAATCCATCGCGGTGTGCGATCTCGGTCGTCAACTTTTGGGTCTCACTCAGGTCGTAACTGACCCAGCCATACGGCGGCAGGAACAGTTCCAGCTTGCAGTGGGATGGCGACGCTTTGTCGAACATGTGTAGCCCATAGACGATGCGGGAGGGATAGCCCGCCCGGCGAGCGAGGTTGCTGCACAACCCGTGGTAGTCGCTGCAGTGCCCGCGGCGATGGATCAAACCGTGCAATGGGTTGGCCTGGAGCGACGCGTTGACGTGATCGTAGGTCAGATTCTTATCGACCCATCGCATCGACGACAGCAGCCGCCGGGTGCTCGACTCCCGGGACGCGAGCCCCTTGAGCTGGGTCGACGCGAGACCCTCCAGGGGCGCCGAACCCTCAAGCTGTGCTGGCCGCTCGAGTTGCCCCATGACTTCCCGGAGCTGTTCCGATTCTGCGGCCCGGGGATCGTCCTGGCGATATTTCGTAAAGGAGTTCGGCCATTGCTCCGGTTGTTCGACGCGACGGTAATCGACCTGCCAGTCAGCCTGGTGGATCGTCGCGGTGAATCGGTGCGTGATCAGCTGGGCACCGGTCGGCGAATCGAATTCGAAGTAGGCGAACGTATTGCCGTACTGTGGCTCGGTGCCGATTTCGGGGGCGACCGAACGGGGAAAGGTGTTCAGCTCGCGGTCGCCGATCTCCTGGACGTCGTCGCTGGCGGGAAGCGGTACCCAGACGCGGAGTTGCTGCGTCTTGGCCGGCGGCGTCACGGCGACGCGAAAGTCGACGCGGTAGCTCGCGGGCTGGCTCAGCCGAGCCTGCGAGGGCAACTCGGGTGAATCGGGCGCAGCCTTGCTTGTCGATTCCGTCAACCCGTCGTCAGCGGGTGACGCCGCCGGAAGATCAACCGCGGAAACGGCGGAAACCGCAACGACGGCGAGAATCGACAGGAGCGACAATGGGGCAGGGGAGGGCATTGGCAAGTTCGCGGGGAATGTGACACCTGTTCAGACGGAGGCTACACGAAGACGCGGCGGATTCCTTATCCTTTCATGGAATTCGTTTTTCATGGCAGTGTAACGGGAGTCCCTGTGTCCGCGAAACCAATTGAGCCCGCCAAGTCTGGACGCCACGGGGCGGATCACGGTCGGACCGGGGCGACCAGCTTGCCGCCGGACCGCTTCATGAACCGCGAACTGGGGTGGCTGGAGTTCAACCAGCGGGTTTTGGAGCAGGCGGCCGACGAGTCGTTGCCGTTGTTGGAGCGGGCGAAGTTCCTGGCGATCACCGGCTCGAACCTGGACGAGTTCGTGATGGTTCGAGTGGGTGGATTGAAGCTGCAGTTCGAGCGAAACGCCCTGGTGACCGATCCGGCCGGGTTGACCGTCGGTGAGCAATTGCAGGCGGTCTCGCAGCGCTGTCACACCTTGGTTTCCCGCCAGCACCAATTGCTGCGCGACCGGATGGAACCGGAACTCAACCAGGCCTCGATCGAGCGAATCGACCTGAGCCGATGCGGGGAGCGGATTGCGTCGGCGGCGGAACAACAACTGCGGGGGGATGTCACCGCGGTTCTCTCGCCCCAAGCGTTGCAGGACCGTCCCTTTCCGATGCTGGCCGGACTGGGGATTCACCTCTGCGTCCGATTGCGGGCCGACGTCGACGCCCGGGGAAAACATCGCGAGCCGGAGGAGGTTGAGGCCGAGGGGTCGCACTTTGCCGTCATCCCGCTCGGACGCACCGTCCCCCGTGTCGTTGCCTTGCCGTCCGATCGCGGTTTCGCCTACGTGTTGCTGGAAGATCTCGTCACGCACCATGTGAGTGAGTTTTTTCCAGAGCGAGAGGTACTCGAATGCGTCCCGTTTCGCATCACACGCAATGCCGATATCCAGCTTCGTGAGGACGCCGCCGGGGACTTGATGGGAGACATGGAGGAGGTGCTCGATTCCCGTCGCCAGTCGCGAGTGGTGCGATTGGAGTTGAAGGCGTCCGCTAGCGACGAGACGATCGCCTACCTGACCGAAACGCTGGAACTGGGCAGTCAGGACCTGTACCGCATCGACGGGCCGCTCGACCTGACGTACCTCTTCACTCTCCATGGATTGGAAGGGTTCGACGAACATCGGGACCCGCCTTGGCCCCCCTTGGCGACGCCGGAGATCGAGGTCGAGGAGCCGATGTTCTCCACGATCACCGCGGGCGACGTGCTGATGGTGCATCCATTCGAACGTTTCGACCCGGTGGTGCGGTTGATCGAAGAGGCCGCCGCGGACCCCGACGTCCTGGCGATCAAGCAGTGCCTGTACCGGACCAGCCGCAACAGTCCGATCGTCGCCGCGCTGAAACGCGCCGCGGAGTATGGCAAATATGTCTCCGCAATCGTCGAACTGAAGGCCCGCTTTGATGAGGCGCGGAACATCGAGTGGGCGCGGGAAATGGAACGCTCGGGGGTCCAAGTCATTTATGGACTGCGGGGGCTGAAGACCCATGCCAAGGTCTGCATCATCGTTCGCCGCGAACCTCAGGGGATCGTCCGCTATGTCCATTTTGGAACCGGGAACTACAACGAAGTGACGGCGCGGCTGTACAGCGACGTATCGCTGCTGACGTGCGACGAGGTGCTCGGCACCGACGCGACGACCTTCTTCAACGCCGTTACCGGCGCCAGCCAACCACGACCACTGCAACAACTCGCAGCCGCCCCGATCAGCCTCCGGCAACGGCTCGTCGATCTGATCGAGGCGGAGACGCAGCGGTGCCGCGAAGGCCAGGAAGCCGAGATCGTGGTCAAACTCAATGCGCTGGTCGATACGCAAATCATCGACGCCCTCTATGTCGCCAGTCTTGCGGGGGTCAAGGTTCGACTCAACGTCCGCGGCATCTGCTGTCTCCGGCCCGGGGTCAAGGGACTCAGCGAGTCGATCGAGGTCGTCTCCATTGTCGACCGCTTTCTCGAACACGCACGGGTCATCTACTTTCGGCATGGGGGAGACGACCAGCTGTTCATCAGCAGCGCCGACTGGATGCCGCGAAACCTCGATCGGCGAGTCGAATTGCTGGTCCCCGTTACCGATCCGGGGTGCCGCAAGAAACTCCTCGACACCCTCCGAGTCTATTTCCAGGACAACGTGAACGCTTGGAAGATGCTCCCCAGCGGGATGTATGAGCGAATCCGTCAGCGCCACGGCGAGCCCGCAATCCGCTCGCAGCGAGTCCTCTACGACCGAGTCGCCGCCGCGGTCGAGGAAGCAACCGCGACTCGCCGCAGCACGTTCGAAACGCACCAGCCGCGAGACGAGGGGTAGCCGCGAGACGAGGGGTAATCCTCCGCCCCGCACGGTCCTAAACCGTCACCTCCGCACTGAGTCCCTTCCCGTCACCATACCGCCAGCGGATCGGTTCGATCTGCTCGGCGATGAACTCGTCGACCTGTTCCGGGGCCCGGCCGACGAAGGCGAGAGGGTCGGTCGCCGCATCGAGGTCGGTTCCCGCGAACGCGGGATCGTCGCGAAGTCGATGCAGCAGATCGTTGTCGGCTCCTTCGTCCTTGACCTGGGTCGCGGCCGCTTGGCTGTGGACGCGAATCTTTTCGTGCAGTTCTTGACGGTCGCCGCCGTTGGCAACCGCTCGCATCAAGATGTTCTCGGTCGCCATGAAGGGGAGTTCGGCGGCCAAGTTTCGCGCGATCGTTTTCGGATAGACGACCATCCCCTCGGCGACGTTCTGCATCAGCACCAAGACGGCATCGATCGCCAGAAATGCTTGGGGGATCACCAGCCGGCGGTTGGCGCTGTCGTCGAGCGTCCGCTCCATCCACTGCGTCGCCGCGGTCATCGCCGGGCTGCTCTGCAGGCTGATGACGTAACGGCTCAGGGCGCAGATCCGTTCACACCGCATCGGGTTCCGCTTGTACGCCATCGCTGAACTGCCGATTTGATCTGACTCGAACGGCTCCTCCAGCTCTTTGCGGCCCGCCAGCAGCCGCAGGTCGGTGGCTGATTTATGCAAGCTTTGAGCGATCCCCGACAAGGCATCCAGGAGCTGACTGTCGACCTTCCGCGGGTAGGTTTGGCCGGTCACGGTGTAGGTCTGGTCGAACCCGAGCTTTTCCGAGACCAATTGTTCCAGCCGCCGCACCTTGTCCTGGTCGCCTCCGAACAGCTGCAGAAAACTCGCCTGCGTCCCGGTCGTCCCCTTGGCGCACCGCGAACGCAGTTGCCCCAGGCGGTGTTCGATCTCGTGCAGGTCGAGCACCAGGTCGTAGATCCAGAGGCAGGTCCGTTTGCCGACCGTGGTCGGCTGGGCCGGCTGATAGTGGGTGAAGGCGAGGCAGGGGAGGGACCGCCACCGGGCGGCGAAGTGGGCTAGTCGGTCGATCACCGCTGCCAAACGGGCGGCGACCCGTTGCAAGGATTCCCGAATCAGGATCAGATCGGCGTTATCGGTGACGAAACAGCTGGTGGCCCCCAGGTGGATGATCGGCCGGGCCTCCGGGCATTGCTCTCCATAGGCGTGGACATGGGCCATCACGTCGTGCCGCAATTTCCGCTCGTACTCCGCCGCCCGATCCAGATTCAGCTGGTCCTGGAAGCGGCGAAGTTGGTCCAGCTGGGCGTCGCTGATCGGAATTCCCAACTCTTTTTCAGCCTCGGCCAAGGCGACCCACAAGCCCCGCCACGTTCGAAATCGCCGCTCCGGGCCCCACTGAAGAGCCATCTCCCGGGATGCATACCGCTCGATCAGAGGGTTCTGGTAAGGCCGGAAAGTCGAATCGATCATGCCACCACTAGCAAATACGGCGTTTCGGGAAGAAAACGAGTTCGATAACATACTGGTTGGCGGTGGGTCTGCAATTCGTTGTACCCCGAACGTTGCTTCCGAAATTCCCGGATGTCGAATGAACTCGTCCCCCTTCCCCCGCGTCGGTTTCCGTTCCTGCCTCCTCCTGGCTGCCGTTCTCGCCGCCGCCGGGATTGTCGAGGCTCAGCAGCCGGATGGGGGCCGCTCCGACGGGGATGCCGATGGGGGGGCCAGCGGCGACTATGTCGCAGCGACCGAATTGCTGCCCGACTCGACCGCTGGGGTGCTCCGCATCCCCGACTTCCCCAGCTTCTGCGAAGCGGGGAAGGAAACCAACATCGGCCAACTATTGAACGACCCGATCCTGGAGCCGTTTCTGGAGGCGCAACGGGAGCGTTCAAAATCCTATTTCGATTCGATCGATGCCAAGGTGGGGCTCAAGCCCAGCGACCTGTACGACGTCGCCTCTGGCGAGGTCGTGGTGGCTTGGCTTCCGTTTGAGAAAGACAAACGCCGACCTTATTCCGTTTGCGTCATCGCCGATGCTCGCGGTTTGAAAGATCAAGTCGAGTCGACCTTCGAAAAAATTGATCAAGACCTGAAAGCTCAAGGAGCGGCGCGCGAGGACGTCGAGCACAACGGCCAAACGGTCCGTATCTATCGGCGGCAACCCAAACCGGGCCAGTTGAAGATCGAAGAGATCGTGGTCACCGCGGACGATTCCCGCGTCATCGCCGCCGATCGTGACTCGGTCGTGTTCGATCTGATCGATTCGATCGCGGGGATGCCCAAGGGACCGGCATTTAACACGCTTGAGTCCTACCAAACCGTCACCGATCGCAGCCACGCGCGACTCGCCTCCGACTTGGATGACAGCGACGGAATCGTCGGTTTGGAATGGTTCGCTCGCCCGTTTCAAATGGGACGGATTCTACGCGAGGTGTTTGAAGTCGATCGCGGAAAACAGGTCGACATATTGAAGCTGTTGGAAAATCAAGGCTTCAATGCCGTCCTGGCCGCCGGCGGCGTGGTCGGGCTCAATCTCGACCGCTTCGACCTGCTCCACCGCGGCTACATCTTGGCGCCGCCGACGACTCCCGAGCCGACCCGCTACGAATTGGGCGCCCGGATGCTGCAGTTCCCCAACACCAAACGCGATGAGGTGCCCGACTGGGTCGATCGCGAGACCGCCAGTTACCTCCGGTTCAACTGGAAGATGGAAGACGCCTTTTGGGCAGCCGAGACCGTGATCAATGAAGCCTTCGGCGACGATATTTTTCGGCCCACCGTCCAGGACATTCGCGACGACGAAGAGGGCCCTCAAATCGACATCGTGAAGAACGTGCTTCCGAATTTGGACGATCAAGCGATCTTGGTCACCGACAATACGCTGCCGGCAACCATCGACTCCGAACGGATGCTGGTGGCGATCCGGGTCAAGGATGCCGACGTGATCCGCGAAGTGGTCCGCAAGGCGATGGAGGTCGAGCCGGACGTGACCACGATTGACGCTGTGCCGGGAGTCCAGGTTTGGGTGGTCGATCGCGAGCAGTCCCAGGACGACTTCGATTCGGATCTGTTCGCCGATTTCGGGATCGAAGATGAAGCCGAGATCGAAGAGGGAGCACCGCTCCTGGAACATTGGGCGATCGCCCTGGTTGACCGCGGACCCGGTTCGGACGCGCCCTACCTGATGTTCTCCAGCCATCCAGACCTGTTGATCCTGGCGGCCCAACGGGTCCTCCAAGGCGCCCCCGATGCGGCGGCCGCGGAGGCAAATCCGATGCCGGCACTTCAGCAAGCCGGCGAGGCGCTGCGCGACCTCGGCGCCGATCAAGTGGCGATCGATCGAATCGTCCGCCCCCGACTTTCCCTGCGAGTGAAATACGAACTGCTCCGCAAGGGCGAGCTGCAGAATATCGACTCCGTCGGGGCGTCGCTGCTCCGCCGCCTGTTTCGCGGCGGGGAAACGAACGAGCCCGATCCGCTCGACGCAAGCACGCTGCCGCCCATGGAGGAGATCGAACAGTACCTCCAACCGGCCGGCAGCTACGTCGAATCGACCGACGACGGGTGGACCCTGAACAGCTTCATGCTGAAGTAACCGCTTCGTGGACCGCTTCGCGCACGACCGGCAGCACCCGCTCGCGGACCTCCTCGAGTGAGCCTTCGAGAAACGCCCCGGCGGCCGCCTTGTGCCCGCCGCCACCGAACTGCTGGGCTACCTCGTTGCAATCCATCCCGCAGCGGCTGCGGAAACTCATCTTATAACCACCACGGACCTGCCCGATCATGATCACCGCCGCTTTGGTGCCGTGGACCGTTAGCAGCTGGTTGATCGAGTCCTCCGTGTCGCTCGGCGACGCCCCCATCGTGGCGAAGTCTTCTTTGTTCACGTAGGTGTACGCCAGCGCCCCGTCCAGCTCGGTTTCGGTTCGAGACATGATCAAGCCCCGTAGCTTGAGCCGCGCCAGTGTGTCGCGCTCGTACAGGTCCTCGTAAATCTCGCAGGGAACCACGCCGGCATCGACCAGCCGAGCGACGACGCGATAGGTTTCCGCTGTCACGCTCCCAAAGCGGAACCAGCCGGTGTCGGTGGCGATCGCGGCAAACAACGGAAATGCGATCGCTCGCGTCAGCGGAACGCCCAATGCATCGGCCGCCTGGACGACCAAATGCCCCGTCGCTTCAGCTTGGTAATCCTTGTAAAGCATCGCCCCCAAGTCATCCTCGCCGACATGATGGTCGACGATGATCTTGTCAGCGGATGACTGCCGGATCACGTCTCCCATGTCGCCGAGTTGCCCCCAGGCGCTGGTGTCGAGCACCATGATGCAGTCGGCCGAAATCTCCTCCGCCTCGACGCCATCCCCCAACACTTCAATGTGGCCCGCTGGGTCGAGAAACTCCAGCGGCGGCGGAGTTCGGTGCGCATTGATGATCCGCACCTGCTTGCCGACCGAGCGCAACACCTCGGCCATCCCCAACTCACTCCCCAGGGCGTCACAGTCGGGACGCAGGTGGCTGACCAGCACGAACGACTCGTAGTGACGGATCTGTTCGACAAATGCGTTCCAATTGACGCCCATCGTTAAGGTTCCTGGTGGCTGCGGGCGGTCTCAGCTTGGCCCG
>CAYWXT010000054.1:0-26545 GCA_964462125.1 uncultured Pirellulaceae bacterium | reverse complement strand
GATGACATCACAGCAACCCCCAACCCCCGCTGGCCCCTCCCCCGGCGACGACGTTCCAACGCCCCCGGAGGCTGGCCAGAATCCGTTGGACTCGGGGCCGTGGTACGCCGGGGTGACCCGCTACCAGTGGTTGGTGTTGATCATCGCCTGTGCCGGTTGGGTCTTCGATGTTTACGAAGGCCAAATCTTCAACATCACCCGTGGCGATCTGCTGGGGGAGTTGATTGAGGAGGACGCGACGTTGCCTCCGGCGGAGGCGGCGGCGGTCAAGGAGGCGGAGGTCAAATGGTGGGGGGATGCGTTCCTCGCCGTCTTTCTCGCTGGCGGGACGATCGGCGGGTTGATGTTCGGATCGATGGCCGATCGATTCGGCCGCCAACCGATCATGATCCTGACGATCCTGATGTACTCGGTCTTCTCCGGTGCCACCTATTTCGCCCAAGACGTCTACACCGTGGGGGTGCTGCGGTTCCTTGTCTCCCTCGGGATTGGCGGCGAGTGGGCGGTGGCAGCCAGTTTGGTCGCGGAGGTCTTTCCGAGTCGCGCCCGGGCGCATGCCTCGGGGATCTTTCACGCCACGAGTATCTTGGGAACCTGGCTCGCCGCCTTGGCTGGAATCTTGGTGGGCTCGAACTGGAGGTTCGCCTATCTGCTGGGGATCCTTCCTGCCCTGCTGGTCGTTTGGGTGCGGATCAGCATCCGCGAGCCGGAACGCTGGCAGAAGAAGCGGGAAACGACCGATGAGAAGAAACTCGGAAGCTTCGGGGACCTGCTCCTGAATCCAAAGTGGGCGTGGCGAGCGATCGGCGGGATGATGCTTGCCGCGGTCGGTTTGGGCACGTTTTGGGCGGTCACGGTGGCGGGGCAAAACCTGGTGCAAGAACGGCTTGTGGCCGACGGGATGAGCGCCGAGCAGGCCGGTGGCAAGGCGAAGTTCGCCTATGGCATCGTCCAGGCAACGGGAGGCGGCATCGGGCTGCTCTCCTTCGGTCCGCTTTGCTCCCGCATCGGACGCAAGCGGACCTTCATCGGCTTTCATGCGCTCGCCCTGGTCATTGTTCCGATCACCTGCTTTGTCCCGCAGAGCTATACCCAGCTGCTCCTGACCTTGCCGTTTTACGGATTCTTTACCCTCGGGATGCACTCCGGCTATGCGATCTATTTCCCAGAGCTGTTCCCGACGCATATCCGCGCCACCGGGACGAGCTTTTGCTTCAACGGAGGCCGCTTGCTCGCCGTCCCGGTGCTGCTCTTTTCCGGTTGGCTCAAGGCGCTGGAAGGGATGGAATTGCCCACCGCGGTGACCGCGCTGTCGCTGCTCTTTTTCGTCGGCATCGTGATCATCGCCACGCTGCCGGAAACCCGCGGCCGAGAGCTGCTGGATTGACCGCCTTCAGTCGAGCGGCTTGATCCACAGGTTGCGGAACTGGACCAAACTGGAGGCGGGGCTGAGTGTACCGTCCCCCCTGGGTCCGCCGTGATGCTGCAAGACGATCGGGCCTCGCTCGGGCAAATCGGGCAGCGCGACGTCCTCGATAATCAGGTGGTCGTTGAGCAGCACCGTCAGGCGGTCGTCAACCAACACGATCACGAACTGGTTCCATTCCCCGACCGGGTTGTCCGCGTTGATCCGAGGCGTCACGGCGGCTCGCAGCTCCGCCGACGTGTTGGGGTTGTTGCGATACCCGTACATCTCCCCCGACCCGGTCGTCCAACACCAAATGTTCAGCTGTGCTTTTCCGTGGCCGCGGAGAAAGACGCCCGAGTCGGCGTTGGGAATCTTCATCGTGATCCGGTTCCCCTCGGCATCTTTCAGGTAGCTGCCGTCGCTGAGCACCAGCGGCATGTCGTACAGCCCGCTGGTCTCTTTGATCCGCCAGTCCATCTTGAGGATAAAATCGCCGAAGGCTTCTTCGGTGCGGAGGTTCTTGTCTTCCTCTGCCTCCGAGCGCGCGTCGTAGTCGATGACGCCATCCAGCACCTTCCAATGACCGCCGTCCCCCGCCGGGACGACCCAGCCACTCAAGTCGGTGCCGTTGAACAGCGAGCGGAAACCATCCTCCCGCTCGCCCTGTCCCAACGCCGGCGGAGCGAGACAGATCAGACAAGCAAAGATTCCGTACGTCGTGCGGGATACGATCGAACTCATGAAATAACCTCGGTGTGGGTAAAACGACCAGATTGTGGATGGACGCGATCCGCTCGCAGAACGGAACCCAAAAGTGTACCCAAGATCGCTCGCTGGCTCCGGCCCGGCGTCGCGTTTCTTGCCCAAGCGGCTCTCCGGGCGGGTCCCAGTCGCCGCCGAGATCGCGTTAGACTGTCGCGGCATTTTCACAGGTGTTTCACCAGAGGACGAGGAGAAGACAACGGATGAATGACCAACCGGTTCGCTTCGGATTGATCGGATTCGGGGCTTGGGGCCAGCATCACGCGGATGCGATCACGAAGTCGACCGGGGCGACCCTGGCCGCGATCGCGACCCACAGCGATGCGTCCGCAGCGCGGGCCCGCGAAGCATATCCCGATGCGCAGGTGACCACCGATGTGCACGAGCTGGTCCGCCGCGACGAGCTCGATTTCGTCGACGTGGTCGTCCCCAGTCATCTGCACCATGAGGTCGCGACCGCGGTCCTGCAGGCGGACAAACATCTGCTGCTCGAAAAGCCGATGGGGATCACGTTGCAGCAATGTGACGACATGATCCGCTTGGCCCGGGAACGCAAGCGTCTGTTCGCCGTGGGGCATGAACTGCGGCTCTCGTCGATGTGGGGCAAGGTCAAGGAGATGATCGATGACGGCTTCATCGGCACCCCGCAGTACGCCTTGGTCGAATTGTCACGGAACCCCTACCGGCTCGGCTCCCGCGGCTGGCGGTACGACATTTCACGCGTCGGCAGTTGGATCCTGGAAGAACCGATCCACTTTTTCGATCTCGCCCGCTGGTACCTGCAGGCTGCAGGCGACCCCTCGCGGATCTACGCCACGGGAAATTCGCGGCAGCCGGAGCACCCCGAATTGCAGGACAACTTCAGCGCCATCATGCACTTCAGCGGCGGGGCATACGCGGTAGTTTCGCAAACCCTGAGCGCGTTCGAGCATCACCAGACGATCAAGGTCACCGGCACCAGCGGGGCGCTGTGGGCGTCCTGGAGCGGCGCCATGGACCGCACCCGCCACCCGACCTTCAGCCTCCGCGCCTTCGACGGCCAGGAGGTCACCACGGTGCCGATCGAAAAGCCGACCGGGGAGCTTTTTGAACTGGAGGACCAGATCGCCAGGCTCGTTGATGCCCACCGTCACGGCGTCCCGCTGCACTGCACCGCCGACGATGGACGCTGGTCGGTCGCGATGTGCCTGGCCGCCGAAGCCTCCGTTCGATCCGCCGGACCGGTCTCGATCGAATCGCCCTGACGCCGAATCGCCTTGACGCGACCCGCGCCGGTGCTTTATCCGAATCATCCACACCCACTCAAGGAGTTTCCTGGAAGATGATTCGATTGCTGATTCTCACCTCGGTCCTGCTCGGCGTCTCCGCGACGGCGTCGGCGGCGGAGATCGTCCGCTACCAATGCCAAGACTGGAAAGCCAAGCACATCCACGACGCCAAGAAGGCGAAGACGATTGCCGGAACGCTGAAAAAACTCGGCTGCGAGGTTCAACAAAACAGCCACGATGGGCATTTCGACGTCAAGTACCGCTGTCCGAAATGGCAAACCCTGGAACTGGAAACCCACAAGGAAGCGAACCGGTGGGAGAAATGGTTCAAGGACTACGGCTTCAAAACCGAGCATAAACATTGACCTTTCCAATCAACCCAACGACAGTCGCCGCCGCGGCGCGGCTCGCCACCGATGTGGCGGGTCGGATTGGCGAGGCGGTTTCATTTGACCAGATTCTGAATTCGCCGGACCCCGCGTCCGAGCCCGATCAGCTGGCCGCAACGGAGGGAAGCACGCCGGCCGACCGCTCAAAAGCTGGTGGCGGATGGTTGGAGCAGACGATTGCCCGCATCCGGGACCTGTTCAGCGGTGCCGGGGTCGAGCCCGACCGACCGGTCACCTTGGCGGCTGACCCCGAGGGCCAGTTGCAGTTCCGCGACGACCATCCCCGTGCCGCCGAACTCGAGTCGCTTCTGGCGTCCGATCGTGAACTCCGCCAACTGGTCGGCGGTTTGGTGCGTCAGACCGGGCAGACCACCGTCACCGTGCCGCCCACCGGCGGACGCGACTTGACGAGAGCGGACCTTCGGGCCAACATGAATTGAACGAGCCGGAGGATATGCGAATTGGTTAGCAGACTGATTCGAAATCAGTTGCCGGGAAACCGGTTGCGGGTTCGAGTCCCGTGTCCTCCGCCTTTCGAAAAGCACCCCGAAAAGCCTAGGTTTTTTGGGGTGTTTTTCAATGGCCCAGTCAACTGGGCCAAGACTGGGCCAATCAAGTAGATCTCACCGGCTCCGTTATCCCTCTGTGCCGCCCGTTTGCCAGTCGACTCCTTTTACAAATTATTGCTCTTCATCGGTGGCGGAACGTCCGTCACCTTCTCCGAGCAGGTTCAGTTGGTCCATCTTGCGACGCGATTCCTCGTTGCTGTCAACTTGCGTCCATGCTGTTTCGACGACGGAGAGCTCGACTTCGTCTTCATCGACGCCGAGCACAGCTACGAAGCGGCCAAAACCGACATCGCCGCTTGGTGGCCAAAGATCCGGCAGGGCGGGTTGCTCATCGGCCACGATTACAATCCGAAGCGGTTTCCGGGCGTTTGCCAAGCGGTGGATGAGTTTGCTGAGCGAGAGCATGCCAGTGTGGTCATGAAGAAGCACACCGTGTGGACGACTGCGAAGCCCCCGACTGCGAAGCCCCCGACTGCGAAGCCCCTGACTGCGAAGCCCCTGACCACCTGAACTCGTCCATGCCCTAAGATGTGTCCGGGCAAATCGCTCGGTTCGGCTTTGGGACACCGAAACCGACGGTTTTGACGTAAGTGCTTATAAACGAGCGTGTTCGCAGAGAGTCACGAACAGAGAAGCTCGCGGAGGCTGAAGAGTCGCTGCGTGGCCCGTTTACCACGTTTTCGGAAAGAGCGTAGGCAAAAAAGGGGAATTTGCAAGAGGCGTGTCAGACCTCCGGAACGGCTGAGCGCCGTCTATTCAAGGCGATCGGGACCGACCACTCACAGGGAGGCGAAGCCAGGGCGTAACGGTCCGTAAAAAATTTTTTGCCGCTTTTTCGTTCTCCAAGCGTAAGATGTGGGACGCCGCGGCATCCGGTGACATGGGCTTTCTCGGCGGACATGGAGCGCCGGAATTCCACGCACCCCGTTCGACTTCACTTTGCCCGGATCAACGACATGCGTTCTTGTTCACTGCCTCGACTTCGAACGGCAACGCTGGTCGGGTTCGTCGTCGCAACGTTCTCATTTTCCGCCCGCACGACCTTCGGCCAACAGGGCCACGAGGCCCAAACAATCGAGCAGCCCCAAGATCTTGAGATCGACCTGTCCCAACCGCGACGAGGTTGGACCGAAGGCGTCGATGGCATCGTCAACGCCTTGCTTGCCGATGGGGCGGTCGTGGCCGTACCTCGCGATACCCCAGATGAAGTCGTCACCCAATTTCTGACGCACGCTGGCAAAGAAGCCCACCAGATCCGCCTTCCAAGGGCGGCCACTCAGCCGCCACCGCGGTCAGCCGCCTCTCATCGACAGCCGGGGAGGCGATCGATCGGACGCGCGAAAAACTGGACCGATTTCTCGCTCGGTTTTCGGCCAAGAGCTCGCAAGAGTTGGGCGGATTCTTGCGCATCGAGCAAGACTCCTATCAGTTTGCGGGGGTTTCCGATCCGGCGATCCGCACGTACGCGTTCCGGTTCGGACCGATCAAGTGGCGTTTCTACTGGATGCGAGCGGGCAATGGCCTGTATGTGGCCAGTAAACCGGGTTTGATCGGCGAGATCCGCACGGCGGTAAGGCTTGCTGCACGGAAAGAAACGGATACAGAGCAAGCCGACGCCGCGCCCGCGCACGCCATGCTGCGGCTACGGCCGCTGCATTGGCGAGAGATCAAGCCGCATTTCCGTATCGGCTGGGCCGAGTCGGAGCGTCACGCCTGTTTAAACAATCTCGCCCCGTTGTCGCACGCGGCTCGTTCGATCGTCCGGGATCGCAACATCGAAAACCGTACGACGGGTGTCGAAGGACCGGACTCCAGTGACCAGAATGCGGCATGGTTGGACAAGTTCAGACCGCTTGCCGAACATCTCTTCGATGGACCGATCGCGTGCCCGAGCCACGGGGTGTACCGGGCCGGCGACGAGAGCGGCAGGGTGAGCTGCACGATCCACGGCACCGCCGCCGAACCCAAGCAAGCACCTGCTGACGGACATGGGGAGATCGCTCGCCTCCCCGAATCTTTGCGGGACCTCCGCATGAAACTTACCTTCCTCGAAGTCGGCCTGCACGCGGTCGTGAATATCGAGACCCAAAAAGCCGCGTCGCCGGAGAGACGGTAAACGTAACGGGGCGGGGATTCGCTCTGCTCGCCGTTTGGCCAATGCGGCGCAGGTATAGTGAGCAAGTTCAAAGACGCCGAATATGCTACGGTATCGTCGTTTCTGCAAATTGCTACTTCTCTTCAGCGGCTTCCAACACTCGCGTTTAATCTGTGTTCCTACATTGCCCTCGCCGAGTTATTCAAATAGAACGCCGAGCAAGTCGGCATCAAGTTGCATCAGTCCATTCCAGCGATCTTGCTCGACGGCGTCGACCGCCCGACCTCTTCCTTTCAAAAAACCGTGCCGAGCGTTTGAACAGTTGAATCAGTGGGCTCGAAATCCCAATGACGACTGATTTTCGGCCGCATTCGTTCTGACGGGCGAGCCCGAGTCGTCGCGCGCGGCACAGAAACAGTGCCGGCGTTATACTGTCGTGCTTGAGCAAACCGATCCCCCAGATTCTCCTCGGTACGGAACCAAGGCCATGCAACGAAGCTCTGAGAGGTCGCCGGGGCCGATCATACCGAAAGATCTGAGTTGGCTGTCGCGGCTACGAAAACAGATCGTCAGAGAGAACCCTTTCGGAGGTGATTGCCTGCCAGGCCGAGTGCCTGTGCTATTCCAGCCGGGACGACGAAGTCTTCCTTTTCCGCACCCGTGGAATTACCAACGTCCGATCGAGATCTTAGAGACGTACTTTCATCGTGCCGCGGAAGCGACCGGCGCGGCGCGACACAACCGCTACTTGGATATGCCGGGCTTTCCGCCCGTGCTGGTCACTCGTGATCCAGGCGTGATTCGTGCGATCTTGACTGCAACCGGTGACCGTGAGGGGCAGTTTGATCGCGACACATTGCCATCAACCGGAATTGCACGTGCCACTGGTGAGGACACATTGCTGTTTGGTAACGGTTCGTTGTGGCGGCAGCAGCGTAAGGCATCGGCATCACCCTTCGGGAAAACGGCTCTGTTTCAGGTTGACGTGTTCTGCGACTTCGAAGAGACCTTTCGGAATACCGTGCGAGAGCGTCTTGCGGCACTTCGGGACCACTTGGCGCAGACCGGATCGCCCAATGTGCGGCTCGCGATGGAACCAGAAATCCAGGCATTGATGCTGGAAATGTTAGTGCGATGTTTCTTTGGAACGCCAATCGATTATTTGCAACTGCGTGACGTCTACGTCCCTGCTCTGCAGCGCGTGATCGACCATATCGTGCGGGACACCGTGATCAATCAATTCGGGTTGCGACGTTCGTGGCTGGCACCGATCAGTCGTCATTACGCCCAGGCTCAGCGTGACTTCCAACGGTTCGACGAATTGACCGACCTAGTGTTGAGATCGCGTAGCCAAGGCGCTGGCATGTGGAAAAAATTTTCTGCAGAAGCCCCTGATGCGACGCTGCGAAGCAACATCAAGGTATTTCTCGCGGGGGCTCTCGAAGCGACGACCTCGTACGCCACCTGGGCGATTTCGCACTTAGCCAGAAATGAATCTTGGCAGCAGCGTGTCTACGATGAAGTCAGTCAGATTGCTGAATTTACGCCGGACCGACTGATTGCCGCCAAGAATCTGACGGCGGCGTTGGATGAGACATTGCGGTTAACCCCGTCACTTTATTTCTTGCCACGCAGGGCGAGTCAGCCGGTACGGATCGAGACAGCCGACGGTCGTACCATGGAGATCCCCGCCAAGACACATGTCCTGTTAGACATCTGGCACGCCAATCGCCATCCCGATCACTGGGGCGAACAGGCGACTGGATACGCAGCGGAGAGTTTCGCACCGGAGCGATGGCAAGAACTGGCCAATAGAAACACGAATTCAAAGGGCTTCCTGCACTTTGGGTTCGGGCACGGACCACGCGTTTGTCCCGGCAAGCACCTTGGGCAGCTGGAAGTCGCTTTGGTCGTCGGGGCATTTGTCAAGCTGTTTCAGTTTCGCGCCGACGGTCCCAAGAGCGAAGTCAAGGCGGGTGTCTCGACTAAGCCCGCCGACGGAACGATCGTCGAACTGGAACTTCGCAGTCCCTCCGCCGGCATGGACCAAACGCCCTCGCCTACGTCACCTGCGTCATGTCCGTTCCCGCACTAGTGCCAAAACCTGGAATTAGCCTTGAACGTCTCGTGACGAAGAACCTAACCCGAAGCGTCAGCGAGGCGACGTCTCACGCTGTCGCACAGCTGCTTGATCTGGGCGTCTTGTCTGGACGCATCGGCCTTCTGGGCAGCGGTGAAGGAACGTCGTATTCGGGTCATCGGAATTCTCCTCGGGTAAGTGAAACTAGCTCACCGGAGAGAGAATTCCAGTTCCTTTAGAGGCAAGACAACAGTTCCTGGAGACCGGCGAATTGTCCGCGGGAATCGCTGCAATTAATGCGACCAACGTACCGCAAAAAGCGGCTTTTCGGTCACTCCAGTTGACGCGCCAAACCGGCGTCGTGGCAGAGGTGGACCGAAAGCTTCCTAACTCCACGCCGAAATCGGCACTCATGAAGCGGCTGCTTGCGGAAATGAATGGGCCCCCTGATTCCGCCGAAGATGGTGCTGACTCAAAATCGGTTCCATCACAGGAACTGCGGAAAGAGAAAGAGAATGAATCTAGAGGTGGCGGGGAATTGCGAAACCTTGGGATCCCTGATTTGGAGGATCTGCCTGCACAGGAGGCGAGGGCAAGACCGAGGGAGCAGGTGGAGAAAACTGACGAAGAAAGGCGGCAGGCAATAGATAAATGGTCTCGAGACGGTGCAGCGGAAGCGGTCAAGGAATTTCAATCACGATTCCCCGCGGAACAATTCCCCGAGGAGCGGTTCCCACTTTTTTCTAGTCCCGACATGCAGAAGCTCCTATGGGACGAGGACGCCGACAATAAGTTGCGTTTGCTCAGAATAAAACGCTGCCGATTAGCACTTGTGGAATGCAACGCGAGAATGTCAGCGTATCAGATGGGACAGGCGCAAATTGCCCCAGTGCTCGATTCGTCCAGACGGCTGGCGTCGTCGCTACTGGCGCTGGAGCCTGATCCACCGACGCGATCAGCAATTATCAGACACGATTTGGCGATTGCCCAGGAACTAGAGAAATACGCGGACGTATTACTCGAAAGTGGTACAGGAACCAAACAGGAAGTGGCATTCGCAGCATACGAAAGAATTGGCGCCGAAATACGTCTGCAGCAAGAAAAGGACCGTCAGCAGGAACAAGACAGCCGGCCTGAGCGATGACGTCGTGAAGACTGGGCTGCGGGCGTCTTTCGGCGTGGAGGTGCCCTGGGGCGACGCCAGTCGACACGAGCAGGGCGACCACGGTGGTCCGTTCATGCCGTTTTTCTCATCCATACATCTTTGGACGTTCGCGGGGGCATTCCTCGATGAAGTCGGGTTGCGGCATGCAATTCTACCCATGGTCCGGTACTTTTGGAGCTTCGCGGGAATCACCGTGCTGAGCAGTGCGCTCGCAATGCCTTACTTCCGGCGTTGCGCAGGGTGGAAGATTATTCTCGCCGACACCCCTGGGCTGCTATTTATTGCGTATTGCGTCATTATGATCGCATGGGTGAACCTGCAGGAGTGATCATGCTGGGCAGCCGGAGAGGAGTCAAAATGACATTAATTTCGCGCAGCGGACATCAAGTTCTCAGACGGCTGAATGATTACAACCTGCCAACAAACGACACGTCCTTTCCAAGCGCAGTAGCAAGAGAATTATCTCGTGGCAGCACTCGCATGAAACGAATCTTCCGGCTGCGGAACATGGCCTTCCTTCTGCTTGGCTGGATTGGCAGCTTCATTCTCGGAACATTTCTCGCGGCGAACAATGTCACCGGACCTCGAGGGCCGCCGCTGCGCCACAATCCTTTGCATACCAATCGAAAACACGCCGACATAACTGCCGTCGGTATCCTTGATTTTCTCGCCATCTTCGCCAGTATCCGCTGGCCGCGAATAAGAGCGGCGGCTACCTAGACACCTTCCGTCCGGCGATCGGGCACAAAAGCGTTAAAGGAATTCTAAACCATGCCCAGGTCCATTGCCGTCCGCTTGCTCACGGGCTTTTCATCGATGCGGTCCACCGGCTCCGCGAGGATCTTTATGATAGGCCCCCGACGCCCCAGCACCACTGACCGTTGCCCTGTGCGATGTCACGGCTACGGATCGTTAGCACATCTAGCAATGAATATGCGCCGATGCAGGTACCAGACCGTCCAACCCGAGAAGAGAACGAGCGGCGAAAGAAAAAAAAGACCATAGACGGCAAAAGCGTAGACCACGGCGATCCCTTCCGGCGTCGCTAAAAGAACGTAGGCGAGGCACATCGGCAGAAGGGAAGCAGATCCTACAAGCACTGGCCAATGAATGATCAGTGCTAACATGCGCGACCAGCCCCGTCGTCTCCACAGCCCTCGTGCAAGGACAACAAGCAGGATCGCGAGGAGCATCCATGGAAGAGCCTCCACCTCGTATTTTCCTGAATTCCAACCAAGAGCCACGAACCCTCCCAGTAGAACACCCACAAGGGCATGGACTATAGCACTTATCCGCAGCCCAATCCTTCCAACGAGCAGCGAATCGGCTAAATCGTCGATTTCGTCCGGCGGCGTGTATGGACTGGCTCCTCGCAATGGAATACCTCATTTTTTGATGCAACGTCAACGCTGTTCGCCCGAATTGATACGTATGCGACCGATATCCACGAGCCGGACTGTGGCTTCAGCAGTTTGCTTCTGTTGAACTCGGTCTTGCCGCACGCTGAACGCGTAATCATTGGCCGAACCGAGCGGCAGTATGCCAAAGCACACACCCGGACGCTCGGCCTGCAAGATACCGTTGGCCACCTCGTGAACCGTGCCATCGCCGCCCGCCGCGACGACCATCTCAAATCCTCGTTCGGCGGCCTCTCGAGCCAACTCCGTCGCGTGGCAAGGCCGCTCGGTAGACCACAGTTCAAATCGCCCACGACAAGCGGTGCGCATTGCCTCCAGCCGCTGTCGTGCCTGGCTCTTGCCGGCCGCCGGATTAAAGATAACGCAAATCGATGCTTTCTCCTCGGCTCCGCTCTGGCAACTCATCGGTATCGGCTCCATTCTGAGCCAGTATTCTATCGCAGCTCAATCATGATTGCAGCAGATATCACACCGAGCCATATCCCCATAGCCGCCGCTCTCATTCGCGGCCAGCGGAAACTGGCGACGGTCGTGAGAATCGCGAGAAAGCCAAGGATGAACACGACCGTTATGTCAGCGTGATCCTGGTTGGCATGCACGAAAGGATTTCCGTCCAGCGGCGGCCCTCGAAGTCCGGTGACATTATTCACTGCGAGAAATATTCCCAAAACGTAGCTGCCAATCCAGCCGGTCAGGACGAAGGCAATATTTCGCATTCGGAAGATTCGTTTCATGCAGGTGCCGCATCGGAAGAGTTTTCTTGACCTTTATCTGAATGGCGCGTGTTCGCATTCACGCATAACCGAAAACCAGCAATCTCTAGCCGACGGACGACGCCAATCGTTCAGATGAGAAAAAATATCAGGTTTTGTCCGGTTGATCGGCTTGCGGTACCTGTCTGTAAGGATCGGTATCCGTCAGGTCAGCATTCACAGCGATGCAATTAACAAGGCAAGATACCCATCTGCTTATCGAATGCCACCAAGATACCAGAACGATACTCTCACCACGAATCATCATGCGACCCATTATTTACATCCTATTGACGACGCTTGTTTCAGCGGCCTATGGACAGCAGCAAGCGAGCTCCGGTCTGCCCGCCGCCGTCTGGACGCGTGATGCGGCAATACAGCAGTTGCAACAGCACCCGGATGACGCTTACTTGCAGTTTGTGGCGATGCAGCTGTTGCGAGATGCGCAAGAGTCGGCGCAAGTACAGCAATGGTTGCCGCGGCGGGTCGACCCCCGCTTTGGCGTGCAGCGAAACGCGCGTATCGACCTGTACAGTATCTTCAGCGGCTCACTCGCCATCCAAGAGAGCTTGCAACTGGATGCGATGACTGGAAATCAGCGGGACGATCCTGGGCTGCCGTCGATTCCGATCGATGGTCTCTCAGGCCCGAACGTCAAGAGTCATCCTTGGGCGGCGATGCTCGCCGGGCAGCTTGCCGCCGACAATGAGACGCCCAGTCAGCAACTTATGCTCCAGGAACGTGCTGAGCAATTAGCCGATGCCATGGCAGGCTTGCTGGAGGACGAGTGCACCGCGGTCGTCTTGAAGCATGCCCACGCATGGAAAGTGGCTGACATCGCGGTACACCTCAATCGTTCTCCAGAGGCGGTCGCAGGCTTGCTGGCCCGGGCTCTGAAAAAACTTCGCGGGTTGATGCAGGAGCCCCTTAGTGACGGTTGATTCTGCTGATCGAAAACAGGCCGAAAGGGGGGCTTCCACGCTTCGGTGGCGGTACTTCAACATGTCCAAAACGCATTCCATCGCTCCGTTCAGAAGCGACGCCAAACGTTTGGCCCAGTGGGACAAAAACCGTGACAACGGGTGAGAGTACGTGACAATTGCTGACAACAAACGGACGTCGCTAAGTCGTTTTGCTAAAACGCCTTAGCGACGCACGTGCTTGCTCGCTTGCAACTTACAGAAAACCCATCGGAGTGTCCTCTGTCCTCCGCTTGCGAATCAACGCCCCCAGGCCCCTCCCCTGTGGGGCGTTTTTTCGTGCCAACCGCGCTTCAATTCTCCGTTCCCAACATCGACTACAGCTCCAGGTCCTCTTCGGCGTCTAACGCGGTCAGGTGTTTGGGCGTAAAGAACCGCCCGATCAGCAACCGGATTGGAGCCAGCAGGGCGATGACCAGCGGAAAAAAGATCGCGACGACCGCGGGACCGGTCCTGACCAACCACAGCACGGCCAGGCATGCCAGTTGAATCAAGGTAAAGCGGTGGATGATTCCCGTCGGCACGCGTCGGATGTAGTGCGTCGAAGGATAGAACGACGGGTCGGTGAGCCACAGACTGAAACGCTCAAAGAACTGATTCCCCTTGATCGATACCACGCCCATGTACAGAAAGATGCCGTAGAGGACGGCCATGGGGACCGATTGCAAGACCGGCAACAGCAGCAGCGAGCAGCCAATCAACACGTGTATGGAGAGTCCGGTAACACGGTTCTCGCGCACGTGAATCGTATGCTCCCGGGTCTCGCCGTTGGGCAGCACCGCGTCTTCCACCGTTGCCAGGCTGCGGAGGTGGTTCAGCGAGCGGACAGTGGCGGCGACCAGCCAGGGAAGCCCGAACAGCGAGCAGATACCGACCAGGCCGGCGACGATGACCAGGTCGAGGTGGTAGGCTTCGCCCTTGTGCAACTTGTGCTGGGAGCTGTTGATAATGCGCCCCGTGATGTGGTGATCCAGATAAATTAGGATCGCCGCGAACAGGGCCGGTGCCGGGGCGATCAACCAGACGGTGCGAGGCAGGTCTGGGTGAAACGGGTTCAGCAACCAGGACCGCCCTTCCAATGTCGGTCCAAAGCTATCGGGGACCGCCAGCACATCGACTTTCACGTCGCTGCGGAACCAGATAGCGACCGCCGTCATCAAGCCGAGTGAAATGATCGGACCGAAATCGGTCAGAAATTCACGCACCCGAGGCCGCAAGTATTTGCTGCGGCGAAACCGTGACAGGTTCATCGCGATGAAGAAGGTCCCCAGTGCCAAGATCAACGCCAAGAATGCGGCGTCATGGGAAACCGCCTGTTGGTCATACGCATCAAAGAAATACACAGCCAGCGCGTTGACCGCCTCGTAGATGTAGATCAACGAGATCAGGGCGGCGAATATCTCGTTGGTGAAGCGAGTGAAGTAGCGCATCCAGGCACTCACATCGGTCAGGGCCATCACCAACACAATGGCGGCGGTCCATAGCCCGATGCAGGCATAGGTCGGCAGAAACGGAATCTCCAAATCGGCGCACAGCCGAAACAGGATGACCGTGAATATCAGGAGCGGCCCCGTGCCGCCGAGCACCAACAGCGGCTGGCCTGCCAGCAGCGCGAAGACGACGCCGCAGAAGGCGGTGGCGGCAAGCATTTCGACCGGCCCGATATGCCCTTCCGTCTCGACCGCCATCACGCCGCCAAAGGTGATCGTGGGTGCCAGACAAGCAAAAAACAGAAACAGGATCGAAGCCAAGCATTTCGCGTTCAAGCCGTCGCGAAAGTCGCTCACGTAATGCGGCAGTCGCCGCCGCAGGTCGGCCAGCACCCCGCCGCCAATGCGTCCGGTGAATTGCAGCCCCTCGGAGACGCGCGGCTTAACCGGCGTTTCCGGCGGCGGGGCGGTGCGGTCGAGGAAACGCTCGAACGCTTCCAGCAGCTGCTGCTCGTTCCCCGCCTCCCCAGCCTCATAACGAAACTCGCCGTCGGCCATCAACCGAGCAACGTTCGCCAACGTGTCCAAATGGCTGGAAGCGCTGGAGGTGGGGCCCAACAAAAAGAAAAGAAAGCGGGTCGGGATCCCGTCTGGAGCGCCCAAATACAACGGTTGTTGCAGCCGGACAAACAGGATAACCGGGCGCGTCAGGACGTCCAGATAGGCGTGCGGAACGGCGACCGAGTGTCCAATCGCCGTGCCGACCTGCCGTTCACGGTCCAGCAACGACTGCTCGACCTCATCACGATTCTCCGGCAACAGCCACTTTCGCGCCACCACGAAATTGACCGCTTGGTGAACGACCTGTTCGAGATCGCGTGCTCTCAGGTCCAGGATGAAAGCACCGCCCTCGAATGCCTGCCGGATTGCCCGCATCGAACGCCTAACAAAAATTCAAGGAGACAGTGGCAGGGCCAAACGAAACGCCTCGTCGTGAAACCGATTGCCCTAGAACCTAGAACAAATGTACGGCCGAGTACGGTGGCTAGAAGTTTACGAATCGTCAACCCAGCAACCAATCAATTTTGCGGCCCCCACCCAAAAGCGGTTCAATCCCCAAGACATCGCAGATGGGCGGCGCCGAGACGGTTGCTGTCGGTGAGAGATCTGGCAGCGTGACCCGTTCTCCGCGGCGCCGATCTGCGACGCCCTTCGGGTTAAAAAACGGGGGCGCCGAGAGTCGGGGGGATTTCGACCACTCGGTGACCTCAACGGATGTTATGATGGCGCTCTCCCGTCGTCTTCCGACTCCGCTTCGTCCTTTCCCGCATTTCGCCCCCGCCCCCTCCACCGCCCTGACCGGTGGCGATCGAGTCATGAAGTCAACGTCAAGCCGCCGCGGCCACCGCCCGCGGATTAGCATTATGCGGCCACGCGCCTTGGCCCTTCGCGTTTTCCTACTGGCCAGCTGCCTGCTGGGGATGATGTCGTTCCCGCTGCTCTCGGGGGCGCAGGCCGCGGAAGGGCCCGTCGACGTTTCCGAGGGGGAGCGATTCTTTGAGAACCGAGTTCGACCGATCCTGGTCGAGAAGTGCGGCGAGTGTCACGGCAGTGAAAAACAGTTCGGTGGGTTGAGGGTCGATTCGTGGCAGAGCCTTGCGGAGGAGAGTGATTCGGCTCCGGTGGTCGTCCCGGGCGACGTCGGCAACAGATCCGGGCAACCGTTGGCTCTGGCGGTGGCAGCCCCGTCGTTTGACGCTCGAGGAAATGCGTGACAGCCTGATCGCCGCCTCGAATGAACTCGACCGGACCGTCGGCGGAAAACCGGTGGACAAGCTCTGGGAGCCACCGTTCTCCCAGCGCCGCACGCATTGCCGACATCGAGTCGCCAGAGCAACGCGCCGGCGAACTGTTTCAAGCCGTCCTGCTTCGCCAGCCCAATCCGTCGGAGCTGGAGGAGGCCTTGCAATTCGTCGCCGCGGCGGAGGCAGTGCGTGAAGAGCCGCCGAGCCCGACGCGCAAGGATTGGGACTATGGCTACGGTGAGGTCGACGAGGGGCAAGGACGCACAGGCGGCTTCACACCGCTGCCCCATTTCAGTGGACAAGCCTGGCAAGGCGGCCCCGATTACCCCGATCGAGAACTGGGCTGGGTCAAGCTCAGCGCCACCGGTGGTCACCCTGGCAACGACCGCGCCCACGCTGCCGTGCGACGCTGGACCGCGCCCCGAGCGATGGAGATTCAGATCGATTCCACCCTCAGCCACGAGCCGCCGCAGGGAGATGGTGTCCGCGCCTTCATCGTTTCCTCCCGGGAAACTCCCGGCATCCTCGCCCAAGCTCACGTGCACCGGCAAACGCGCCAGCTGGATCTCCAGCCCAGGCGAGTCGTCGCTGGCGAGACAGTCGATTTTTTGGTCGATATCGGCGATGGGCTCAGCCACGACCAGTACCGCTGGCCGGTCAGAATCGTCGGCACCACGCCGGATGAGCTGCCGGATGACGGCGTCTCAAAAAGACGCCTCTCGGAGGTGGGCGAGATCGGCAGAACGCCGACGGTCGAACTCGGCGGCAACGGGAAAAACAAGCAGGGCCGCGACCACAACCACTACGGCTTCTCAGTTTGGATGGCCGGGGGTGGGATCAAAGGCGGCACCGCTTACGGGGCGACCGACGAGTTTGGATTCCAGGCCGTTGAGAACCCCGTCAGCATCCACGATCTGCACGCCACCATGCTGCACCTGCTCGGGTTCGATCATACTCGTTTGACCTACCGGTACGCCGGCCGGGACTTCCGATTGACCGACGTTCATGGACAAGTGATCGATGCGATCGTTGGCTGACGGGGCCTTGCGCGACGGTCACTCCGGTCGCGTCGCGATCCGCTTGTCACTGTCGACCAACCGCTCGGTGAACCGGGCATTGTATTCCATCAGGCTGTTGGCTCCTTGAAATCCGACCACGCGTTCGTCCCAATCGAGTTGCTTGCTGAGCATCCGCCCGTTGTCAACGTCGAACCGGATGGTGCCGTTGCTGAGGTGTTGCACGACCTGGGCACGAACAGATTCTTCCCGGATCGGTGTCAGCGGTTCACTGCGAATCCTCAGCGTTGCGACGCCCGTTTGGACTTTCTCCAGCGTGTACAGGTGGCGGAGCTTGATGACCTTGACCTCCCCCGCTTCGGTGCGAGTCTTGGTTTCTTGAGCCACGCTCCAGGAATGCCCGACCGGGATCTCCTCTTCGGGAAACTCGATCGTTAGCGACCCCATGCCCAGATTCGCCTCGGTGCCACCATGGTTTTCGCGATCCAATTCTTCGCCGCGGGGGGTGATCGTCAGCGTGGCCAGCCGGGTACCGATCTGGTCGGCAACGGCCTTGAACGGGGCTGGCGGGGCCTCGCCGCTGTTGCTGTCCCAGCGGATTTCGTCCTCGTCACCGGATTGCTGCGTCAACTTGACCGAGTCGAGTCCGTGATCCAACACCACCTGCTCGTCATCGGCGACCGAGGTCACGTCCCAGTGGCGCCGGCTCGTGGTGTGAACTCGCGAGATCTCCTCGGAACCTTGGATCCGGGTCTTCGTCTTGGCCACGTGGGTGACCTCGTAATCCAAACGTTCACTGGCGTTGAGTTTGTAGCGGAGCAGGAACGTTTCCTGGTCCTCGCCGCTCTCGGCGCTCACGGCAGGGGCGGCGAGCAACAGGGCAATGATGGGCAGTGTGATTCGGTACACGTTCACGGTCTCCATACGCGGTGAAATCGACCAATTCCGGTGGCGTGAAACGTTGGCAGATCACCCGCATGGAGGCAAGACTGGTTTTCCGGTCCTTCACGGTTCTCCGACCCGATTCCGGCAATCCGAGCCCGTTCGTCACGGCTGGTGGGCGATCGCCGGGGCGTCATCACGGCCGAGGTGCGGTGGGCGGCTCTTGCATGTTCTCCATGAATCCCGGCAGGGGACCGATGTAACAACGGCAGTGCTCGCAGACGTGAGCCACGATCGAGACCGTCTGGGCACACCTCGGGCAAGGACGCGTGGTGGGCGTCGGGGCGTCCGGGGGGGGTGGCAGCGGATCGGTCTCGCCCAGAATTCTCATGATTCCGGTGTCCGACATCGATTCTCTCCGTGGGCCGGCGGCGACAAACGTCACGGCGCATTTGGGACAGCGTACTGTCCGCCCGGCAAGTCCCGCTTGACCTCGCAATCGGTGCCCGGAGGGGCAGGTGACAATGATCGTATTCACGGATACATCCTTGGGTGGGGGAACATGGCGACCGCCCGAGTTGCGTCGCGTCCAAGCTAGCAACCAACCAAGGCCGGGCGCGCTGATGATTGAACCTCCAGACCGCCCCGAGGTTCCGCCGCCAAGGCGAAGATCGCCGCTCCCACCACACCTCTCATGCCCCGCTGTGCAAAATCGCGCGAACTTGACTTTCCCAATACATTCGATAAAGTGGATTCGATCTCCCTACGTATGAAGTGTTGGGTCAACTGTCGCCCACAGACACTTGACTCGGTTGACGTCCCACCGATAAACCGCCTGCCCGCCACACACCGGTCGCTCCGCTCGCGACATTGTCCGCCACGCGCCCGATTAATCGGGACTTGGTGAGAAGGGTTGCTGATTCTGCGAGATCGAATCTTGGGGATCATCACCTCCGGTTGCAATTTCCCTCTCCAGCCACCCGCATCACACATGCATGGTTCATGCATGGTTGGGCGGCGCGGCCGAAGGATGAGACACTTATGCCCGACAGATCGCGTATGTCAGATACATCGTGTATGTCAGATACGTCGTGCCGGAATCGACAGCCCCGAGCCTTGACGATGATCGCGGCGACGCTGGCCTTGCTCCCGGTCACCTTTCCGGTGGATGCCCAACCACCGGTGACTCCGATCGCAGAACGGACCGTTGAGGCAGAACGCAACGGTGAGCCGGCATCGCATGGCGAGGCCGACGAAGTTTCCAACCTCCGATTCTCCTTTGAAGCCGCTCCTTGGCGGTCGGTCCTCCGTTGGCTGGCGGATGAAAGCGGGTTGGCACTGCACGTCGGTGCGGTTCCTCCGGGCAGCTTCACCTATTCCGATTCCAACGCCTACACACCCGACGAAGCGATCGAGCGAATCAACTTGTTCCTGATCCCGGAAGACTTCACGCTGGTTCGCAGCGGCCGATTGGTTTCGGTGATCAGTCTGGAAGACCCTCGCAGTGTCCAGCAGCTTGAGGCGATGGCGGAATTGATCTCGGTCGACGAACTGTCCGAGCGGGGCCGGCACGACGTCGTGCGGTGTTTGTTCCCCTTGGACGGTATCTCCCCCAACCTCGCCGTGCAGGAACTCAGCGGGGTCAACTTGATGACCGAGCCGGTGATCATGCCGCAGTCGGAACAGCTGTTGATCACCGAGACCGCGGGCAAACTGCTGGGAGTTGCCAAGCTGCTGTCCGGGATCGAGCCGCCCCAGGATGACGAAGAGGTGGTCCAACGGTTCGAGTTTCAACACCAGTCAGTCGACGATGTGCTCGACATCGTGCGTCCCCACCTGGGGCTGCAAGGGGACGAGTTGGTCGGATTGGGCCTCAGTATTTCCCTCGGTCGCGACGATCAATCGATCTTCGTCACCGGTTCGCAAGAAACCATCGACATGCTCGATTCCCTGGTTGAGCTGGTCGATGTTCCGGGTGACACCCCTCAGCACGCCGAGCGGGCGGAACTGCAGTCACACACGGTGACCGGCAATAACTTGGAAGCGGTCTACGAAGTCCTCCAAGCCCTACTCGCCGGCGAGTCGATCCGACTCTCGATGGAGCAGGACAGTAACAGCATCGTCGCCTACGCCCCCCCAGAGATCCACCAAACCATCGCCGGCACGATCGAGGAGATGCAGGCCCCGTCGCTCGGTTTTGAAGTGGTCGAGTTGAATGCGGTCGATCCCTACTTCGCGATTTCCCTGCTGAATGAAATGTTCGGCGTCTCAACGTGGGAGGACGAGCTGGAGGAGCCGTCCGATGATGCCCCCCGGATCGACGCGGACCCGGCGAACCAACGGCTGTTTGTCCGCGGAAAACCAAGCCAAATCGAGCAGGTTCAATCGATGATCAAGAAGCTTGAAACGGACGGCGATCGCGCGGGAGAAACCGATGGCGGCTTCCGGGTATTGTCCCTGCCGAGTGAACAGGCGGAACAGGTGCTGGAAACGGCCGAGCGATTTTGGGATGGCGACAGCCAAGTCATCGTGGTCCCCGGCTCCGACGATGCCCCGACGGACGCTATCGAGCGTACGTTCCATTCAGAAACCCCCGCCCCCAAGAAAAAGAAGGCGTCCCGCCGTAGCCGATTGGAGTCCGCCGGAGAAACCGAGCGGCAGCCCGAGGCGGTCGATGCCGCCAGGTTGCCGGTCGGCGAACCACTTTCATTCCCCGAGGCGACCACACTGCGATCCTTGATCAGTCGCTCGGCCGAAGACGGCGCAGCGGCCGATGAAGCTGCCGCCGCCGCAGACTCCGGTCAGCCGTTGATCAAGGCCCAGGCCACGCCCCAGGGGATCCTGATTCAGTCCGATGATGAGGCAGCACTGAAACGCTTCGAGGATCACGTTCGCCAGATTGCCGGATCCGCCCGCGACGGCGGCTCGCCGCCGGTCGTCTTTTACTTGAAGTACGCGATGGCGAACAACGCGACGCGGATGCTCGCCGATCTGCTCGACGGAGCCCTCTCGCAAACCGATTCCAGCAGCGGTGCGTTAGTCCAAGGATTCGTGGCGGGTCCGCAATCGGGGTTGCTCGGCAGCTTTCTTAACGACCGAGAAGAAGCCACCACCATGACCGCCGGTTCGGCAACCGTCGTCTCCGACGCGCGGCTGAACCGCTTGATCGTCCAAGGAACCGTGGCCGACATCGAGCAAATCGAAAGCTACCTGAAAATCATCGACAAAGATGAAAGCATGACCGCGATCGAAACCCACGGACAGTCGCAGATCATCGAACTGCTGCACACCGACGCGGAGGAGGTCGCCGAAGTGATCCGGAACACGTATCCAGGCAGGATCGCAGAAGCCTCGGGGACAACCGGTGGAGAGGGCCGTGAGAACCGCGGTGGCCGCAGTGACCGCGGCGGAGGACAACGCGACCGTGAGTCCCGCTCCGACGATTCCAACGAAGGGAGACGAGATGGGCAGCGACAACCGGAACCGCCCAAACCGACGCGGAGCCAGGAACCGGTGCTGGCCGTTGCCGTCCACCCCCAAAGCAATTCGCTCGTTGTCACCGCCCCCGAACCACTCCTCGCCGAAGTCGAACAGCTCGCACGCTCCATCGATGACCGCAGCGAACAAGATGTCCAAGTGATCGCGCCGGGGAATCCCGAGGCCGTTCGCACGGTGCTCGAAGGGATCCTCTCTGGACATTCCAACGGAAGTAACGGGAACACCGAATCGAGACGCTCCAGCCGCGATCAACAAGGGCGGTCCAACCGGAGGTCTTCATCCAACGGGAGATCATCATGATGACTCGGCTTCGAAGCGCGATGATCGCCGCGATGATCCTCAGCGTCGCGCCCCAGGCGGCCGCCGATCCAGGGCGACTCGATGCGATCCAGCGGCTGGACAAGAACAATGACGGTTACATCGACCCCGAGGAGCTGAATGACCGGGTTCGCCGTTACCTTCACCCCATCGCCGAAGCGCGCGGCATGCGGCTGAGCCGATCCTACTCCGTCGAGCGGTGGGAGGAATCGATTCGGCGGTATGACGACGACCAGCAGCGACGTGGCTCACGGTACCGCGCCCCCGACGACGAAGCAGGACTCCGCGACTTCCGCCCAGACTACGATGATCCGCTTCTTCCGGAATTCGGCTCCTCGGATGTGCGATACCCCTACAGTCGACGGGATCAGCGTTCGGCCGACCGAGCCCTGCGTCGCTACGATCGCAACGACGACGGCTTCATCGATCGCTACGAGGCGCGGCGCGGATGGTGGTCCGGTTCGCCCCCTTTCGAAAGTGACCTCAATGATGACGGTCGGCTCAGCCGGACCGAACTCGCTCAGCGGTACGCACGGCAGCGAACGGAGGAAGATCAACCCGATCGGGCGGAACTGTTGGCTCAACGGCTGGACAATTCAGGCGACAACCGGGATTCCGATCCGGAGGAGTGGGAACGCTCCTCCCGCCGCGGCCAGGGATCGGCAGGGAGCAGCCGCACCAGCCGCTATCTCGCCTACAGCTTGATGCGACGCTACGACCGCAATCGAAACGGCCGCCTGGAGGAGAACGAATGGCTCGCCACCGGGATCGAACGGGGGCAAGTCGATCTCGACCGGGATGGAGACATCGCCCGCGACGAACTCGACGCCTGGATTTATCGCTCCATGGATGACCGCGCTAACGACCTGTCGGATGTACTGCCAGAGTGGTTCTACGACCGCGATGTCGACGCCGACGGTCAGATCTCGATGGCCGAATTCGCCGACGAGTGGGATGACGAAACGATCCAAGAATTTGAGCGATTGGACGCAGACAGCGACGGCTATCTGACCGCCCGAGAAATGCTGCAGGCCAAATCGGTGGTCGGCGGAAGCTTTGCCAGCGAGCAGGCTGAGGTCTTGTTGCCACGCTCGGTAACCATCTCCGAGATCGACGTGCAGGACGACATCGTGATCGGCGAGCTGACGCTGCAGTTGTCCATCACCCATACCTCCGTTCGTGAGCTGGACGCCTTCCTGATCGGCCCTGATGGCGAGCGGGTCGAGCTGTTCACCGAGGTTGGCCGCGGTGGCGATCATTTCGAAGAGACCATTTTCGACGACGACGCCAGATCCAGAATCACCCGTAGCCGAGCCCCCTTCAACGGCTCCTATCGGCCGGAGGCGGTGGACAAAAAAGACCCCAGCCTGTCGCAGTTTCAGGGACGCAGCATTCGCGGGCTCTGGCAGTTGATGGTCCGCGCCACCCGAAGCGATCGCGCCGGTGTTCTTCACCATTGGGCCCTGATCGTCGAACCAGATCCGGAACAGGAAACCGAGCCGGAGGACGCGGAGATGTGAGGCCGGATTCTCTCGAAGGCCACCTTCGCGACGACCGGCAGCAACGGGGCCATCGGGCCATTCCATCGCCGGCTGCTCGTCAAGGGCAAATCGAAGATGGTCGCGCTGAGAGCGCCGATGCGCAAGCTGCTGACGACACCCAGAAGTAGCACTGGCTGCCAGACTGTTTCGTTTTCGCAGCGTTCTCCCCGTCTAAGGCATCAGCCGCTGGGATAGCTCGCCCGTCGCCTTGTCCCGCAAAATCACCTTGGTTTGGCCGTCCGGCATCCGTTCTTGCTTGATCAGCCAATGCCGCTCATCAAACGCGCGCCCTGGGCCGACCGCTTCGCCCCCGGCCGATCCGCGCCAAGGATCCAACTCGATCGGTTCCCAACGCTTCGATTCGCTCGAGCGGTAAGCCGCATCGACAATCGCGTTGACCACATAGCCGTCGTAGAACGTTTCCTTTGGCGAATCGCCGCGTTCATAGGCATCGAGCATGTCGGTGAACATGTCGACATAGCCAAGCGATTTCGCTTCATCCCCGACCGGGAACAACCAACCGCCGCTGCTTTCCGATTTTTCCGCCACGTACCCCGGCGTTTCCACGGCGGAATAGATCTCGATGCCGGTCCGCAGCCAATGGTTCAGCCAAATCGTTCCCTCGGAACCCGCGACCTCGTCGCGCAAGTCCATCCCGCCGCGAAAATTCCAGCTGACCTCGAACTGGCCGATCGCGCCCGACTCATAGCGAACCAGTCCGACAGCGTGATCTTCAGCTTCGATTGGATGGACTTGCGTATCCGCCCAACACATGACCTCCACCGGCCGGATCTGTTTGCCGATAAAGCTGCGGGCAATCTCAATGCAGTGGCAACCCATGTCGATGATCGCACCGCCCCCGGCCAACTGTTGATCGAAGAACCAATCACTGTGGGGCCCCGGATGGGTTTCCCGCGAGCGGACCCAGAGGATCCGGCCCAGCCCGCCGGCACCGACGGCGTCGAGCGCCTTGAGCGTTTTCGGGGTGTAGACGAGGTCCTCCAGGTAGCCGTGGAAGACCTCCGCCCGTTCGACGGCGTCGAGCATTCGCTTGGCTTCGCTCGCCGTCCGCCCAAGCGGCTTGGTGCACAAGATCCCCTTGCCGGCCGCCGCGGCGGATAACACGACCTGTTCGTGGAGATGGTTGGGAACCGCGACGATCACCAGGTCGATCTCGGGATCCCGCGTCGCGGCATCAAGATCGGTGGTCCAGCGTCGAATGCTATGTTCGGCCGCAAACGATTCGGCGCGCTCGGCGGTGCGCGAGTAGACCAAGTGCACGCGATCCCGCCCGCGGTTCCCCTGCAACGCTTGCGTGTAGAAACCGCCAATCAATCCCGTACCCAGCAATGCGATTCGGCTCATCGTGCGCCTTGTGTGGTTAGTCTTGTGAGGTCAATCGTTTGCGAACTTGGTCATCGTCCCAAAGTTCCAGCGGCGAATAGTTTGGGTGCCGCCCGTCCTGGACGAAGGGGTCATTGTGCCGCGTGTTGTAACAACAAATCAGTGACCACCGCGGCCGCTCACTCTCGTTCTTGTCGCTGCGGTGCAGCAAGTTGCTGTGGAAGAAGACCGCGTCGCCCGGCTGCATCTCGCAGTGAACCAATTCATGGCGATCTCGCGCCCATTGGACACGCTGGGGATCGGCACCGGTCTGGTCTCCGACCGGCACATGATCGACGCGCCCCATGTGATGGGTGCCCCGAAGCACCTGCAAACAGCCGTTTTCTCGGGTCGCCGCATCAACCGCAATCAGGCAACTTGCCATATCGGGATAGAGACAGCCGTTGTTGTACCAGTAGCCGTAATCTTGATGCCATTCCCAAGCTCCCCCCACAAGCGGTTCCTTGAGCATCATCTTGTGGTGGTAATGGTAAACTTCGTCACCGAGCAGCAGCTGCGTCGTGCCCGCGACCCGCTCGCTACGGACGATCGCCGCGTAGACGGAATCCTCGTCAAGGTCATTGCGGACCGCCAGCCGGGTTTGGCCTCCGCTGGCGTCGCGGCGCACGTACGATTCCGACACGATCTCCGCGTCCGCCTTGGCGAACCGAAGCAGACCCGCCATCTCCTCCAGATTGAACAGGGATCGGACCAGCAGGAAGCCATCCGATGCGAATGTCTCGTAGTCGTCGGCGGTGGGGTCGAAGCCAACCATGGCAGAGTCCTGGATGCGCGGCAATGAGGTGCTATCGGAAGGGGACGCCTCGTCCGGGAAATGCATTATCGCGGTTTTGCCATCACAAAGAAACTCGCGATGATGCCCGCCGCGGTCAAAAGCGAAATGAGGGTTCGCAGCTCGACGGTCATGCCGAGATCGAAGGCGAGAAATCCCGCGGCCGCAAGCCCCGCCAGTCCGACGGCAGTCAGAGCTTCGCCCGCAATGGCCCCGGAGGAGAACAACACGCCGCGGTGAAGCGCCGTGTCGCGGCGCTCGGCCGGCAGCTTGCGAGCATAAAAGTGGGCGATCAGTCCGCCGATCAAAATCGGAGTGGCCAAGCGAAACGGGAGGTACATGCCCACCGCAATCGGCATCAGATGGGCCCGAAACCGCGAGCCACGGGAATGCAGGACCCCGTCGATGACCAGGATCACGATCCCCACTCCGGCCCCCACACCGATCAACCCCCACGGCAATTCCGTCTTGCCGGCGAAACCGCTGGCAAGGCTCGCGAACAACACCGCCTGAGGCGCTGAAAGCTTGTCTCCCCCGATTCCCCCCGGGGTGTTTTCATGCAGCAGTGTCAGCACCGGGGCCATGATGAACGAGGCCACGAAGACGCCAGCGATCTGCATCGTTTGCTGCCGAAATGGGGTGGAACCGACCAGGGCACCCGTCTTCAGATCGTTGCACACATCACCGCTGGTGCAGGCGACGCAGCAGACCACCGCGGCGATCCCAAGGGTCGCCACCATCGTCCCATCGCCCGATTCGCTCGAGAGCCACAAGATCCCGCCGGCAATCAGCACTGCCGTGATCGTCATGCCCGAAACAGGGCTGTTGGAATTCCCCACCAGTCCGACAATGTAGCTGGCGACCGCCGCGAAGAAAAAACCCATCACCAGCATCACCGCGGTCGCGATCAGCGTCAGTATCGGATCGTTGAGAAAGCGATAGTTGATGTATCCAAGCAGCGCGACACAGAGACCGCCAAGGGTCATGATCAGC
>CAYWXT010000053.1:0-26981 GCA_964462125.1 uncultured Pirellulaceae bacterium | reverse complement strand
CGCGAGGTATTTCCAGAGTTCGAAATCGATATCGTGATGGTCACGGTCCACTATCCGGGCGCCACGCCGCAGGATGTCGAGGAAGCCATTTGCCAGAAGATCGAGGAGGCGATCCGTTCGATCGATGGCATCAAGAAAGTCACCTCGGTTGCCCAGGAAGGATCCGGATTCGTTCTCGCCGAGTTGAGGAGCGACATCGGGAATGTCCAGAAGGTGATGTCGGAGATCGATCGCGAGGTCGACCGGATCCCCAGCTTCCCAGCCCTGGCGGAGGATCCCGAGGTTCAACAGATCGTCTTTCGCGAAGCGGCGGTTCGGGTTGGAATCGTCGGCCCCTCGGAGCGGACTCGGGAATCCGAACTGCGGCTGCGCGAGGTGACCGAAGGGGTACGGGACGAAGTGTTGCAACTTCCTGCAGTCTCCTCCGCATCGATCATGGGCACGCGTCCCTACCAGATCGACGTCGAAATTCCCGAAGCGACGCTCCGCGGCCACGGGCTATCACTTGAACAGGTCGCAGCGGAGCTGAAGGCCCGCAACGTCGAATTGCCAGGGGGACTGCTGAAGTCGGAAGGGCAGGAGATCTTGTTGCGGGCCAAGAACCGGGGGTTGGTCGGTGAGCAGATCGGTCGTCTGCCGATCATCACCCGTCCGGACGGCGTGGTCTTGACGGTCAACGACTTGGGGACCGTTCGCGACGAATTCGAAGACGTCACCTCGGTCGGCGAGATCAACGGCGAGCCGGCGATGGTGGTCAACGTCGAGCGAACCAAGTCGGAAGACCTGCTGGCGCTGGTCGATGAGGTCCAACGTTATGTGGATCGAACCGAACTGCCGAGCGGTTATCGCTTCGAATTGTGGTGGGACACCAGCCGGGATGTTCGCGACCGCATGCACCTGCTGATGCGAAACGGCGCGCAGGGACTGTTTCTGGTCTTCCTGGTGCTCGCCCTGTTTCTGGAAACACGGCTTGCCTTTTGGGTCGCGTTGGGGATTCCGATCTCGATTCTGGGCTCCGGCGTGGCGTTGGCGTGGGGCGGTCAGACCCTCAACATGCTGAGCATGTTTTCGTTTCTGGTCGCCCTTGGGATTGTCGTCGACGATGCGATCGTGATTGGCGAGAACATATATTCGCACCGGCAGATGGACAAATCGCTGACCGCCTCAGCGATCGACGGCGCGGTGGAGGTGTTGCCGAGTGTGACCGCCTCGATCACGACCACCATCATCGCGTTCGCTCCGATGTTTTTCGTCTCCGGGGTGATGGGGAAATTCATGGCGGTGATCCCGTTCGCTGTCATTGCCATGCTGCTGATCTCGCTGTGGGAAGTTTGCTTTGTGTTGCCGGCCCACCTGGGGCACACGCACCACGGGTTCTTCCGCTTCCTGGCGATCATCAGCTACCCGATTCGCCCCCTGGCCCTGCTGCTCGGCTGGTGCAGCCGGCATTCAGGTGACGCGCTGCGGTTGGTGTGTCGGTGGCTCTATGTGCCAGCGCTGAGAATCGGACTGCGACACCCGTTGTTGCCGATCAGCGGTGCCGTCGCGATGTTCCTGATCACCTTCGGCATGATCCGGGGTGGCGTGGTCCAGACCATCCTGTTTCCCAAGTCCGACAATAACTTCATGCAGGCCTCGGTTTCGTTCCCCGACGGCACCCCGGCGTCGGAAACCGATGCTGCCACGCGGCGGATCGAACAGGCCATTCGAACGGTCAGTCGCAAGATCGCCGACAAACGTGCCGCCCGCGAGGGACGAAGTGTTGCGGCGATCTATGGCGACGGGGAGGAAACCGAGAACGATTTGCTCGGCCCGGTACGGCTGACGTATCGGGATTTGGGGACGATCACCAACCTCGACAACCCCGCCGGGGGTGGCGGAGCGGGAAGCCACGTTGGACAGGTTTTCGTCGAGCTGTTCGACACCGAGATCCGTCAGGCCCACAGCGACCGTTTGCTTGCCATGTGGCGGCAAGAGGCGGGCGAGTTCTCCGGGGCCGACAAGGTCACCTTCAACAGCGTCGGCGTCGGGCCGGGAGGCAAGCCGATCGAATTCAAGTTGCTCGCCCCGAGTGACAACGTCGATGAGTTGCTCGCAGCCACGGAGATGCTCAAGGAGCGGTTGTCGGAGTTCGATGGCGTCTACGACATCGCTGATGACAACGCACCGGGGAAATGGGAATTCCAGTTTCGCGTCAAGGATCGGGCCTTGGCCACCGGCGTGACCCCAACCGATCTCGGACAAACCGTTCGCAACGCTTACTTCGGTGCCGAGGTGATGCGCCTTCAGCGGGGTCGGCACGAGGTGAAGTTGATGGTTGGTTACCGGTATGTGTACCGTAAAAGCCTAGTCTTTTTTGGGTAAATCGGGGGCGGGGGCGCCGAGGGCGCCGCACGACCGATTACCGAACTGGCCGAGATCGACCTCGAACGCGGCTTCTCGGAAATCAACCGCGTCGATCAATTACGGAGCGTGACAATCACCGCGGACTTGGACGAGTCGGCCGCCAATGCCGACCTGATCATCCAAACGCTCCAAGAGCAGGACGTACCGAAGCTGGCGGGGGCGTTCCCAGCGGTCAAACTTCGCTGGGAAGGGCAGCAGGAACAAAGTCGCGAGTCGGTGGGGAGTCTGATGCGCGGGTTCGGCATCGCGGTGGTCTGCATGTACGTGCTGTTGGTGCTGCAGTTCCGCAGCTATGTCCAGCCGCTGTTGATTTTGATCATTGTCCCGTTCGGCATGATCGGTGCCGTCTGGGGACACGCCGTGTTGGGGCTGCCGCTGACCTTGTTCAGCATGTTCGGCCTGGTTGCCTTGGCCGGCGTGGTGGTCAACGATTCGATCGTCCTGATCGACTTCATCAATTCGCGAATTCGCGCCGGGCTGCCGATCGATGAAGCATTGATCGATTCGGGCCAGCGTCGTTTCCGTCCGATCTTGCTGACCAGCATGACGACGATCGCCGGGCTGTTGCCACTGCTGACCGAGCGTTCCTTCCAAGCCCAGTTGCTGATCCCGATGGCTGCCAGCCTCGCTTTCGGGCTGATGGTCGCCACGATCCTGGTTTTGCTCCTTGTTCCAGTTTTCTACAGCCTCTACCTGAAGACCATCGGGATATTCGGCATCAGCCTGGTGGAGGTCGAGGAATAGCACCCTGGCCAGCGGCGGAGTGGCGCATCAGAATCGGAGCGTTTCCGGAGTGCAACAATGGTTGATCGGGAGGAACGATGCCTGATTTTTTCCAGCACGACCTGATCACGACTCTCCATGACTTGCGAACCGGTCAGCTGGACCGGCTCGAATCGATGCTTCGCGACTCGACCCGGCAGAACAAGATTGGGTTGGTCCTGCCGGTGACCGCCGACGACATGCGCGCCGCTCCGTTTGACCAGATCGTCGATGAACTGCAGCACGCCGATTATCTAGAGACGATCGTGGTCACGCTGGGGGTGGCCCCGGAGCGGTTGGACTACGAGGAGACCTGCCGCAAGCTGGAGCCACTGGGGCGGCGTGCCCGCGTCTTGTGGACCGACGGGCCAGCGATCCAGGAGCTGTATCAGGAGCTGATCGATGCGGGGATTTCAGTCTCCACACCCGGCAAGGGGCGAAGCGTCTGGACCGCCTTCGGATTCCTGCTCGACGATCCTGAGATCAATACGTTCGTCCTCCACGATTGCGACATCGTCGATTACGACCGCTTTCTGCTGGCGCGGCTCTGTTTGCCGATGGTCCACCCGGCGCTCGATTTCGAGTTCTGCAAGGCGTATTACGCGCGGGTCACCGGCCAGATGAACGGCAGGGTCGTGCGGCTGCTCGTCGCCCCACTGGTGCGAGCCATGTTGATGTGTTTTCCCGAAAGCCGATTCGTGCGGTTCCTGGCGAACTTTCGTTATCCCCTCTCCGGCGAGTTTTCGCTGACCCGCAACCTGGCGCGATCCAATCGGATCCCCAGCGACTGGGGGTTGGAGGTCGGGACGCTGGCCGAGGTGTATCGCAATACGTCGCACAAGCGGGTTTGCCAAACGGACCTCTGCCGGTTGTATGAGCACAAGCACCAAGAGCTGTCGATCGGTGACAAGGGGCGCGGGTTGATGAAGATGGCGATCGACATTTTGACGACCGTCTATCGGACGCTGGCCAGCCAAGGCGTGATGCTTCCCCCGTCCGCCTTCGTCTCCCTCCGCTCGTCCTACCTGAGAGCTGCCCAAGACTGTGTCCGCCAGTACTCCGCCGACGCCTTGATCAATGACCTCCAGTTTGACCGTCACGCCGAAGAGGCCGCGATCGAAGCCTTCGCCGAATGCGTCACGACTGCCGGCGAGATTTTCCGCCAGGACCCCAGTGGTGCCGAGGCGATCCCCAACTGGGCCCGGGTCCGCGCCGCGTTTCCCGATTTCACCCGCCGACTCCGCCAAGCGGGAACCTAGCAGCACGCGTCGCCGACGTCGAAGCGACTTCGCACGGCCAAGCAGTGCACACCGAGTTCGCGCCGGACGCATTCGGTTTATCATGTGTCCATGAGCATTCAACGAAGCCCCACCCGCAGTGTTTCCGTCGGCGGCATCACACTTGGTGACGGTCATCCGATCGCGGTCCAGAGCATGACGGCAACCAAGACGCAGGACGTCGAGGCGACCGCGCGGCAGGCCGAAGCGCTCCGGCGCCGCGGCGCCGGGGTCGTTCGCATCGCGGTCGATAGCGAAAAGGATGCCGCGGCCCTGGCCGAAATTCGACAACGGACGACCGCGAACCTGGCGGTCGACCTGCAGGAAAACTTTCGGCTCGCCCAGCGGGTTGCCCCCCATGTCGACAAGATCCGCTACAACCCCGGGCATCTGTACCACCACCAGCGCCATCAACCGTGGCAGGAGAAGGTCCGCTTCATCATCGACCAGGCGGCCAAGCACGATTGTGCGATTCGGATTGGGGTCAACTGTGGCAGCGTCGATCCGGCGATGCGGGAAAAATACGATCCCCACGATTCGATCACGCCGATGCTCGAATCGGCGCTGGAACATTGTGACTTTGTCGACTCCCTCGGCTTTCACCGCTATATCGTTTCGCTCAAGGACAGCGATCCGGCCAAGGTGATCGAGGTCAACCGGCGGTTTTCCGAACAGCGCCCCGACGTACCCTTGCACTTGGGGGTCACGGAAGCAGGCATGCCGCCGGACGGGATCATCAAAACACGGGTTGCGCTCGAGCAACTGATCGGCCGCGGGATCGGAGACACCATTCGCGTCTCCCTCACCTTGCCCAACGACCGGAAGCCGGAAGAGATCGACGCGGGGGGGCAAATCGTCGCGGACATTCAGGCCGGACGGGTGCGAAGCGTGGTGAAATTCAACGACCAGGCGCTGAACATCATCAGCTGCCCGAGCTGCTCCCGGGTCGAGAACGAGGCGTTCATCGAGCTCGCCGCCAGCGTCAAGGAGATGACCGCGTATGCCCACGAGCACGCGATCACGATCGCCGTGATGGGATGCCGCGTGAACGGTCCCGGGGAGACCGACGACGCCGACCTAGGACTGTGGTGCGGCCCGGCCAAGGTGAACCTCAAACGCGGCACCGAACCGTTGGGGGCGTTCAGCTATGACGAGATCCTGCCGCGGCTGAAACGGGAGCTCGATGCGTTGATCGAGGCGAGGGCGGCGGCGCGCTGAATGGGCGCGAAACTTTCTCCCGCGACACCGGTTTCAACTCATTATGAAAACTCCATTTCCCTTCTTCGCATTGTTCACCGCCCTGTTTGCCAGTCTCGTGTTCGTCGCCGTGGCACCGGCCCAGCCACCTTGGGGACGCGGCGGGGACGACGACCGGGGCGGTTTTCGCGGCCGCGGTGGAGGTCCCCCCGGCGGCGGCTTTGGGGATCGCGGCAGCCGCCGAGGCGGGCGCGGCGGCTTTGGGGATCGGGGGGGCCGTGGCGGACCCCCGGGAGGCGGCTTTGGTGGCCGGGGACGCGGCGGTGACCCGTCGGAGTTCGTCAAGCGGTTGGATCGCAACGACAATGGCGTGATCGACCCGGACGAACAGCAAGGGCCGGCGCAGTTTCTGATCAGTCGCCTGCAGGCACAGGACTCCAGCATCAAGCCGGGACAACCCATTCCGCTGAGCAAATTGAGCGAGGGATTTGAAAAAATGCGGGAGGGCCGCGGCCGAGGTGGCGGTGATCGGGGGGTCGATCCCAGAGAGGCGGCGCGGGAGGCCCTGGAAGTCGAGTTGCTGGTCCCCGGTTTTGGCAGCGATTTCGCCCCCGAGCCCGTCGGGGGGTTCGGCCCGGCGGCGGAGATGTGGGCCGTGCGGACCACCGAAGAGGACGAGGAGCGGGCGGCCCGGACGATCCGTCGCTACGATCGGAACCGAAACGGGCAGCTCGACGGCCGCGAAATGCGACGGCTTTCCGGAAACCCGCTCGATTTCGACCGCAACGGCGACGAAAATCTCTCCCCACAAGAACTTGCCGTCCACTATGCCCGTCAGCGGGTGGCCGAAGAGGAGGCGCGGGAGCAAAACCGTGGTGACGACCGCGGTGATCGCCCCGAGGAACATCGCGAATCCGATGCTCCAGACCCCTACAACGGCCGCAACTCATTTCGGGTGGTCAGCATCCGTGAGTTGCCCGAAGGCGTGCCGGGTTGGTTTGAAGACAAGGACGCCGACGGCGATGGCCAAGTCGCCATGGCCGAATACGCCGACAAGTGGTCCAACGACTTGGTCGAGGAGTTCATGGCTTGGGACGCCAACGGAGACGGGATGGTCACCGTCGATGAAGTCCTCCGAGGAGTGGAGTCTGGGCTCTCCTCCACCGCCGCCTCGTCCCGCGGTTCCTCCGCGCGCGGGTCGGATCGTGCTTCGGTCCGCGCCTCCGACGACGAACCGAGGGTATCGTCCAGTGGCGACCGATCACCCAATGGTGATGCCCCCCAGGAAACCGTCGAACCGGACGATAAGCTGATCCAGTACGCGGAGACGATTATCGACCGCTACGACGAGAATGAAGACGGAGAGTTAACGGCGTCGGAGTGGGAATCGATGCTGTTGAATCCAGCCCCGGCTGATTCCGACCGCGATGGCCGTATCTCCGTCAAGGAGTACGCCACTTACTTGGCGACCCAACGTGCCAGGGACTAGTAAGCGGGCGGGGGCGGAGCAACGGTTCGTCCGTTTTTGAATCAGTCTATCGTCCATCGCAATATTCCATGATTTTGGCATCATTAGCGGTCCTCGTTGGTGTGGGGCTGCTGGTTGGGAGCGCCGACCGCTTTGTCGAAGGGGCAGCTTGCACCGCCCGCCATTTCGGGATGCCACCGATTCTGATCGGAATGGTGATCATCGGATTCGGTACGTCAGCGCCGGAGATGGTGGTTTCTGGCCTGGCGGCGTGGCAGGGAAACCCGGGGATGGCGCTTGGAAACGCGTACGGCTCAAATATCGCGAACATTGCGTTGATCCTGGGGGTCACCGCCGTGATTAGCCCGATCGCCGTCCACTCGCAGATTTTGCGCAAAGAGCTACCGATCTTGACCGCCGTCACCGCGGTTGCGGCGTGGCAGTTGTGGGATGGCGAAATCAGTCGTGCTGAGGCGTGGAGCCTGTTGGGACTATTTGCGATCTTGATCGGTTGGTCGATCGGCCAAGGATTTTGGACCCGGACCGACCCCTTGGGCGATGAGGTCACGCATGAACTCGAAACACGCGTGATGTCGGTTCGGGCTGCGGTCGCGTGGCTGTTGATCGGACTGGCGGGACTGATCGCCAGCTCCCGGCTCTTGGTGTGGGGTGCCGTGGAAATCGCGACCGGTTTCGGCGTCAGTGACTTGGTCATTGGGTTGACGATCGTCGCGATCGGAACGTCGCTCCCGGAGCTGGCCTCCTCCATCGTCGCGGCGCGCAAAGGGGAGCATGACATCGCGGTTGGGAATGTCGTCGGATCGAATCTCTTCAATACGCTTGCCGTGGTCGGAATCGGCGGAGCGATCCATCCGATCGAGGTCGGTCCGGAGGTGCTTTCGCGGGACGTGCTGGTGATGGCCGCGCTAACCCTTTCGCTGTTCCTTATCGCCTACGGTTTTCGTGGCCCGGGGCGGATCAACCGGATCGAAGGGGCAGCCTTGTTGATCTGCTACGTCGGCTACAATGCCTATCTGCTGACCACCGTGCTCGGCCCGTGAGATCCTGCCGATCGGCACCCCATCGACCGGTGAAGTCGGCTATACTCGGAGGATTCAATGAGGCCACGCAGTCAGCCTCGTGGCTTCGCAGCGATTCCAAGTACGGTCATGGCGCCGGGACCCGAGAACGTGTGTATTCCGCGCTCGGCGGAGTGCGACCAGAGAAATACCAGGAGAGCAGTGATGCATCGAAAGTTGTGGCGGAGGTCGGCGGTTCACCCCAGCCCGATCTTCCGGGGAATCTGGTTCCTTGCCGGAGTCCTTCTTCTGGCGGGATCGCTTCCGTTGGCACCGTCATCGGCCGGTGAATGGTCGACCTACCGTGGCGATGCCTCTCGTAGCGGCGCGACCGCGGAGGACGTTCAGTTCCCGATTGAGCCGGTCTGGACGTCCAAGGCGCCGGCGATTCCCCGGTTGGCATGGTCGTCGGCCGAGGGTCGCATGATCGAAAGCAAGCTGATGGGGCACCGCATCCGTTTTGACGATGCCTTCCGCACCGTGATCTCTGACGGCCGCGTCTATTTCGGATCGTCGGTGGATCACCAAGTGCACTGTCTCGATCTCCAATCGGGCGAAACCGTCTGGACGTTCGTCACCGGCGGTCCGGTCCGGCTGGCGCCGACGGTTGACGGCGACCGACTTTTATTCGGCTCCGACGACGGCCATGTGTACTGTCTCGACAAGCGGGACGGTTCGGTGCAGTGGCGTCGACGCGTCGCCTCCGAGGAGGAATGGCTGCTCGCCCGTGGCGAGATGGTTTCGAAATGGCCGGTGCGGACCGGCGTGTTGGTCTTCGACGGGGTTGCCTACTACGGCGCTGGCATCTTTCCACATGAAGACGTCTATTTGGAGGGCGTCGATGTCAAGACGGGCCAACGGGTTTGGCGCGCCGATAACATCAGCGCTCAGGACGCTGGGCGAGACGACCTGTCCCCCCAAGGTTACCTGTTGGCCACTGACGACCTGCTGGTTGTTCCCTCCGGCGGCTCCTTGCCGGCGGTATTCAATCGGGCCGACGGCAGCTTGGTTCATAAACGCAATCACAGCTGGCGGACCACCGCCGGCGGAGTCGTTGGGGGAACCCGGGCCGTACTCGCCGACGACCAGGTGTACGCCAGCGGCCCCCATCATTTTCTCGCGCTCGAAGAAACGACCGGGGATGTCGGGTTCGCCTGGGTTGAGGGTCGCCAACTCTGCATCCAGGGAGACGAGGCGTATGTCGTCACCGGCTCACGACTGGCAAGGTTCGACCGGATTCCCTATGCCGAGAACAGCCGCGAGCGGCAGAGTTTGGAATTAGAAATTTACTCCGCCAACCGCTCGCTCCGCGGAGCCAGCGGAGACAAGAAGGCCGAACTGGAAGAAAAGATCGAGACCGCCAGAGCTCGTCTTGAAGAGATCGCCCCGATCGGTATCGATTGGGAGGTCCCCACCGAAGACGACATGTCGCTGCTGGTCAGCGGTGGGCATGTATTTGTCGGAGGCCCCGGGCGGGTCACCGGTTACCGCAAAAGCGACGGCGAGCAGGTCTGGGAACACGCCGTGGAAGGAGAGGTCCGCGGGCTCGCCGTGGTCGACGATCATTTAATGGTCAGCACCGATGCGGGTGTGATCGCTTGCTTCGCCTCGGCGGAGGGTTCGCCCCAGGACTCGCCGCGGGAATACGTTCAAGGAGCGGACGGGAACGTTGCGGCGGAGGAGATTGAAAGCGAAGAAGCCGTCGCTCAGGCCGCCGAGGAGATCCTCCACCACACCAACCTCGAAGATGGTTTTGCCTTGGTCATTGGGAGTGAACGGGGTGATCTGGCGATGGAGCTGGTCCGGCAATCGAACCTGAAGGTCTATTGTGTTGAAACGGACGAGGAAAACGTTGCGCGGTCCCGTGAGCGGTTGAAGGCCGCCGGGTTGTACGGTCGCCGAGTGACCGTTCACCACTGGGACAACTACGATCTGATTCCGTACGCCAATTACTTTGCCAACCTGATCGTCTCTGAAGATTTCGTCCGAACCGGCAGGCTCCCGGAAGAATTGAACCAACTCAGCCGCCATCTGAAACCGGCCGGCGGAATGATCTGTTTGGCCAGGCCGTCGGAGGCAGACGCGGCGGCAACCGACGAGTTGATTGCGCTGCTCGAAGGAACCGACATCGCCGACCATTCCGAGCTGCAGGTCCGCGACGGTTACGTCCTGTTGACCCGCGGGCTGCTCCCCGGCGCCGGCAACTGGTCTCACCAGTACGGCAACCCTGACAACACCGCCGTCAGCCGTGACACGCGGGTCAAAGGGGACTTGGGCGTGCTGTGGTACGGCGACCCCGGTCCCGACCAAATGGTGAACCGTCACGAAGGGGCCGTCGGGCCGCTGGCGGTCGATGGCCGTCTGTTCGTCCAAGGCGAACATTCGATCATGGCCTACGATGCCTACAACGGTGCCCACCTCTGGACACAGGAAAATCCGGACGCGATTCGGACCGGCGTATTCCAAAACCAGAATCCCGGCAACTTGGCCGCCGGTGCGGACAGCTTGTTCCACTTCATGGGGGACAAGTGCTATCAGCTCGATATGGATAGCGGCGAGTTGGTCGCCACCCATTCGCTTCCTGCGGTGGCCGACGAGGGACGACACCAATGGGGATATGTCGCGATCCACGATGGAGTCCTGTACGGGACGGCCACCAGTCGCAAAGAACTCGACGCCCGGCAACGACGTCGTGGGCGTGTCACCGAGGAAGCCACCGATGCCATCTTCGCCATCGACATCGCCACAGGGGAGCACTTGTGGGACTACGAAGGGCAGAACATTTCGCACCACACGATCGCGATTGGGGAAGACAAGGTCTGCTTCATCGACAGCTCGCTGACCCGTGAGCAGCGGGAGGAATTGCTGCGTCAGGACAAAAGTGACCTGGCCGAACTGTCTGGGGACGAGCGAGAACGTGCCGAGCAGCGACTCAAGGAAGCGGACGTGCGAATGGCCGTCGCACTCGGCGCCCGCAACGGGGCCGAGCTGTGGGCCCATCCGGTCGACGTCACTGATTGCAGTGACATCGGCATCGGGGGCGGCAAGCTGACCATGATGTTTGCCGACGGCAAGTTGGTGCTGTGTGGCGCCAACGCCAACGGCCACTACTGGAAACAGTTCATGGAGGGCGAATTCAAACGCCGCCGCGTGGTCGTTCTCTCGGCCGACAACGGCTACAAAGTTTGGTCCCGCGACGCCAATTACCTGCACCGCCCGATCGTGATCGGCAAGAAGCTTCTCGCAGAACCCTGGATGTATGATCTCGACACCGGGGAACAGATCACGCGAAGCCATCCGGTCACCGGACAGGCGGAGCCATGGAGCATGATGCGGACCGGGCATCACTGTGGCATGGTCACCGCGTCGGACTCCGGGATGCTCCTGTTCCGCTCGGGCTTCACCGGATTCGCCGATCTGAATGAAGACGAAGGGATCCGGCATTTTGCCGGGCACCGGCTCGGTTGCTGGATCAACGCCATCTCCGCGGGCGGACTGGTCATGATTCCCGAGGCAGCGGCGGGGTGCGTTTGCCAATTTTCCTTGGCGTCCACGATCGTCCTGGAACCGCGCGAACCGCGACGCCCGTGGACCGTCTTCAGCGCCGTTGGCGAGCTGACGCCGGTCGAACATTTGTCGCTGAACCTGGGCGCCCCCGGCGACCGGAAAGATGTGCTGGACAATGTTTGGCTCTCCTACCCACGCTACATGCCCTACAAGGAAACATCCTTGGAGGTCGAGTTGGATTTGAAACCCAAGTTCGGATCGAGCGAGGAATCCGCCAAGCTGGCGCGCGTTCGGAGCCTCAGTAGCGGTGGCGTGAACGCCGTTGGTTTTCACAACGTCAGCTCCGACGCGTCGCCGGAGCTCGATACGGATCGGCCATGGCTCTATCAGTCCTGGGCTGACAACCTGACAGAGTTGGAGCTGCCGTTGACCGAGCCGGATGACGATCCGGCCCGCTACACGGTCCGGCTCCACTTCGCCGATCTCCGCGAAGGGGCGTCGGAGGAGACCGAGATGATGGTGATCCTTGGCGAAGGGAACGCGGTCCGCGAGGTACCTGTCCGGCTCACCCCGCCCGGCGACGAGCCGCTGAAACCGACCGTGGTGGAGGTCGAAAACATGGTCGTTGCTGGAGACCTGAAGATCCGCTTGGAGGCATCGGAAGGAACGCCGATGCTCAACGCGATCGAAGCGATCCGGCAAGAGTAGAGACGTGTGGTGGTTCAGCTACGGGCCACCTGGAACGACATGGTGGAGATCCGTCCGATGGAAACCGTCGCGCCAGAGACCGGCTCTGCTACGGCCGATCGCCGTTTGGGCTGGTGGTTCGCGCTTGTACCGACATCAGTGGTGACCGTCGCGGGACTGATCGTCGCGCTTCAACAGTTCGTGGTCAAATTCCTATGGGATCAATCAGCCCATACCCGAACCCCCGCCGGTGTTCTCTACATGCTACTTGGGCTGGTCGGAATCTGCCTGCTGGTCCTTTTGTTTCGATTCCAAGCGAGGTTGCTGTCGCTCCCACCATCACGCCGATGGCTTTTGGCGATCGGCATCCCGCTCGCTTACGCCCTGGCGTTTGGACTCTTCATGGAGGCGTCCACGCGATCGACGAACTTGATACTTCCTCGGCGTACCCCGACGGCAGTGGTCCTCTATGAACCGGCGGACATGCGCGTTGGGGTTTGGTTTCGAGACAGGTGGACGGAGTCGGACATGGAGTCGAGTTATAACCACGCGCACCTGAAACGAGGCGATGAGCGATTCTCAGCGTCCTTGTATCAAGGTTTCATGCGACGGATTCCCCGCCGTGAAATGGCCACCATCTCAGGCCGGGTGAAGCAATTCGACGACGATACCATCCAAATATCGCTCGATGTTGACGCTATGGAGCCAGTCCTGTTCTCCGTCGAGAACATTGAACACGTGAAAGTCGTTCGTGATGGTCAATCAATTGGTGAATCGGAATCGCAGTCAGGTGAGTTTCAGTTGACAATCACCGGACACGTTAAGGATGACAAATGACTCCGACGTAATCGGACTGCGGATCGCCGACGCGGACCCGAAATTCCCGTCGATCTTTTTCCCATCTTTGCAGTGCAACGTTGGCGTTTGACTGCCGAATCGGAGTTTACCAAAACCTTGTCCTCGTACGCCGAATGGAGTCCTCGAGGCTTCCTCCAATGCTCAAGCCGTGCGCCGGAGCGTCCGGCAACGTAGTTCTCTAGATCAACTTCTCCACTTGGTCGACCGGTTAGGGCTGATCGTTCTGCGATGGCGCGAGACTGCACCATGATACATTGCAAACCGAAGGGCATCTGCTCATGGGACTTCCGTCTCGACGGCGAGGGACACCATGCGACCTTGAAGTTCAACTGGATTGGGGAGCAAGGGGCGATCACCGCAGACGGCGAATCGTTCAATGTCAGCAAGCATGGCATCTCGAGCGGACATTGGACGCTGGACCACGTTGGAGAACCGGTTGCTTCAGCGCAGAAATCCAGCGTTTTCACTCGAACGTTCGAGGTGCACAGCTCCCAGGATACTCTGGTCGTTCGTGCCGAGTCGGCGATAGGTCGCAGTTTTTGCCTCGAACGGTCAGGGGACGTGATTGCAACGATAAGGCCCGACCACGCGTTCACACGTCGCGCCACCATCGAGACCTTTGCGCAGCAATGGGATTTCCCGACGATTTGCTTTGCATTTTGGCTTGTGGTCCTCAATTGGCGTCGTGCTGCGTCGTCTAACTCTTCTGCGGGTACGGGCGGCGCATAAACGTCGTTCCCAACCGCTACGATGATTCGCCGGCTCGGAACTTTGCCTAGCGATCAGATGAGGCAGGTTGAGGACGCGGTGAAACTCTGGCTTGGACGTGACACCTCTTCAGAGGCAAAGCGGACGAACCATGGATGCACGCGGAGGACTCGAAAACGTGCTTTTGTAGTGGGTCCCTTCCCGCTCGTCCCCGGCCGTTCCGGGCTGCGGTGGATCGGCGCGCGGAAGGGATCACCACGAAGGAGACGAAGAACCACAAAGGTGTGCGACACTCCGCTCCCAGTCCTTCGTCCCGCTTCGTGCTCTTCGTGGTCCAAAGCCGTCACCGGGCGCTGGACGCTCCAATCTCCATCCTCGAGATGCGCCGTCCGCTGTTGGCAAGGTCGATGGTCCGACGAAGGCGGATCGCTTGGTTTGTGCCATTTGCTTCACCGTCAAAACGCGCACCATACGATCGGTAGCTGTCCAAAGAGTGCGCAGCATTGGACGGAGAGTGCGCAGCATCGAATGGCGTTAGCCGAAGTTGGCTAGCTTGCGATGGCGTCAGGCGATGTGTCTGCGAAAAGAATAACGCGGTCCAGTAAGTTGGGGATTCGCGGTTCCTCATCGGGCGGCGTTTTGGCACGCTCCGGTGGACTCAAACCACGCTCCTCGACCTGCTCGGCAAAGCAACTGTGGCCAACTTCCAACCACCGATTTGCTTCTCCGATCACTGCCTCGAGCGTGAATTGCTCCAACTGCTTACCGATACTTTGAAGCACGCTGCTAATCACGCTGCGGCGCCGTGCACCCGCAGGTGTCTTGCTCGTGCGGCCCGTCTTGCGAGCCGTCGCGTCGTCTCGAAGCTGACGTTCGGCCGCGTTGTTGTTTCCATCGACAATCGCTTCGGTGACGAAAACAAACAGCTCCTGGGCGAGCATCAAACGCATGATCTCGTTACATAGACGCCGATAGTCGTTTTCTATCTCATGACCATCGGTGCTTTCATCGAGCCAGCGAGCCCCACAGAGGTCGACGAGCTCGTCATCCAGTTCGGCGACACGCTCGGCTTTGGTCGAATCGAGCAAACGTCCATCGGCCTTAATTCGTTTGGCCGTGTTGTAAATCTCCAGCAACCGATCGGCGAAGTGACGATACGTCGAGTTCTCCGGCTCCTGCAGCATCAGCTTGATCGCCTTGCGAATCAGGTGAGCCCAGCTAGCGTCTCGCCGTCTTTGTGAACGCCGTAAAACAGCACCGTCAATTTGTCATTCAGGAACGCCCAGACGCTATTGATGCTCCAGGAGGTTTCGTCGGTATGCACGACCGCGCTGTTGGCCAGCAATGTGCAGAGATGATCAAATTCGCCTTCCCACGCGGCGGCCAATTGATTCAGCAGTGCATCGGCCTGGCTTTTTCGAAGCTTCAGTCCCTGGAAGAACGACAGCACCGAACAAGCTTTGTCGATCGATAATCCCAAGCAATAGACTTGGTAGGCCAACGCGACGATTACCTCGATGCCGAACTCGCCACGGCCGATCGCCCCGCGCGGTTTGCCGAATTGATTACCGTGGCGAAACACTTCGTAGGCGACCAGGACCGCTCTTCCGTTCTCCAATCGCCACATCACTCGGGTGTGGGAAAGTTTGCAGTCACTGGCCGTAACGCCTTCGGGGAAGACTTGCTCGGTTCGCTCGGCGAGTTTGATTTTGTCGGCGGTCGTGACGCGTCCACGCCGCAGCGGCTTGCGTTTCCGCTGCTTTCCTTTGGACTTGCGTTTCTCCTCGGCCTTCTCGGAGTAGGACTGATCGGGACGTTCTGTTGGATTCTTGGACTTGATCTGTTGCTCGAGCTCAGCGATCCGCTCTTTCAGCTGTGCGATCTGCTTCTGCTCCGCCTCGATCACAAGCAACAAGCGATCGCTTGAAAGCTTTCCCGCGGCGACATCGTCTCTGAGCTGTTGAACATCCATGCCCAATTCTTGCCGAAAACGCCAAATTCAGCCAAGATCGATTTCACAGATTGGACAGCTACCAATCCTGTTACTCAAGTCCAGCAGCCTTGCGTGCTCGTCGTCTGGCTTCTTCCCAATCGGATCCAGTCTCCGTGCCGGCATCAAAGGCGTCACTACGGCGGTTCACCTCGGCAACCCAGGAGGCCCCCGGGGCAACCCAGTCCGTGGGGGAGGTGGTGTCCCACAATGAAGCAATGAGGCGTGCGCGGTCCGATGACGGCAACGATTGCGCGGCGGTTAGAATCTCGTTCAGTGTAACCATGGTCCGTATTGTAGCATGGCACGTCAGTTCGGCAAATCTGCGCATTACGCCGACGAACGGCGGCCCGTCACCGGGCCGGGAAGGTGGGTTTTCCATTGGAAATCGGGAAGCGGTACTCGTACTCGTAATCGACGCCAGCCTGATATTGCGTTGCCGGTTCCCCAACGTTCTCCGGCCTGGCAATCAGCTTCGTCAGCATTGAAACGATCCGCTTGAGTTGCTGCTTTCCGTCCCGGTGGCTTTCGGCATCAATGCCCTCGCAGACCGTGAGCACATCTTGGATCGAAGCACACTCGAGCGCCAAACCGCGAGCGATGTCGAAGAACCGATTGCGATCCTTCAGGCTTCGCTTTCCGTTGCCCTCGGCGATGTTCAGTGGAATCGATTGCGCGCGGCACGCAGCCATTGCTCGCGGGCGTGGCGGTGCAAACCCGAGAGTTCCCTGGCAAGCACGAACGATCGGGCGACGTACTTGATCGAAAGGCGATAAACGTCAAGGCGATCGTGGTCGAAGATTGGTTCGGTCATTGGTGCGCCAATTCGATTCCGAGTACGAGTACCGGGCTGCGCCCTGAGTACGAGCACGATTGCTTCAATGCCAGAACGATTAATTCACCCCGGCTGACCCGGGGGATACTCAGTTTAGGGGGCGGGTCGGTCGGGGGCAAATGGATTTCGCTCCGGATGAGCCGTGCATAAAAGGCATAGCGTTCCAGAGGTGGGTGGCGGCGACGGGACCGGGTCGTTCCTGTTTGGTAGCGGTTGCATGCGGCCGCGAAGGTTGAACAACATTCGGATACTCCGGTTGATTGATGATGATGATAATGCTTTGATGTCAGCCGTGACCTTTGACGCGTCCTTTCATGGTCAATCCTGACGTGTGTCGCTCGTTCGTGGCGAAGTGGTTCCTCACGCTCCCCTGCCCCGGCACGCTGGCAGGGTTGGTTCTTCCAGGGGTTGTGAAGGGGGAGACGCGATTAAGGTTCGGGTGCTTCCAGAGGAGGCGTCGGCAGCGTCTCGGGCTCTGGGGGCGATTCGGGCGTCCCGGCCGTCTGCGGGTCCGGTGGGTTGCCGATCGCTCGAAGCAGCTGCAGCTGTGCACGGTCGTACTCGATCACCGCCCTCAGGTATTGCTGCCGGGCGTCAGCGAGTTGAGAGGTCGCCTGTTGGGCCTCGATCGGACTGAGCTGGCCGCCGCGGATCGCTTGCAGGTTTAACGGCAAGGCTTCGCTGGCCTCGACGACCAGGGTCTTGGCGACCTCGATCTGCTCGGCCTTGATTTGGGCTCGGGAATGGGCCTCGCTGATTTCGGCTGCGATGCGATCGAGTGTCGCTATCTGTCGCAGCCGCTCGCGCCGCTGCTCGCTGGCTCGCTCGCGTCTTCGGGCGCCGTTTCCGAGACCAAAGTTTTCGACTTCCCAAACCGCCAAGGCGTCGAAGTCATTCCGTGTTTCGAAATCACCGAAGAAGCTGTTCGGTCCGCCTCCGAATCCTCCAAAGCTGTTTCCCACCTGAAGGTTCGGAATCAACGGACGCCACTGCTCCAGCCGCAGTCGCTGCTGCGCCTCGGCGACCAACGCTCGATGTCTGGCGAGTTCGGGTCGATTGCCGAGTCCCTGCGCGATCAGCTCCGAGAGGGGTGTCTCGGTCGAAACCAGGGTGACAGGGACCGGTACGGTTTGGGCCGGATAGAGTACCACTTCCGGCTCCAGCCGCAGCAGGCGTGTCAGTTCTGCGGAACTGACACGGACTTCTTCTTCGGCTTCAAGCTGTTCCATCTGGACGCGGGCGAGTTGGGCGCGGGCACGCGCTGTGTCGGCCGCCAGCCCGGCCCCCGCCTCTTCGAAACTCTCGGTCAGCTGCACCAGTTCCTGAGTGTTCTGCAGCGTCTCCGTGGCGATTGCCGCGCGCATCTGGGCGGCGATCAGCTCGTAGTATGCCAGTCCGACTTCCAGCAGGGCATCATTGAACGTCACCGCCCGTTCGGCCGATGCGGCCTGAACGGCGCGCCGCTCGGCGAGCGGCTGAAAATATGCTTCGGCAGGATTCAGGCCGACGAATAGGCGCGGTGGCCCTCCTGACGGCCCGGTCAGCGGTGCCGAACCGACGTTCGGTCCGCCGCCGACAAAGGTTGAACTGCGACTGACGTTGATCACATCCCCTTCGGTCGCCTGGATCTGACCGTCGTGGCGATTGTAGCCAACTCCGAAGTTGAGCGACGGCACCCACATCACTTCGGCACGGTCGAGTCGCGATGCGGCTTCGCGGACTTGCTCGGCGGCAACGGCAATCTGCATGTGGTTCGCACCACCAAGCTGCAAGGCCGCAGGCAAATCGATCGGGTAGCGATCATCGGGCATGGAAGCGGGCTCTGGCAGTGGCTGTCCCGTGTCTGGCTCCTCCGTGGATACCTGCGTCCCCATGATCGGATCTTCGCTCGCCCGCCGGACCGCGTCAGACGGCGACTCCTCCGATTCGGCAGAAGCAAGCGGTTCGACGAGTTTCACGTTTGAGACTTGCGCGATGTCAGAACCAACAAGCGACTCGGTCGTCGCCGTCCGCAAGGACGCTACGTCCCGATCCGCTGCGTCGCGATCCGCTGCGTCGCGATCCGCTGCGTCCCTGTTCTCTGCGTGATCGGCGGCCAATCGCTGCAAGTCGTCCTGCGGCGATCCCGCCGCCGGTGCTGCCTGTGGCGGTTCCGGCCCCTGCGTCAGTGTTGCGTTTTCGAGCGCAGAGCAGCCCGCCATGAACAGCAGCGTCGCTCCGGCCGCCCACCAATTTCGTCCACGCCGTCGATGACGGCCAATCCTGTCCATCTTCATCTTCATTCCCCCCCTCCCTGGGTTCACGCGTACGTTGATCGCGCATCGTCTAGTGATTATCGGGTATTGTCGAAAATCCGCCGCAATAAACCTCCGTTTGAGGGCATAGAAAGCAACGATTCCAATACCATCTTGGAATCTGTTTAGCCGCTGAAATTCGCCAACACCGACTCGACCGGCTCTCCATGAGCGATTTGAGCTCCGCCCGCCCGGACGATTTCTTCGCCCCCGTTGAGTCCAGCCGTGATCCCAATGATGCTCCCATCCTGATACCCCACCGTCACGGGCTGTTTTTGTGCCATTCCGTTGCGGATGACATACACATAAGTCTCCCCTTCCCCGGAGAGCAGCGCTGAGGAAGGAATCACCGGCGTCTCGGGCAACTCCTCCAGCAAGATCGTCATGTAGCCGTAGTAGCCAGGACGCAGCAGTCCCTCGGCGTTCTCGAAATCGACTTCCGCGCGCATCAGCCGCGATTCCTTTCCTAAGGCGGGTGAGAATCGTGTGACCGTACCGACAAATTTCTTGTCTGGAATCGCCTTGATCCGATCCAACACGGCACGATCGCCGCGGTCAAGAAACTGAACATCCTGCATCGGAATATCGACAAAAACGCGGACCACATCCGAACGAGTCACTCTTAGTAGTGGCTTGTCCGCATTGTCACCTGAACGCACGAAGGCTCCCGCGTCGACATTGCGGCGAATGACAAAACCATCGAAGGGGGCACGGATCGTCCCGTACTCCATCATCGTCTCGGTTTCTTCGAGTTCGGCCTGGGCGACGTTGACGCGTGCCTGGGCGCTGAGGTGGTCGGCGCGTGCCTTGGCGACGCTCGCCTCGGCCGAAGCGACTTCGGCAACGGCGGTCTGGATACGAGCTTCCGCTGTCTGCAGCCCCGACTGAGCGGCTTGGTACTGGAATCTCGCCTGGTCGAGCAAATCGGGCCGGGCTGACTGCGAGCGAACGAGATCTTCGAAGCGTTCCTGTTCGACTTCCCGGTACTGAAGTTCCGACTCCCGCTCGGACCGCTCGGTCTTCGCTTCGGCCAACTTCGCCTCCGCGCTGCTGACACGCGCCTCCGCCTGCCGGATTGCCGCGGTGGCTTGATCGGCATCGGCCTCGGCCTGACGCAGCATCGCCTCCTTCTGCTGGCGTTCCTTTTCCATCTCGGGGATCGACAATTGAACGAGAACTTGTCCCTGCTCGATCGGATCACCGATGTCGACGGAGATCTCCTCGAGGTAACCGGCCACTTTCGAATAAAGATCTGCGGTCTCGATGCCCTCAACGGTCCCGGGCATCTCTATGGTGTTCTCGACGTCGCGTTGCTCGACCTGCACGGTCTCGATGCGCATTTGTGCCTCCTCGGCCTCGGACTCCTCATTCGCCGCAGCGTCCGTCGCGCCGCCACATCCGCTGATCAAAGCTGTCGCCCCGCCCGCAGCCAATACCAATGCGACGGCGGTCGTCACCCGCATGGTCTTCCAGAACCGTTTGGACATGCCTGCTCTCCCATTTGAATATGAAATTGTTTAAATGTTTGTTCCACGCGACCTGTACCGGACACTGAATGGATTAACCGGAAACGGTCGCTGTTTCGGGTGACATTTTTGGCTGCCGCTTCATCATCACGTATAGGCACGGGACGACCAGCAGCGTCAAAACGGTCGCCCCCAACACACCGCCAATGATCGCCCGCGCCAGCGGCACATTGGCCTCTCCGCCTGCGAATCCGACGGCCATTGGTAACAGGGCGAGCCAAGTGGTCAGCGATGTCATGAGAATGGGTCGAAGGCGTACTTTGGCAGCGTCCATAATCGCTTCATGCACGGTGAGCCCTTCTGCGAGCCGACGATTGGCAAAGTCGATCAGCACGATGGAGTATTCAACGACGATTCCGACCATCATGATGATGCCCATAAAAGCCATGATCGACAGGTTCGTGCCGGTCAGCGCCATCAGCGCGATGACTCCCACAAATCCCAGCGGCACGGTCAGCAAGATGATGAAGGGGTCGAGAAAGCTTCGGAACTGGACAACCATCACGAGGTAAACCAGAATGACAGCGATCAACAGCCCTTGTGAAAACTGAGCAAACGAATCTCGCATGCTTTTCACTTCCCCCTGCATCTCGACCGCATAACCCTTGCCTTCGAACTCGGGACCGGCGACGTTGTAAACCTGCCCTTCGTCGAGTTGTTCGCTGACAAGCTGCAGTTCTGGACTCGCTTCGAGTCGCTTTTCCATCGCCGTGACGATCGACCCGACGTCGTAGCCGGGCAAGACGTTCGCGTAGATATCGGTGGCCCGCGTGATGTTATGGTGGTTGATCACCGAGGGCCCGGTCGTTTGCTCGAATGTTGACACATTCTTCAGTGGCACCGTTCCTTCTGAATTGCTTCCAGAAATCGGGATATTCCGTAGGGTGTCGAGGGAATTGATGTCCTCTTCGCGGTACTGCACCCCCATGAAGTAGTGATTTCCGTTGCTCTCATCGATCCAGAAGGCGGGATCGAAATTGATCGAGCTGTTCGTCGCACTGACGAGATTCTTCATCACGTCGTCGACAGTGACACCCTGATGCGAAGCCAGGACGCGATCCATCTCCACGTCGAGCACCGGATAATCCATCCGTTGGGCGACACGAACGTCAACGGCTCCCGGCACCTTCTTCGCCTCGTCTTTAATCAAGTGGCTGATATCCTGAGCGGTTTCGAGATTGGACCCAGTGACCTGAAAGTGAATCGGTGACGGTTCACCCATATTCAGGGCGGCGGTCATCATGCCGCCGGTATCGAAGGAAAACTCAACACTGGGGAACTTGTGCTCCAGTTGCTGACGGAGTTCGCCGACCACATCGAAAACGCCCGGCCGCCCCCGCTTGTCTTTTAGCTGGACGAGCATGAACGCGTCCATCGGTCCGGTGTTGGGTGTGTACGCCGCAGGCCAATCCATCAGCACGCCGATGTTGGAGATCAGCATTTGTAAACTGCTTTGCGGATGCTCCTCGCTTCCCAGCGCAAATGCCGGGTCGGGTTGGCCGAGTTTGTCCATGATCGTCTGTTCGATCTCTGTGATCTTCTCTTCGGTCCGCTCGATCCGCGTCCCCGACGGAAGACGCACTTGGACGGTGAACTGTCCGGAGTCGACGACGGGGAACAGCTCCTGGCCTAGATTCGCCGCGACAACGCCTGAACCGGCTAACAACACCACCACGCCTGCGACCACGGCATAACGCAGCTTGAGGAATCGGCCGAGCAGCCAGTGGTAACCGCGATCAAACGCGGAATGGGATTCTTTTTCGGCCGTTTCCGCCAACTCCTCCAGTCCTCCCCGCTTCATGAATCGGGCGCAATACGCTGGCAACAGTGTGATGGCGATCACGTACGAAGCGACAATGGCGATCGACGCCGCGATTGCCAGCGGTGTGAAGAGAAACGCCGCCATCCCGGACAGAAAGACCACGGGGTAGAAAACGACACAGAACGTGATCGTGGAAACCAGAATCGGCATCGCCACTTCCTGAGCGCCATCGCGGGCAGCCTCGGTCGTAGTTTTTCCCATATGGACATGCCGCGTGATGTTTTCCAACACCACAATCGACTGGTCCACCAGAATCCCCACCGCCAGGGCGAGCCCGCCGAGCGTCATCGCATTGATCGTATCTCCGGTATAAAAGAGGCCGATCACGGCCACTAAGACCGCCAGGGGAATCGCCATGAAGACGATCAGTGCCGAGCGAAAGCTCCGCAAGAACAGCAGCACGACCAGCCCGGCGAGCACGGCGCCGAGTCCCCCCGCGATCTGCAGCCCCGTGATGCTATCCCGGACCCCCAGGGACTGGTCCATCACAACCGACAGGACAAGGCTTTGCATCTTCGGATCGTCGGAGTTCATCTCCTTGAGCCGCAGGAGGATCCGGTCCAGCTTGTTCTTGATTCCGTCGACGATCGCGATCGTGTTGGCGCCCGGCTGACGATAGATCGGGATGTAGACCTGCCGTGCTCCGTTGGTCCGCACGATGTTCGATTGAATCTGGCCTGCGTCTTTGACCTCACCGACGTCACGAAGCAGAACGGGCTGGCCATCGACGACCTTGATCGGGGTGAGATTGATCTTGTCGACCGCGTCGGGGAGCGCGTTGGTGAATATCTGGAAGTCAACGTCCCCCATTTTGGCGTTCCCAGCCGGGATCAGGACGTTCTCTTCGATCAGGGCTCTTTGCACGTCCATCAGCGACAACCCGCGCGCTTCGAGCTCCTCGCGGTCGAGATAGGCCAGGATCCGCCGCAGCTTGCCGCCGTAGACGGCCGGTGCAATCACGCCGTTGATCGCCTGTAGCCGGTTCCGCAGCTCGAAGTAGGCGATGTCGTACAACTCCTTTTCATTCATCTCCGAACTGGAAACGCTCACCAGGCACAAGGGGACCGATGCCGTCGGGTCAAAGGGCATCACCATCGGCGGGATCGTCCCCGGCGGCAGATAGAACATGTCGCTCACCGCATAGCTCGTAACCTGAGCCATCGCGGATTCCATGGAGATGTCTTCGCGAAAGAAATCTTTGACGACCGAGACACCCAGCATCGCCTTCCCTTCCTGGTGCTCGATCCCGACCGACTGGCCGGTCCACCGTTCGAGCCGGCTCATGATGTCACGTTCCATCACCTCCGGGGGCATCCCGGGATAGAACGTCACGATCTGCACCGCTGGCGTTTTAAAGATGGGCAGCAGGTCGGCTGGGATTTTGCGATAGGAGGTAACTCCAATCACCACAACCGCCAACGCGGCTACTACGACAAGATAAGGATTCCGAAGAGCTCCTCGAATCATTCTAAAAAGTTCCCTGCGTTAGACGTGTTCGTGATAACTTCCGTATGCCGTGAGGACCTTCTGAAGCCCTTCTTCGTCTGCTGTGCCGATGACCAGAACGACGCTTTGATCGATCGTGGCCATCACCAATTGGTAGTTTCCCTCCCGCCACCGATGTGTTCTGCCGTCGGCGAGTTCTTGCTGCTGTGGGAATTGTGCGAGCGCGCTGTCGGGCAGGATGAAAATCGAGACATCGTTCCCCCCGACCTGGCCGACCACATATGCCGCTTCACTTGCGGCGAGTTGGCAGGTGCCCGCACCGCGGACGAAGAATCCCGAATCGTGGCGGGGCGGACATCGCACCGAAAAGTTCACTTGCTGCCGGAGATAGTTCTCAACGTCGAAATCCGACTCGCTCTCGAACTCGACGGGCTTTCCCAGCGACGCGAACTGCGTGTGCTGTTCTGCGGTCAGCTTTGTCAAATGGTCCACTTCCGGGTCCCCTTGGCCCCACGGAAATACCATCGCCAGCAGGGAAGCGGCGAGCACCAGAACGCTGCCGAGCGTCGTCCAGCGGCGAGCGGTTGTCGTCGGTGGTTGGACGCCGCTGCCTGCCAGAACCCTGCTCCACAACTCGGGTGACGGCTCGCGCAACGCGTCGGACCGCAACTTGTCTTTGATCTTGTCTTCAAGAAAACTCTGCCGATGGAACCACTGCGCGCAGTCAGCGCAGTCAGCAAGGTGCTCGCTGATCTCGAAGCAAATCTCTGCGTCTCCCTCGGAGTCGTGATAAAGACTCCAGTGACGGCGGGCTTCGTCGCACTTCATCAGAGCATCCCTTTAGCAACAGCACGATCCGGTCGTCTCTTCCGACAAGATCGATGCAAATGAGTTACGTTTCGCCGTGCAGCAGTCCTTGCTGTCGACCATAATCGGCCAACTGTCGTCTGAGCCGCTCCCGCGTGCGAGCGAGGCTACTCATGACCGTCCCCACGGGGACCTCGAGGATCTCGGAAATCTCGCCGTACTTGAATTCTCCAATCGCCGCCAGGAGCAGCACGGATCGGTCGCGCGGCTCCAGTTCGGCGACCGCGTGGGCCAATGCGTCGTCGCAATTGTCCAACACCGCCTCGGGATCCTCTGCCAACGACTGCAGCAGTCGCTCCGATCCGACCGGGCTACTTCCCTCGGCCAGTAGCAACTCGGCGGGGAGTGTTGTCGGATTGCCCCCTTGGGCGGTCCGCCGGTTCTGGGCCAAGATCTCCAGGTTCAAAAACCGAAAGATCCACGCTCGGAAGTTGGTGTTTTCCGCATACAGATCGAACTTCCGGAACGCGTCGGTGAGCGCATTCTGCAGCGTGTCCTCCACACAGTCGGGATCGTGGAGCGACTTTCGACAATAGGCTTCCATCGCCCCCTGAAGCGGTTCCAGGTGTCTCAAGAAGCGTTCGGCCCTCGCCGAATCGCTGTTCATGCCATCTGCACGTCTACGCGTTGTGTCCCGGCATCTCGTGTCCCGGTATCTCGGGGATTCCGGTTGCTGCCTCGTTGCTGTACACCTGCGTAACGGTGCGAATCGCCGACTTTATTCCAGGATTCTGGAGATTTTCAGAAAAAAGGGGGGGCGCGAATTCAGGTCGGCAATGCGACCGCTTGGAAATAGGCGGCGGTCGCCCAGGTTTTGAACCACTGTTGAAGCTGAATCGCCAGTGAGTCGAGGTCCGCATCGGGAGCCGAGGCCGTCCGCTCGATCGCAGAGCCTACCGTTTCGCCATTGGCCAGAGCCGCCAGCAGCGTGTACTCCAGCGGCGAGACGGAGCGGCGGCGGACGATGTACTCGCGACGAGTGACGACCAAGTGCGTCGGTGAGGGATCGGGAATGACCGTCTCGGTCTCGTGACGGACGGCGGAAATGTACTCATGCACCGGATAGGCGAGCGTCAAGAGCCGCAAGCAGGGGACTGGAGTGAGCCGCGCCTCGGGCCATTGCTCCGGGGAGACCGCAGCCAGATCTTCTGGCTGCAAGATCCGTTGGTCTTCAATGCCGGAACCATCAAAGACCTCGCTATAGGTCCGCTCGACTGTCGCCAGATCGATCAGGAAATCGGGCCAGCTTGGTCGCAGTTCATGCACCGCGTCGGCCGGTCGTGTCTCGGCGAGAAACCGTGGAAAGTTGCGGCCGAGATTCGCGAGCGTATAGCTCGTCGAAGGATATGACTGGAGATACGCGAGCCCGAAGCCGTCGAATGTTTCCGGTCCCAGGGCGTGGACCAGCGCGGGGAATTCCCCGCGGAGACATTCCAGCAACCGTGCATAATAAGCGTTTGCGTACACCTGCAGCCGCTCGATACTCGTCTGGTTCTGGGAGCGGCAGACGACGGTCTCGACGCGTTCGGGACGTACGCCGATATGCTGCTGCGCCGACTCCGAGCAGATCCCCGCGGCCACGCCATCGGGGTGCATGATGACCGCCTGCATCCATCGTTGAAGCTGATTCAAGTCGCGGGCCTGACGGGGTCTTGTCATTCGGCCTCCGCTGTGATGTACGACGCTGGATGCGGAACCGTGTTGGTGGCCGCCGACGAGATCGCCTGGGAGGCGACCTCCGGAGGGGCCAACGGTGAATCGGCCGCTTGCTGCAGTTTGGATTGCATGTAGTGGCGAGCCTTGAGTACCTCAGCGTGCACGACCGGGAACTCGGGAATCTTTGCGTCCCACTCGAGCAGCGTGGAAACGCCCCCGGTGAGTTGATGAGCCAGGCGGTACAGTTCCCACACGGGGTCGATCACTTCGCCATCGTGCGTGTCGATCAGATGGGTTCCGCAATTGGTGTGACCGGCCAGATGGCACTGGACCACACGGTGGTGGGGAATCGAGCGAAGGTACTGCACCGGATCAAAATCGTGATTCACGCTGGAGACGTAGACGTTGTTGACGTCCAACAGCAAGCCACAGTCCGCCTCCTCGGCCATCCGGGCGAGGAACTCCCATTCGTCCAGGGTCGAGTCGGCGAATGTCACATAGCTGCTTGGATTCTCCAGCACCAAGGGACGCTCCAAGATGTCTTGCACGATCCGGATGCGCTCGACCAGGTGCTGGAGCGTTTCCTCATTCATCGG
>CAYWXT010000052.1:0-27145 GCA_964462125.1 uncultured Pirellulaceae bacterium | reverse complement strand
TCGTTGCCGACAGCAAGCAGGATTCGGGGTCCGCTTCAGCCGCTGCGAAGTCTCGCCACGAACCGATCGCCATCATCGGTGCCGGCGCCGTACTCCCGGGGGCTCGCACCTTCGAGACGCTCTGGGAAATGTTCCAATCAGGTCGTAGCCAGGTTCAGGAACTCCCCGAGGACCGCTGGGATTCGAGGATCGCGTTCGAGGCCGGCAGTCGATGCCGATGGCGGACCCCCACGAAACTTGCCGGCTGCATCACGGACTTCGCCTATGACTGGAGGAGGCACAAGGTGCCTCCCAAGCAGATTGCCGCCGCCGATCCGCTCCAGTTCATGCTGCTCGATGCTGTCGATCAAGCTTTCACGATATCGGGGTATCACGAGAAATCATTCGATCGGAAACGGACGGGCGTCCTCGTCGGCAGCGTCTTTGGAGGAGAGTTCGCGAACCAACTGCAGATGGGTTTGCGTCTACCCGACTTTCAGCGCACCCTCGCTCAAGTACTCGGGGCCGAGAACGTCGACGCGAAAACGATCAAGGCGATCGGCGAACAGTTTGGGGATTTGTTGATTCAGCGAATGCCGGCGCTGGTCGACGAGACGGGTAGTTTCACCACGAGCACGCTGGCGTCGCGGATCACCAAGACCTTTGATTTGATGGGCGGGGCAGCCGCGATCGACGGGCACGTTCCATCGGCCATGGCGGTCCTCTCGGCTTCAATCGACCAGTTGCGGACCGGCGATGTCGACATGATGGTCTGCGCGGCCGGCCAACGATCACTCGGCTTGCCGAACTTTGAGACCCTGTCGCTGCTGGGAGTGCTTGCACAAGAGACCCCGCGGGCGCCCTTTGATGCCGATTGCGATGGCTACTCGCCGGGCGAAGGGGTGGGAGTCGTCCTGCTCAAGCGGCTATCGGATGCTCGTCGCGACGGCGATCAGGTTCTGGGCATCATTCACGGGATCGGAGTTGCCCGCGCCGATTCCTTGCCCGGTGCGATTACCCAAAGTGCTCGACGATGCCTCGATCAAACCGGAATCCATGCTCGGGATGTCACCTGTCTGGAGTCGGGCTCGCCCGGACTCCCAGTGCTGGACCGTCAAGAGCTGGAGGGGTTGAGCGGCGTCTTTGGCGATTCGAGAGAGATGCCGCTGGTGGTCGGCTCCGCTTCTGCCCAGCTTGGTTTCTCCGCGGGTGCCTCGGCAATGACCTCTCTGCTCAAGGCGATGCTGCAGTTACAGCGGGCTCGCGTCACGCCTTACGTTGGGCTGGCGAGTCCATCCCCCGACCTGAAGCAATTCCAGGGACTCGTTGCGGTCGACGGTGAATCTCGCCCGATTCCCCTGGCCAACCCAGACGGCCGACTGTTTGCGGCGGTCAATTCGTTTGGCAAGTGGAACCTGGCTTACCACCTGCTGCTCGAACGTCCCACGAAGGTCGAGGTAGGCAGCGGCCACATGCCGCCTCGCCGTGTATCGACGCGAGCCGAACATGCTCCGCCGATCCCATCGAAGCACCGCCAGGATCGCATCCTTCGCTGGCACGCCCCGTCGCTCGAAGACCTGATTCAGAAGATCGACGACGCGATGGCAGATCCGGTACAGACATTTGAAACTCGTGAGACCACGCGATTTCAACTCCGCCTCCACCGACTTGCGATCGTAGCCGGTGATCCACAAGATCTCTTTCAAAAGCTCGGTCGGTTCCGCCAGCAGGCCGAAACGTCTGGTTCGTTCTCGGCTCTCGGTGGCGCGGGAATTTTTTATGGCCAGCCCCGCACGGCGCCGACGCAGATAGCCTGTCTGTTTGCGGGCCAGGGATCCCAGTACCCGGACATGTTTCGCGAGTGGACGGAACAATCTCCGCCGGTTGCCGATGCGCTCGCGCAATTGGATGGAGACCTGCGACGACTCGGCTACCCCACCTTTGCCGAGTTCGCATGGGACGAAGGGAAGAGTTTGGGACGAGATGTGTTTCTCACCCAACTCTCGATGCTGGTCGCTGACACGCTCATCGCGACCGCCATCACTGCCCTCGGTGTGCGACCCGATCGGGTTGCCGGGCACAGTTACGGCGAGTTTCCCGCATTGGTCGCCTCTGGAGCGTGGACGTTTGCCGATGCGGCGCGTGCGACGGAGTTCCGCTGTCGATCGGTGGAACAGAGCATGGCAACGACTGGAGCGATGTTGGCCGCCTCCGCCGACGCCGATACCCTGCGCCGGCACATTGCTGATATGGATGGTCCGGTTTATATCTCCCATTACAATGCACCTCGGCAAACCGTCGTCAGTGGCGCTGAACAGACCGTCAGCCAGCTCGAACGGCGATTGCGTGATGAGAATATCGAGTCGCGACGGATTCCTGTCCCCCGACCCTTCCACACGCCATTGTTGGCCGCCGCCCAGCCTCTCTTCGCCGAGAGATTGGCCGAAGTTCCATTGGGGCCGCCACGGATACCGCTGCTCAGTGGAGTCACCAACCGGTACGTCGCAGAACCGCTCGAGATCCGGCGGAATCTGGTTCTACAGCTGGTCACGCCTGTGCGCTACCTCGATATGATTCGGCGGCTGGCGGACGAAGGGATCGATGTCTTCATCGAGGTCGGGCCGCGCCAGGTTTTGACAAGGTTGAGTCGGCAGATTTTGCACGGCCGCGACGTGCCGGTCATCAGCACGGATCATCCGAAGCGGACGAACCTTGTGCAGTTGATGCACGTTCAAGCTTGTTACGAAGCCGCTGGCGGTGGGGCGGTCGATGAATTGATTGCCACTCCGGTTCCCGTAGCCGAGCCGCTTGCCATCGCGACAGCCACCGTGGATCCAACGTCTCGCCAGCGCAGCGGACATCCGCGAGAGCCAGCAATAGGGGCGGCAGCAAAGCCGACAGCAGAGCCAGCAGCAGAGTTTGAGCCGAATGGAACGACTCAGCACGCATTGCCCACATTCATGCTGGCGGGCACGCCCTACGATTGCGGGGTGGCGCATGGAAAGCTTCGCAAGCGGGAGATCCGTCGACTGCTCCGGCGCTATGCGAATTCTTCGGCAAGCAAAATCGTCGATCCGCAGGCTGTCGCCCACGCCAGTGCGACGCCGGAACATTGGTTTGATGAGGACGCGTTGGAGGAGATTCGGGGCATCGCCGCCGGCGCGGGTGTCTCGGAGGAAAGCCTGGTCGCCCATAACTTGCGGATTTATCCCGACATTGCTGCAGGGTGCTGTCAGGTCGCGATCACTTCCGAAGCCAATGCCGGCAGCGACTTACTCCATGCGGCGAACGAAGATCTGCCGCTGGGACTGCTCCTTCGCGGTTGCCTGGCCCGTCATGTACAGGTCGTCGATCCAGCCAATGGATACCGTTTCGTCACATTTCCGATTGCCGGCCAGGTCGGTGCATTGTCCGGCATCAATCAGGCGGGCGTCACCGTCACCAGCGCCATGCTGCTTGATTTGCCACGGCGCCGCTCCGACGCGGGCCGCCTTCATGGCCTGCTCGTGCGGCGCATCCTGGAGCAAGCCGGTGACGTAGCGACTGCGCTTGACTTGGCTCGCCAACACCAGGGGGTAGGAGGTTGGAGCCTGTGTGTCACCCATCATCCGAGCGACTCAATCGCCTTGATCGAGTACGACGGAAACCATTTCGAGGCAATTCGCGACCGACGGTCGCTCGTGGCCGCCAATCACACGCTGCTACATACGCCGCGGGAGGAAACCCCCGATCATTCTCAGGCGAGACTCGATCGACTGGCAGAACGGTTGGGGCGAGATGATGCCTTGCAGGTTGACAGCCATCGACTCCAAGACGCTCTGCGAGATCTCTTCGACAAGCGGCGCGGACGACCGGTCAAACACCCGACGATGGACACGGTTCGACGTGTCGATAACCAGATCAGCGTGGTGTTTCAGCCCGCGGCGGAGTTGGCCTGGGTGAACGTGGCCGGGGCGCAGCCAGAGCTGCCGGATCGCTATATCAAGATCGATCTGCATGCACTGCTCGCCGCCGGGCCACCAGTGATTTCCCCGCAGGCGTTTGCGCAGGCAGCACGAAGTGTGGATGGTGGTCCTCCGACCGGACCTTCCGAGAATGTCTGTCAACGTTTCGTGATGCGGGTGATGGAAACTCCGTGCTTGCAGGAGCCCGACCACGCGATCCTGCAGGGTGGTGTGCTTGTATTGGGCGACAATCCGTTGGGCCGTGCGATCGCCCAGCGTTTGCGATCGCAAGGCGGGAGCGTCACGGTCGTCGCCTCGACCGATGGACCTGAACAGGTGCTGGATGCCTTCGAACGACAGTGGCAGCAACAACCGGTGCTGCATTTGATCTTGACGACGCCCCATGATGCCGACGCTTGGACTTCCCTTGAAACCTCGTCATGCCAGCAGCGACGACGACATGGCATCCGCACGCCCTACCTGCTGGTCCAGCAATGGTATCGACGCATACTTCAAGCCGACGCTCTCGACCGTGCCTCGATCGTCGCCTGTACCGCGCTGGGAGGCGATTTCGGGTTGTCCTCCAATGTCGACGCTGTGGAGAGCGGTGGGCTTTGCGGGTTGATGAAGGCCTTGCGAGTTGAGGTGGGCAGGACCACCGGCCAGGTGTGGAAGGTCAAAGTGGTTGACCTGGCACGAGAACTCGCGACGGCACAATCGGCGGAGATCGTCTGCCGTGAACTCGCCGGCCAGTGGCAAGACGTCGAGGTCGGTTATCCCGCTGCCGCACAGCGTCTGGTGGTACGACCGGTCGTCGAACCGGTCGCAGGTTTGCCCAGACAGGATCGGGAGCTGGGAAACGTCTGGGTGGTAACCGGTGGAGCCCGGGGCGTTACCGCCGTGGTCGCTCGCGAACTGGGACTCCGGTTTGGGCTCAAACTGCATCTGTTGGGTTCCAGCCCGCCTCCCGAAGTCGATCCAGCTTGGCGCGAGCTGGACCCCGAGGGACTTCGGCAGTTGAGAGCTCGGGTCATGAAGGCGGCGGTGGCCCAAGAAGAGGTGCCGCTGCATGCCTGGTCCGCTGTCGAAAAGGCGATCGAAATCGATAAGAATCTGGCAGAACTGGCGGCTGCCGGTGTGGAAGTGGAGTACCACCAGTGCGACGTTGGCAATCGCGCAGGGCTGGCATCACTGCTGGAGCACATTCGGGCCAAGGACGGACCGATCGACGGTGTTCTCCACGGGGCTGGATTTGAGCGGTCGTGTCGCTTCGACCGCAAACAGCCTGAGCTCGTGGAGCGAACGATCTCCGCCAAGGTCGATGCCGCGGTCCATTTGATGGAGTTGACTCGCGACGACCCACTAAAGGCTTTCCTCGCCTTTGGCTCGATCAGTGGCCGCTTCGGCGGGAACGGCCAAACGGATTACTGCCTGGCCAACGACATGTTGGCAAAGTGGATTCAGTGGTATCGCCGCCACCGCCCGGCTTGCCAATCCGCGCTGTTCCATTGGCATTCCTGGGATGAGGTCGGGATGGCTGTCCGTCCTGAATCGATGCACATCAAGAAGCTCTTTCAGTTCCTGTACATGCCGACTCGAGAAGGAATCGACCATCTGGTCGAGGAACTACGAGCGGGCCTGCCCGAGGGAGAGGTTCTGATCACAGATTGGAATTACTACAAACAGTACTTTCCCGATTCGAAACTTGTGTCTGAGCACGAGTTGGCTCCCGAACGCACGGCTGAACCCGGCCACGTCGCTGAAACGCCCGATAGCGACGCCGCAGACCGCGAGAGACAGGTCGCCCATCGCCACGTGATGCGCATGGAACCGGCGCCGTCGAGCGGCTCCACCGACTCCTGGAACCTGCACGGTTCCTGTCTGATTTTGGGTCACAACCAGGACGCCCGCCGTTTGGCGGAGGCAATTCGCCGCACGGGCCAGTCGGCACAGATGATCTCGCTGGAGATGTCCCGCGAGGAGCTGCTCGCTAGCTTGGACCGAGTCTGGAATGCTGGTCCGGCTCTCCATTTGTTCATCCTGACACCGCGAGATCGTGAGGCGCAATGCTCGGACCGGGCCGTTGTCCGCGAGCGGATAAACAAAGCGTTTTTGTTTGGCCAGCGATGGTCGCAGCGAATGAAGGAGCAGCATCCACCCATCCCTGGAAGTCTGGTCGCCGTGACCTCGTTGGGTGGAGACTTCGGTTTCACTCAGCCCATCGTCGCACCGGAAAGCGGAGCTTTGGTCGGCTGGCTCAAGTCGGTTTACGTCGAAAGCCGACAGCAAGGACGCGACGGCTTGAAGGTCAGGGTGATTGACGCGCCCCGGAATGAACCTGCCGACAGTCTCGCCGTCGCCACATTGCGGGAGCTTTCGGAAGATTGCAGCGAAGTAGAGGTCGCCTGTCAGTCAGGCCAACGTCTGGTGGTCCGCGCCGAATACCAATCGGTGACGGAGGCAACCGAGGATCGCGCCACGACCGCGGTGATTCGGCCGGGCGGAACCTGGGTCCTGACCGGTGGGGCTCGAGGCATCACGGCGCGGGTGGGAATGGAACTCGGCCGACGGTACGGACTCCGACTCCATCTGCTGGGGCGCCACCGGCTTCGACCAATCGACCCGGCATTGCATGGGCTGTCCGACGAAGCCCGGCGAGAACTCAAACGGCAGATCACTCGGCAGGCATTGGCGGAAGGGAAATCACCGACCCGCCAATGGCAGAGCCTGATGAAGGATCTAGAAATCGATCGTAACCTCCAAGAGTTTCAACGACATGGTATCTCGGCGGTCTACCATTCGTGCGACTTGGCGGATGGGCAATCGCTGAATCAAACACTGCATGAAATCCGCCGGCTCAGCGGTCCCATTGAAGGCATTGTTCACGGCGCAGGCCTCCGCACTCCGGCCCGGTTTGAACAGGTCAGGGAGGCGGATCTGGAGGCCACCCTCAATGCCAAGGTGGAAGGGCTGATGGCCATGCTGGAGTCAACCGCGGAAGACCCACTTCGATGGTTCATCGGTTTCGGTTCCGTGGGAGGACGCTTCGGAACCAACGGCGGCACGGTCTACGCACTCGGAAATGAAATGGTGGCAAAGCTGGCCGGAGCTTTGCGTCACCGTCGACCGGAATGTCGTTCCGTGTGCCTCCATTGGCATGGGTGGGATGAAGTCGGCATGGTCATGAGCGGGGCGAGCTTCGGATTGCAGGGGATCATGAAGATGGACTTGATGTCCCCGGCTGAGGGCGTCCGGCATTTAACCAATGAACTTGACCTCGGGCTTCCAGAAGGCGAAGTCCTATACACCGACGGTCAACTGCACCGACTCAATCACGCCGCGGATCTCGTCCGGGGCACGCCGCATGCAGAAACCGCGGCAGATACGAAGGTCAACTTTCGCGGTGATACAGCCGCGCCGCTGACACCCCCGCAGTTGCCTCTCATCGATCGGTTTCAGCGTGAGGATCAGGGTCGGCAAGCGACTGCAGAATGTCACTTGGACCCGCAAAAGGATCCGTTTCTGATCCAGCACCGCTTTCGCGATCGTCCACTGCTTCCGTTCGTAATCGCCATTGAACTATTGGCCGAAACCGCCTCGTGTCTCGGTGCTCCTCGTCAGATCGTCGCGATGGAGGAAGTTCAGATCATCAGTGGCTGGCGGTTTCTGGACGACGCGCCGCAAACCGGTCGTATTCGAGCCGTGCTCGATGGTGATGAAATTTCCACTGAATTGGTAACCGACTTCCGCAATCGTGCCGGGAAGTTGGTACATGCCAATCGACCCCATGCTCGTGCCCGCGTTCGATTGGGCGACCAGGTTCCGCTTCCGGTCTGCCCCGATCCGGGCGAGCCGCCTGAGATGTACGAGGTTCACTACCCAAGGGAGCGCGAGGAGATTCTCTACCATGGGCCCGTGTTTCGACAGCTGAAATCCATTTTCTGCGACGAAAAGGGTGGATGGGCACGGATCACGTCTCCCGATATGCGAGAGCTGTCGGGGCATCGTAGCGATCTCGGCTGGCTACATTCGCCCAGCACGTTGGACGCATGCTTATTTGCTTGTGGAATCTACCCGTGGTTCTATCAAGACAAACTCATCGCCATCCCCCAGTCACTCAATCGATTGACTTTCGGCCGAATGCCTCGTCCAGGCGAAAACTGCCTGCTCCGGTTTGATTACCTGGGACAGCACAAGCTCACATGCCAATTCAGCTTCACTCTCTATGGCGAAGATCGTTGTCCGCTGCTGATCGCCGATGGTTTTCGAGCTTCAGTCGTCGCGGGGAATCCTCGAATCCCGGCGAGCACCTAAGTAATTCGCGGGACCATTTTCATCCAAGACTTGAATTCACACGAGCGAATGAGATTCACACCATGATTGATTTGACCGGAAAAACCGCTCTCGTTACCGGGAGTTCTCGGGGAATTGGAAGCGCCTGTTCATTGCGGTTGGCCGAGGCCGGCGCGGACGTGATCGTGAACTACGTCACCTCGCGAAATGCTGCGTTAGAAGTGGCACGGCGGATCCGCGACCTGGGTCGCCGAGCCTATGTCATCAAGGCCGACATCAGTGAGGAAGACGATATCCACTGCCTGATGGAATTCGTCAAAGAACATATCGGCCGACTGGATATCCTGGTCAGCAACGCGGCTTCAGGTGGTTTCCGACCGCTGCTGGGAGCCAGCGCACAGCACTTCCATGCGGCGATGAACCTCAATGTGCTGGCGCTGATGCATCTGGTGCAAGCGGCGGCACCACTCTTGGAGCGTCGCTCGGGGCGGGCCAAGGTTATCGCCATCTCCAGTCATGGCTCTCAGATCGCGTTGCCCATGTATGGGCTGGTCGGGACGTCCAAGGCGGCACTGGAAAGCATGGCTCGGCATATGACGCTGGAACTGGGTGATCGTGGCGTCAACGTGAACATCGTCAAGGCGGGGTTGGTGGAGACAGATTCGACTCGGCGATTCCCCGATGCCGAGCGCATGTTTACCGAACGTCGTGCGAAGACCATGATGGGACCGCGCGACCTGACCGCGGACGACGTGGCCAATGCTGTGCTATTCCTGAGCAGCGATCTAGCAGACCTCGTTCAGGGGGAAACGCTGACTGTCGACGGGGGCGCGGCGGTTCATGTTTGATCGCGGGGAGCCGATCGAGTTCAATCCGGCTCCGATGCCAAACCTAGCCGCATGTGACTGACCTTCATGACTCGTGCCAGGTTGCGGTGAACCCATGGCAGTAAGGACGTGTATCGCAGCCATCGCCATCGTCGACGGTGGCGGTCGATAAAATACCACTCATCCAAGAACTGGTACGCCGGGTCCCAGGCCGCCACCTCGTGTCCAGAATCGATCCCCCACTTGAACGTTGCGCCGGTTCGGTTCACCGCGCCGACTTCGTGTTGACGGTTAACAAACCTCCGGGAGATCGACTGAAAAATGATCTCGGCTCCCGGCCAGCGTTTTGCGATCGCTGCGAGGAGCATTCGCAGTTGCGACTCTTCGAAGTAACAGAACAACCCTTCGGCGACGATCAAGACCGGTTGGGCTGGATCTGTGGTGACCTCCTCCATCCACTGGTGGTCGAACATCGACCCTGACAGCACCCGGTTTCTGGGTCCTTCCGTGAAAAACTGGCGACGCAGAGCGATCGCGTCCGGCATGTCCTGATCGAACCAGCGGACGCATCCGTTGTCGATGCGATGAAACCTGCCACATAAGCCGGCACCCAGATTGATCACGACGCATTGTGGATGGCGATCGATGAACGCCCGCACTCGCTGATCGAACAGTTCTGTGCGAATGACGATATCGAGATAGACGGTCCAGGCGGAGTCAAACTTGGAGAAGTCATAGTCCAGCGAATCGACAATCTGGACGGCAATCGGGTCATGCACGATCGCATCCGCCCGCCTGGTCTCCATGGCCCGAAAGTAGAGAGGAATCAACAGCGTTTCCTGGACGACCCCGAGTTGAGGCGATGTTGCGTTCATCAGCGTCTTCCACCGGCCAAGCCAAGACGGGCACCAGCCGCCGATCCCAGGTCATCACTCGAAGACGACTCCAGGTGAAAGCCGGGCCTGGTATCGAGTGCCGCCACCGCAACGAGGCAGTTTGCTTCCATTCCCGTTCGGATCTCGGTCGTCCAGCGTTCGTGAATCCTGGGATCAGTCGGCTCCAGTTCGCCGCAGGGCCGTCGTTTCAACGCCAACCTCCGGGGTTGAAAACGATGCGTCGGCAAGGATTTGAACAACGCCTCTTTCGCGGCCCAAAAGTAAAGGGGCTCGTCCGGTTCGGCAGTCGCAAACAGCTGCCGTTCACGTTCCGTGAACCACATGTCGAGAAAGCCGGTAAAGAGCGGCGAACGGCGAACCAAGTCGATTCCCACGCGGCGGTCGCTCGATTTCGACCATGCCACGGCAGCGAAACCGTCACTGTGAGCCAAAGAAATCGTTCCCGAGTCAGCCGACTGCGGGAGCTGCACTCGAGGGGCCTGACCGCGGCCTGTGATTGGATGTCGAGATAGGATCTGGATCTCGCGAGGGTCCGCGATCGAAACCTCCAACCACTCCGCCAAGCGATCCTTGGCTAAATAACGCCCCCGTAGCCAGTCGTCCCGGCGAGCGGGCGACCGCCAACAGCCCAATTCGGCCAATTCATCGGACCCGAGCCAGCGCTCGGGCGGAGGCATTTCCCCACGGTCGAGCTCCGCAACGGCGATTCGGATACCTGTCAGGTCGGGGATCATCGAGCGAACACTTCAGGTGATTCGATACAGAGCGGGTCGGTCCCTATTCTTCTCACCGCCGCAGCACGGCCTCGACGGGGAAGTGGTCGGATGGAGTACGACCTTCGCGTGCGGTACGGTTGATCTTGGCGGAGACGACCTCCCACTCGCCACGGACGAGGAGCCAGTCGATTCGGTTTCCATCGACCTCCGAGCTGAGGAAACCGGAGAATGTCCCTTCGCCCGGCTCGCCCTCCGGGGCGGCGACGGCGTAGGTGTCTACGAAGCGTCCCGCCTCGGGGCCTGTTCGAACGAGCGTCCGATGCGGGTCGCTATTGATCGCGGCGTTGAAGTCGCCGGTCACGACAATGTCACATCCTTCGCCGAGCCGGTCGGCCATCCGCCGGATTATGACAGCGGATTCGCGCCGCGCGACGGGGCCGCGGTGGTCGAAGTGGGTGTTCATCAACAGAATCGGGCGGTCATCGGGAGCGGTGCGGTCACGGAGTTTGACCCAGGTACACATCCGCGGAAGGCTGCTGTCCCACGACTTACTGCCGACCTTGTCCGGGGATTCGCTCAGCCAAAAATGCCCTTCGTCGAGCTGTTCGAACCGGGAGGTTTTGTAGAAGACCGCCATCATCTCACCCTCGTCCCCGCCATCGTCACGTCCAACGCCGAGGTTCGCGTAGCCCGAAAGTTCGGCCGCGAGAAAATCACGTTGGAAGCCAACCGTTTCCTGCGTCCCCAGCAGATCCGGATCGCTGGCCCGAATCGTGTCGGCGACGAATTCCTTGCGGAGTTCCCAGCGGTTCTCGCCATCGTTGGCCGTCCCATAGCGGAGATTAAAGCTCATCACCCGGATCGGCTCAGCAGCGGCGAGTGTCGAGGCGGCTATCATACTCGCGAGTCCGACGGCGAGAATCGAAGGGAGGGTAAAGCGAAGTGGGCGGAGTCGCTGGAGGCAATTTGTCATCGTGTCGTCGGGGGCAAGCGGACGGAGCGTCGGACGGATCAAAGTCGAACCAACATATTAACCGACCCGACCGCCACTTTCTCACCGTAGCGCCACGGCTGACCACCCCCCAAGAGCAACAACCAGAGGTCGAAACTAGTGAAGGGGAACGGTGGCGGTTCAGAGACACCGGTGGCACGCGTGGTCGATTGCGTCCCCTTTTTTTAAGAACGTTGCTCGCTCCACAGCCGGAGCAGTTCGACCAAATGTTCGGTCGCTTCGCCCATTTCGTCCAGGCAGGCAAATTCCGTCACGCTGTGGATGTTGTGTTGGCCGCTGGAGAGATTCGGGGTGGGGAGTCCTTTCTCGGTTAACTGGCTGCCGTCGGTGCCACCGCGGACGATCGCCCGGGTGTAACCTCGTTGAAGGTTGGCGAATGCCTGTTCGGCCAAGGTGACCGACTCGGGCAGCCGCTTGAGCCCTTCCCCCATGTTGCGGTACTGGCGGCGGCGATCGATTTCGAAGCGGACCCCCGGCGTGGAATCCGCGATCGCCGTCGCTGTCTGCATCACTTGATCGGCGAAGCGGTCGAGATCGGGCGTTTCGAACGAGCGAAGGATCATTTCGACGCTGGCCTGCCCCACGCCGCCGCGGATCGTGTGGGGGTGGATGAAACCTTCGCGACCGTCGGTCGTTTCTGGAGTCTGCTCGCGGCGAGGCAGGGCAGCAACGAAATCGGCGGCCGCTCGAACCGCGTTGACCAACCGGTCCTTGGCGATCGCCGGGTGAATGTTGTATCCCCAGAAGCGGACGGTGATCGCATCGGCCGAGAAGGTTTCGACATCGATCACGCCAGCACCGCCACCGTCCAGGGTGTAGGCAACGTCGGCGGCGAGTCGCGCCAGATCGATCTTGTCGGTCCCCCGCCCAATCTCCTCGTCGCAGGTGAACAAGATCCGCACTGGTCCATGCGGCAACCGCGGGTTTTCCATCAGGCATTCGGCGAGCTCCATGATGATCGCAACCCCCGCCTTATCATCCCCGCCGAGCAGCGTGTGGCCGTCGGTGGTGATCAAGGTCTTTCCCCGCAGGGAAGCAAGAGCCGGACAGGAGGCGGCGCTGATCGTCTCGCCAGCCAACAGTGGAAGGTCGCCGCCGGCATAAGCCTCGACGACTTGTGGCTGAACCCCCTCCCCAGGAGCTTCGGGCGATGTGTCGAGATGAGCCACCAATGCCACGCAGGGACACGTCTCGGGGATCGTCGCAGGGATCGTCGCCCACACCAGCGAGTGTTCGTCGAGTTCTACTTGCTCGGCGCCCATCGCCCGCAGTTCCTCGGCCAGCTTCTCCGCCAACACGCGCTGCCCTGGGCTGCTGGGATAGGCGTCCCCCTCCGGGTCCGCCGCGGTTCCCACCCGGACGTAGCGGAGGAAGCGGTCGAGCAATCGTGCGCGATGAACCGGGGGAGGTGGGGCGGTTGGTTCGGACATGCTCTGAAACTTTCCGATGGTTGAGGTTGGGAATTTCTTGACGGTCCGCGACTTCTGCTACGCTGGGCCCTGATTCCAGCACCGCCTCCCACGCCCCGCTGAAGCGATTGATTCCATGGCCGAAGAAGTTTCGCATTTGATCTTCGATGTCGAAAGTGTCTCAGACGGAGAACTTGTTGCGAAGATCCGTTATGCCGATCAGGGGTTGTCGGCTGCCGAGGCGATTGAGCGGTATCAGCAAGAGCTGCTGGAGCAACGGGGAACAACCTTCATTCCCCACACTTTCCAGGTCCCGGTGGCGGTCGTGATCGCCAAGGTGGCGCGCGATTTTCGCTTGATCGACATCGTCTCGCTCGACGAACCCGAGTTCCGGAGTCACGTAATCACGGAGCATTTTTGGCGGGGCTGGGAAGCTTACCACCGGCCGCAATGGGTAACGTTCAATGGCCGCTCCTTTGATATCCCGGTGATGGAATTGGCCGCCTATCGGTACGGCATCTCACTGCCGCATTGGTTCGGGAACGACGGCTGGAAGTCACCCCGCAACCGATTCAACCTGCAGTCGCACCTGGACCTCCAAGAACTGCTAACCAACCACGGCGCCGCCCGCATGAACGGCGGACTCAATCTAGCGGCTCAGATGCTCGGCAAACCGGGCAAGGTGGGATTGACCGGCGAGCAGGTCCAGCAGCAACACGCCGACGGCAACCTGAAGGCGATCAGCGACTACTGCCGCTGCGATGTGCTCGACACCTATTTCGTGTTTCTCCGTTGCATGCTGATCACCGGCCGGATCGACCGCCCCGCCGAGTCGGAACTGGTCAGCGAAGCCAAAGCCTGGATCGAATCGCGGGCCGACGATTGTGAAGCGTATGCCGCCTACCTCGCCCACTGGGGTGATTGGCATGATCCCTGGACCGAGCCCTAGGTCCAGGGAGCCTGGGAATATCCGGGACCACGGGTATCGGTGTCCAGCGACGATTCTACCGCAGCAACCACTCGATATTGTCTTCACTGAACAGGTTGCCGCGAACCGAAGAAAGCTCGTCGCCAGCGTTGACGGATCCGTAGGCACCCGCGGCGACCTCTGGGACGCGGCCCTGTTCACCGGCGACCCGTAGTGGGTAAGGGGCTCGCAGCGCCATCAGCGCGGGCAGGTCGCCATACTTGACCGAGCCAGGGACGAAGTCGGGGTGACTGTAGTGATCCACATCGGCGAACCGGAACCCAGCGGTATCGACGGCGGCCCGGGTGAGCTGGGGGCCGGCGATCACGGCGGTCGGCAACGCCCACGCCGCGGTCTTTTCGCTGCCGACCAGCGCAACGCGACGATCGCCGATTCCCGCGGTCGCGACGACGCTCAACAGATCCGCGACCCGTTCGGCAACCAGCGTGCGGTTGTAGCCGAACGTGAAGGCGGAGTACTCACGGTCATCATCGACCAAGCGTTGCTGTTCCTCCGTCGTCCCCTCGACATGCAATTCGCCTTGGCCGAACAGGTCTGGGATCATGACGTCGGCCCCCGCCTCGAGCAGTTGCAAAACCTCGGGCACGAGTTGCCCTTCTGGCGTGAACGCCGAAGACTTTCCCTGGCGTGTGGTCCAGATCACGACCGGTCCGCTGTTCGCTGCTCCGCGATCAGCAGTCGCCCGACCGTTTTTCACGAGCAACAGGGGGATTTGGGCGCCGCGCCGTTGATCGCTGAGCAACTGGTGAGCAATCGCGACATCCTCTTGATTCGACACGCGCAGTGTTTTGGACGCCACGGCATCGGCGTCGGGCAGCGGCTGGTCGAACAGCACCCGCCAGGCGGCGCCGACGGTGTCGTGGTACTCGGCGAGTTCTTCGTGGCTGCTGGGTTCAAGATCGGCGAGCCAAGCGTTGGCTTGTTCGTCAAGCCACGTCAAAACGGCGCGTTCATGTTCGACGCCTGTTTCGCTCGGGGCAGGGTGTTCTTCATTCCAAACCGCTGCCTCTTCCTCGCTCAACGGCTGGTAGTCCTCCTCCACAATCGGCTCAGCCAACCCGAGCTCAAGATGCCGGTTCATCCAGTCATACATATGGGCTCGGGTGACGTAGTTGTAGTTGTGGGGAAAGTGCAGCATCGGATAACACGCGACAAAGTCTTCCACCCCCAACATCGCGTACAGCCGCCGCAACTCGGGAAATCCGTCGTCCATCATGTCGCGGGTCCAATCATCCGCGGCGGTCATCGCTTGCGGCCGGGGAGCGAACAGTGCTGCCAGTTCGACGTTCCCGGTATCGACACGGAGCAAGCTGCAGTTTTCGCAGTAACACCCGCCCTGCATCGAGGTGGAGACCATGCCGTTGGGAAAGGAGACCTTGGGACGTTGGTCGATCGCGCCCAGCAAGATCGACTGTGTTCCCCCGCCGCTGCCGCCGGTGACCGCCAGTCGCTCTGAATCGACGTCGGGAAGCGATGCCAGGAAGTCCAGGGCACGGACCGAGTTCCACGTTTGCAGCCCCATGATTGACTGCAGCCGCAGATCGGCTTGCGGACTGTAGAAGCACCAAGGTCCCGACTCACCTTCCTCCGGCCGGGGATCTTTGTGGCGGTGAGAGACCTGGTAGGAGACCTGGACCGAATCGGCATAGCCGAGCATGTCGAAGATGAACGTGACGCACCCCATGCGGGCGAGCTGGGCACAGCGGGCCAGCTTCGGGAAACGCCCCGAGTTCTCGAATTTCTCCGCCCCCATTTCGATCTGCTTGGCCAAGGCCTCGTCGCTGTACTCTTGCATCCGTCCGCCGTGGCCGTGGGGCGAGAGCACCGCGGGGCGCGGCGTGTCGGTGGCTTCGGCGGGGCGGAACAATAGTCCGGTCACGAAATGTCCCGGCAGACTTTGAAAGTAGACCCGTTCGACGGTAAACCCCTCCCGCTTGACATTGCCATGGATTACCGGTTCGAGCGGCGTCCGCTCGGGCATCGGCCACAATCCGGTGGCGACGAGCACCCGCCGCCGCAATTGCTCGCTCCGCTGCTCCCACGCCTCGACCGATTCGGGAACCTCAAACGGGAAGTGCCCGTTGAGTGTTTTCAGATCATCCAATCGCCCGTCCTGCGGCTGTTCGCCCGCCGGCAGCACCCGCGCCGGTGCTTGTGCGGTTTGCGGCTGCTCGTCTTGCCCCTGGGCGGAGACGTCAGCAGCAAAGATTGTCAACCCGGCGATCAACACGAGCGGAGGGAGGAACGGGAATCGGATCATGGTGAAGTTCTCGGCAGAAATAAAGCTGGATCTGTTTGAAACGGGGGCGGATCGGGGTACGATCCTGGGCGTTCAGCACTGGCTTTCCTCCCAATCGACTCTCCGAACCACCTCCTTGCTTGATGCACACGATCATAACCTCCGACCGGGATTCCATGGGCCGCTGGGTCGCATCGCGTGCCGCGGCCGACCTGCGTGCCGCGATCGACGCCCAAGGATCAGCCAACCTCGTCATCGCGACCGGATCGTCGCAGTTCGAAGTCCTCCGTGAATTGGCCGCCGAGGGTGACGTCGATTGGTCCAAGGTCACCGGATTTCATCTCGACGAATACGTGGGGCTCTCCAGCGACCATCCGGCCTCCTTTTGCCGGTACTTGAAGGAACGATTTGTCGACCAGGTGCCGCTGAAGGAGTTCCATTATCTTCGCGGTGACCAGGATCCATCGGAAACCATAGCCCGGGTCGGCGGACTGCTGGCCACGATCACCATCGATATGGCGCTGGTCGGCATTGGTGAAAACGCTCATCTTGCGTTCAACGACCCGCCGGCGGACTTCGATACCGAGTCGCCCTACTTGGTGGTTACCCTGGATGAACCGTGCCGCCGGCAGCAGGTCGGGGAGGGCTGGTTCGCCTCGCTTGAGGATGTTCCGACCGAAGCGATCAGTATGTCGGTGCGGCAGATCTTGAAGTCCCGCAAGATCTACTGCAGCGTCCCCGACGAGCGGAAGGCGGAAGCTGTGCGGGCGACGTTGGAAGGTCCCATTTCCCCGAAGGTCCCCGCCAGCATCCTTCGCGAGCACCCCGATACCACTCTCGTGCTCGACCGGGCAGCGGCGAGCGGTCTGTCGGAAGCCAGCCTGGCCTCGGCGGAGCGTGCCGGATGAGCGGCGATATCGATCTGCAGGTCAATGGTTACGCTGGCGTCGATTTCAACGCCGACAGTCTGGACACTCAAGCGGTGACGGATGCCTGTCGGCGGATGGCTGACGACAGCATCGCACGAGCCTTGGCAACGATCATCACCGCGCCGCTCGATGCGATGTGCCGCCGGGTTGGTCGGATCGCCGAGTTGATCGAGGAGGTCCCCTCGGTTGCGGCTCTGATCGGTGGGATCCATGTGGAAGGCCCCTTCATCAGCCCCCATGAGGGCTTCGTCGGCGCCCATCCCAAAGCGAGCGTGATGCGGGCCGATCGCGAACCGATGGGACGACTGCTCGACGCCGGACGGGGACACGTTCGGCTCGTGACGCTCGCCCCGGAGATGGACGACGACGCGGCGGTGACCCGTTGGCTCAGCGACCAAGGCATCGTCGTTGCAGCCGGTCACAGCGACGCCTCACTCGATCAGCTTCGACGCGCGCTCGGTGCCGGTCTGAAATTGTTCACACACCTGGGCAACGGTTGCCCCAGCCAACTCCCCCGCCATGACAACATTGTTCAACGGGTTTTGAGTCTCGCCGACCGTTTGATGATCTCCTTCATCGCCGATGGGCATCATATTCCCCCGATGGCGCTGGGCAATTACCTGAAGTGCGTTCCGGAGGAAAAGGTCGTGATTGTCACCGATGCGATGAGCGCCGCCGGACTTGGCCCCGGCCGCTACCAACTTGGGGACCAGATCGTCGAGGTGGATGAAGCGGGCGCCGCCTGGTCGGCCGACCGCACGCACTTCGCCGGTTCAGCCGCCACGATGCCCGTGATGCGGGCTGTCCTCGCCGATCAACTCGGCATCGACACCGCCACCATCGACCGCTGGACATCGGAGAACCCAGGGCGGTTGCTGCACGCAAAGTAGCACAGCCTGCCAGGCTGCCCGTGATCCTCTGCGACTTCGGCGACGCAACGATTTCGACTACGACCGAACGAACGTCAAGACGCCTTGAGCAACCGCCGCAGGTTGTCTCCCAAAATCAACTTTTTCTCCCCGTCCCCGATGCGGGCCCCGAAGATCTTGCCGAACTCGGTCCCCAAAGAACGAGACGGCAGGTGGCTGCCAAAGACGATCCGCTCGGCCCCCAAGTCTCGAACCGCCATCTCCACAAAGCCAGCGGTCGGATCAAAGCCGGATGTTTCGACCAACACGTTCGGGACCGAGCGGATTGCCCGGATGCCCCGCTCCCATTCACCACCGGCGTGGGCGCAAAGAAACTGTGTCTCCGGAAACCGACGGGCCAGCTCCGCCAGCTCCGACGGCGTCGATTCCCCCGGCGAGCCCTTGCCGCCGGTCTTGAACCAAGTGTGTTGCATGATCACGCCGCCAACCTCTGTGATCCGGGCGATCAAGGGATCGAAGTTGCGATGGTTGCAGGGGAGCGACCCGCGGCGCCCTCCGGGAAAATAAACTCCAACCATCGGTCCGTCCCGTAACCAGCGATCGATTGCATGGAGGGAACCGGGCACATCGTTCGCATTCAGCCGTATCATCCCCAGCACTCGCTCGGGCCACCGCTGCAGCGGTTTCAGGACATCGTCCGGGTACGACTGCAGCCTCGCTTCGGTCGCCTGGTCGGCTGTCCCCAAGCCGACGTGTAAGAAGACACAAAACCGCTGGACCGCTCCCTTGTCCAACGTCGGTAACGTTCGCTCGATCGAGGCCAGCAGACGCGTGCCATCGGGGTCGGAGCTCGACGGGGTCAGGTACGAGTCCCAGATTTCCAGATCGTGGAGCTGCGCCAGGGTTGGGAGTCCGAAATGCTCCGGGCGAAGAGGATAGGAAGGGATCATGAGCTTCCACGAGAGACTGAACGATGGTCGTCCGAGCGGGTGCGCGGTGACGATCCGGCTCGGCGAGACGGATGTACTTCGTCAAAACCAAGGTCGGGAGCGATTCGGTGGACGTTGGCTGCACTCATTTGGGGCCCCGTATGCCCAGCAGCTGTTTCGCGTTCTCCGCCAACAGCATCGGGATGTTTGCTTCTTGCAGAGTCGATTCGTAGATTCTGATCAGCGCCGATTCGACGATCAAAAATGGTGCATGGGTGCCGAACATCACGCGTTGGGGCGACACCGCTTCGACCAGCCGAGCAATACCGTCGGTCGATTCCACCCGTGCGATGTCGAAGCGGATTTCGGGAACCGCCGCCAAGAGTGCCAGTTCTCTTGCCTTCGGACGATAGTTCAGCAACATCAGCCTGGCCCCGGGAACTTGGCGAACCACCTCCGGCAGCGGCGTCAGGTCGACCTCGGGGACCTGTAGCTTTGCATGCTGCGTTCGCGGGTCTTCCATCGCCACCGCCAGCTGGACCAGCAAGTCCCGCTCGGCGGCGCTGCGCAGCAGGCGTTCAAAACGTGGATCATCCAGCGGGTAACCGTGGTAGTTCGGATGCAGGCGAATCCCCGGCATGTCATGTTCTTCGTGACACCGCTGCAGGTCCCGTTCCCAATCGGGCAGCGTCGGGTTCACCGAGCCGAACGGAACGAGCCGCACGCCTTGGGCATCTTGGCAGGCTTCCGCCAACCTCGCATTGACGCCTGTGATGTCGCGGTGCAGCAGCCCTTCGAAGCTTCCCGCCCAGCCTTCGGCGATGGAAAGCGAGCGCAACTTGGCGGCGAGTTGATGGGGCGTGTCGTCGGGCAGGCGGCGATAGGGCCAGCGGAACAGACTGAGGTTCGTGTCGATGGTCTTCCAAGGTCGCGATGTCGTACCGCCAGAGGTCTCACGGCTTGCTGAAATATCTTGAGCCGTGGAACCAGACGCATGGCCGACCATCCCGGAAAGGACGCATCCCTTGATCAGATCGCGACGGTGAATCGTCATCGGCAGGGTTCAACTCGGAAAGGTCGCTTGGATGGGTGATGGGCTTCCTGGGAGGTGGCGCGCCGCGACGATCCGGCTTGGCGAGTCGGATGCATTTAGATTCATGCGAAAATCTCACTCACCACCCGCGGTTCCTGGACGCCGGTCAGGCGTTCCTCCAGACCGTTGCGTTCGAAGTACAACTGGTGGTGATCGAGTCCGACCGCGTGCAGCAGCGTGGCGTGGAAATCGGGAACGCTGATCGGGCCTTCCACCACCTTGTGACCGAGCTCATCGGTTTGGCCGTAGGAGAACCCTGGTTTGACGCCGCCTCCGGCGAGCCAGGAGGTGAACGCTTGCATGTTGTGGTCGCGGCCGCTGTACTCGTTGCCAACCTTTTGCGACGTCGGCGTCCGCCCAAACTCCCCACCCCAAACGACGAGTGTCGAATCGAGCATGCCGCGTTGCTTCAGATCCTTGATCAAGGCGGCGACCGGTTGATCGGTGCGGCGGCAGGCCGACAGCAGCGTCTCTTTCAGGTTGCTGTGGTTGTCCCAAGGTTGGTCTTCCAAGTAAATCTGAACGAACCGCACCCCGCGCTCGACCAAGCGCCGGGCGAGCAGGCAGCGGCGGCCGTAGGAATCGGTGACCTTGTCACCCACGCCGTACGCATCAAGTGTCGATTGATTCTCCGAGGACAAGTCGAGCACGTCGCCGGCGGAGAGTTGCATCCGGGCCGCCAGCGCATACGACTCGATGCGGGCGTCAAGTTCCGCTTCGTTCGGCCGCTCGCTTCGGTGCCGGCGGTCGAGTTTCTCCAGCAGCTCGCGGGCAGCCACTCCGATCTCGCTCGGTTGCTCGTACTCGGGAGTCAAGTTCAACACTGGGGCCCCGACGGTGCGAAACCGGGTGCCTTGATAGACCGGCGGCAGGTATCCCGAGGTCCAATTGCGAACGCCGTTCTTGGGCAACCCCAGCGGATCATCGAGGACGACATAGGCCGGCAGGTCGGCGCACTGAGAACCAAGCCCGTAGGTCACCCAGGAACCGAGCGATGGATGTCCCATGAACAGCCGGCCGCTGTGAATCTTGTAGAGCGCATTGTCGTGGTTCGGGTGGTCGGTCCACTGGGAATGCAAGAAGCAGAGATCGTCGACCACCTCGGCCGTGTGCGGCAAGGCATCGGACATCCAGGTCCCCGACTCACCGTGACGTGCGAACTGAAACGGAGCCGGCATCACGTCCCCAACGTGGGTCGTCGCGACGTTCCCGATCTCTTCGACGTTCCCCGGAAACGACTTTCCAGCGTAACGGCCGAGTGCCGGCTTGGGGTCGAACAAGTCCATTTGGCTCGGTCCACCGTTCATGAACAGATGAATCACCGAGGTGGCTTGTGGCGGATGATGAGCCGGTTTCGGGGTCAGATCGTACCGCTGCGCCGCCTCGGCGGCGTGGACCGATCCGGCACCGCCCCCCAATCCATCCCGCAGGAACAGCTCCGCCAGAGCGGCACCGCAAAGTCCCTGTGAGAGATTGGTGAAAAACGAACGTCGGTTCGTGTTGGCAGACATGGCATTCAATCGACGTAAAGGAATTCGGCGGAGTTGATGATGGTGTGGCAGAAGGTGGTCAGGGCTCGCCGGGAGGCGTCCGCTTCCGATGACTCTGACCGTCGCCACAGTTGCCGCAGCTCGGCTAGTACGTCACGTCCCTCGGTCTGTTCCTCTGGCGTCGGCGATCGCCCCAGGGCCATGCGGTAGACGAGACGTACCCATTGCGATTCTGGGTCCGTTTCATTGGCAGTGGTCTGGTCGAGCACCCGCTCGGCGAAGTCTCCGGCCCATCGGTGGATTCGGGCGTTGTTGACCAACACCAACGACTGGGTCGAAACGGTCGAGACCGTCCGCTCGCTGCAGTTCGGCTGCATCTCGGGATAGTCGAACACGCTCAACAACGACGGCATCTGGGTGCGGCGCAGTTGAACATAGATGGTTCGCCGCAAAGTGCCGCGCCGGGAGGGACGTTCCATGATCAGCCCATCGTCACGGGCGGTGATCGGGGAGGGTGGCCCATACATTTGTTCGTCCAGCCGACCCGAGACGGCGAGGATCGAATCGCGAATCGCCTCCGCATCGAGCCTCCGCATCGACATTCGCGACAGCAATGCGTTTTCCGGATCGACCTGGTCCCGTTCCGGCGTTCGCTTGCTTGATTGGCGGTAGGTCTGCGACAGCAGAATTGTGCGGTGCAGGGACTTCAGACTCCATCCACCGTCGACGAAATCGCGGGCCAGCCAATCGAGCAGATCTGGATGCGAAGGCTCTGCTCCCATTGCGCCAAAGTTGTCGAGAGTCTTCACGATGCCGCGGCCGAAGTGGTGACTCCAAACCCGGTTCACCAAGACCCGTGCCGTCGTCGGATGATCCGGGGCGGTCAGCCATCGTGCGAAGGCGAGCCGCCGCCCGGTCGATTCGGCGCCGGGCCAAGGTGGCTCGACCGAGTAATCCTCCGAGCCGGCTTCCAGCACCGGCGGCGCGGCGGGTCCGACCGGATGTCCCGGCCGATCGTACTCGCCCCGAATCAACACATAGGTCGGGCTGGGGCGGCCCCGGTCCCACAACGCACGAATCGTCAACGGCGGCAGGAGCTGTTCCTCCAGTTCCGCGATCCGGTCATCGATTTGGTGCAACTGTTGGGCAAACTCCGGATGCCGCTGGATCAGCACCGATTCGACCGGCCGGATTTCGGTTTCGTAGCGGCTGACGAGCTCCTCTTGCCGCAGCGTCCGGCGGCCATCGCGGGCCTTGAGCGCAACTTCGATTTCCTCCTGCAGCGATTTCTCCAGCATCGGCCACTGCTCGGAGTGATATTCCTCTTGCAAGGAACGAACGAGCGATTTGCGGCGCTTCTGAAGCTGTTTGATCTCCGGCTCCCGTTCGGAGTTGACCCTTTCATGGCGGGCGATCATCTCCGGGCTGGCGACCTCCAACTTCCGCTTTTTCCAACTCATCCAGTCGTGTTCATCGAAAGCGCCTTGGAAGATTGCCTTGAACCGAAAGAAATCGCTTTGCGAAATCGGATCGTACTTGTGGTTGTGGCAGCGAGCACATTCCATCGTTACGCCCATGACTCCCGAGGCGACGACGTTCAGGGCGTCGGAGATCAGCCCCAAACGTTCGGGGACGAAGTTCATCGTCCGCGATCCCGTTTCGTCGACCGTCATCCGTAAAAAGCCGGTGGCAATCAAGTTGTCGACGATCGAGTCGGTGACCTCGTCGGGATCGCTGAAGTCGGCCAGTTCGTCCCCAGCGAGTTGTTCGTGGAGAAAGCGGTCCCACGGTTTGTCGTCGTTCAGGGAACGGATGACATAGTCGCGATACTTCCAGGCAACCGCTCGCACCGTGTCGGCCGATTGTCCCCCTTCGGAATCGGCGTAGCCCGCCACGTCGAGCCAATACCGTCCCCATCGTTCGCCATAGTGCGGCGAGGCGAGCAGTTCGTCGACCAGCTGCTCGTACCACCGATCATCGGGATGCCGTTCCCAGTGGTCGAGCGCTTCGAGTGTCGGCGGCAATCCAATCAGGTCCAGATGCACTCGCCGAATCAACTCCGTCCTGCTCGCGGGGGGCGAAAACTCGAGACCATTTTCCCGAAGCCGGCGCTCGATGAACGCGTCGATCGGCTGAAGCGGCTCGACTGATTCGGTGGCGGCAGCTGATTCGGTGCGGGGGACGGGGACCTGCTTCGGCAGTGGCTGAAACGCCCAATGCTCCCGATCGCGGTCGGTCACCGCTGGCTCCGTTTCGGCCGCGGCGGCTTTGTCGACTTCCGGCATCCCGTCAGTGATCCAATCCCGCAACGTCTGCAGCTCCGTCGAACTGGGGCGTTCCACGAAGTACTTCAACAACTGACCTTGAGGTGGACAGAGTTCTTCTTCGGCGCGCTGGATCATCGGGCTTTGGTCGGGGTCGCCGACAACAGCCGCCGGTCCGTTCTCGCCGCCCTGTTGAACACTGGCGACCGTTCTTAGATCCAACCCCCCTCGCTGGAGCTCGGCGCCGTGGCAGGTGACGCAGCGGAGCAGCAGAATCGGGATCACGTCATGCTGGGTGATTGCGGGCGTGTCGCTCGGCGGTGGGTTGCGGAATGCGGCACCCCCGGCGATCCAGTCCCCGATCCGCTCGATCGCTTCGTCTGCCAGTGGCTCGCCATCGGGGGGCATCTCGCCGCTGTGCACAACCTCGTAGAGCAAACTCTGGTCTCGGTTTCGGGGCGTCATCACGCTGCCCGAGTCGCTGCCGCGTACGAGACTTTCCGGCTTGGTGAGATCGAGGCCTGCTTCCGAGGCGTCGGCATTGTGGCAATCGGTGCAGTGCTCCTGGAGCAGCGGTGCGATTTCGTCTTCGAAGTAGAGTTCGGGACGCTGCTCTGGTTCCGCCGTAGAGGCTGGCCGAGCGATGAGCGTGGCCAGAGATCCCGTGACCATCAGCACCGCGAGCGTTTCTGCAAGCCCGTATCGCACCGGTCGCTGGCCACGTTTGGCTCGACGTTGCGTCATCAATGCTTCTATCCTTTCGGCTAATTGGCAACGGCCGTCCAACCGGGTTGGTGGATCGTCACACCGATCCGGTTCGCCCGCGCCGTATCAACCCGCGCCGTGTCAACCCGCGCCGCGCAAATGTGCGTTCGACGTGGACCGACTTTGGGGTCGCTCAACCGCCCAGCATGACAGTTGGGGCGGCGCCGTTCAAGCTTCGTCCGCTCCCCGGTCGGGTGAAGACGCCTTGGCATCCCGTTTCGCGTCCGTCCGGTGGCTAGGCTCTGTCTGAAAACATCCATCGCACCATGATTAGAAGTGCGGCCGCCCTCCTAGTAACCAGCTTCCCTTGGGAGGGTAATGATTGTCGCTTCGCGAGCGTCGTTCGCGTTTTCAGACAGAGCTTAGAACGCGGTCGGGAGCCGGCGCGTCGGGGTGCCACGGATTGACCTTTACCCTCGTTCATCCCTTCGTTTACAAGAACCCGACGATCTGGATTCTTCAGGTGGGGGGATTCTGGACCATTTTTCCCCACCATGAAAATTCACCCCCCCTTCAGGGACAGGCTTCACGATGATGCCGCACGCCACGACGGCGATTGACTCGACCGTGAGCGCCGATCCATGGATGACGTCCCCCCCCCATCGGAACCTGGTTTCGATCGTCCTTCCTACCCACAACCGCGCCGCGCTGCTCCCCGATGCGCTCCGGTCGATCGCCAACCAGTCCTACCGGCCTTTGGAGTTATTGATTGTCGACGACGGGTCGCAGGACCAGACGCCGTCGGCCATCGAAAGCTGGCAGGAATCGCTCGTTGACGATCCGGACCTTGACATCGTCGTTCAAAAGCAGGCCAATCTCGGCGCTCCGGCAGCGAGAAACGCGGGCCTCCAAGGCTCGCGCGGCGAGTTCATCCAGTTCATGGATTCTGATGATGCCTTGTTGCCACAGAAAATCGCGTGGCAGGTAGACTGCCTGAGACGCTACCCGGCGCTCGACTACGTCTGGTCGGACACCCAATTAGTCCGGCATGACCGATTTTCTCAGCGAGTGATGGATCTGAGCCGGGCGCACCAGAACGCGAGCTGCCCGCGAGCGACTCAACGGGGACTTGAGCGAGTTCCCAGCAACGCTGTCTCGGGTCTGTTTCGTCGCGATTTGTGCCGCCGAATTGGTCCCTGGAGTGAAACACTCAAGCGGCACCAGGACTGGGAGTACATGCTGCGGATCCTTCACGACCAGCCTGAGGTGCGCTTCCTGCCCGCGATTCTGTACGTCGTTCGGCTGCACAGCGAAGGACGCATCTCCGACTTGGGTAAACGCCATCGTCGGTCGATTCGCATGCGGATCGATGCCGCTGAAGCGGCCGAACGCTACGCCGCACGGCATGTCATGTCGGGAGCGATATGCTCCACCTATCGGCGACGGCTCGCGACTCGTTATTGGAAGGTCCTGCGTGACTCCTTGGTCTCGCTGGCTTGGCCCGAGATTCCAAATGCGCTGGCCGGGATTGGGCGTTCCTATTGTCGGAGTCATGGGAGGAGCTTTGCAAAGTGAGCATTGAGCTATCCACGCGCTGCGACCGGCAGTTGAACGCGACGACGGTCCCGCCAGGCCCGATTCTCGAAACTGTTCGGACGGCGGTGAGATCGCCGAGGATCGGTCGAGGCCGAATTGGCGCCATCGTTCGCAGGCTGTTGTCGACCTGCTTCCGCTGGCTTCCCGACATCTCGGCGCTGTCATTCGCACTCAACGGCAGCTACGCCTGGGAATTTCGCGCGAACGCTGCGGGCAGAAAGCTGTACGCCCAACACCTTCGGCTGCAGCAGGGCGATTCCGCGCGGTACGAGCTTCGCCGCGGCGTTCACCGGTTGGAAAAGGGGCTGGTCAGCCGTCCCCGGAAGCACGTTTTTGGCGAGAAGTATCTGAACCAGGTGGTCACGATAGCGGGGCAACTCGCGGTCCAGGGGCAGCCGGAAGATCGGGTGTTGCTCGGCTGGGCACGCGATGTCCTGACGCTGTACTTCCAAAGCGTCGACACGACCCCAAAAGTCGCCTCCGCTCGATCACGATTTGAACAGATTCAATTTTCCTCACCTCAGGGCGAGGAGGCCGAGCCTGCTCAAGTCCCGTACTGCCGAGATTCGAGTCCCTTACCCACCAGCATCGACGATCTGCAACGGCTTGCCCGACGCAGGCGGAGCGTGCGTTGGTTTCAGCCGCGCCCGGTACCGAGGCCGGTGGTCGATCGGGCGGTGGAGATCGCCCGCTGGTCACCCAGTGCCTGCAACCGCCAACCGTTCGTGTTCCGCTTTTACGATGACCCGAGTTTGGTGCGTGAGATCGTCCAGATTCCGATGGGAGCAACGGGATTTGTCGGGGAGGTTCCGTGCCTTTGCGTGGTCGTGGGCCAGCTCCGCGCCTTCCGGGAACCGCGGGACCGACACGTGATCTACATCGACGCCGCCCTGGCCTGCATGGCCCTGCAATTCGGACTCGAGGTGCAAGGGGTCAGCTCCTGTTGCATCAATTGGCCGGAAATTTC
>CAYWXT010000051.1:0-27434 GCA_964462125.1 uncultured Pirellulaceae bacterium | reverse complement strand
TGAGCGTTCAACTGGCGAACCCGGCGGTGAAACGCCCGCAGCGCCACCCCAGGGTCTCTCTCAAACGGCTCGATGACCGTGTAGGCGATCTCCTCGATCGGCTCGGTCGCCGAGAAGGTTTGCAGGGCGGCGCAGGTTCGCGTGCCGTCCCCAACAAAGATCTCCAGCACCTTGGACACCTTGGCATCCTTGACCAACTTCCGCAGGCTCGCATCACCACGGCCTCCACCGGAAAACACGCCCCACCCCTTGGATGCCTGAGCTCTCGGCGAACCGCGTGCCGGGGTGACGGTGGTTGTCTCCGCGGCGTTCCCCGCCAAGGTGTTCATTGCCAAGCCGTTCGTCGTGGCGCTGTTCAAACGGTCACTCGGCGGCGAAGCATTGGGACGTGGCTTGGATGTCGACCGACCGAACAGCGCGTTCCAGATTCTCTGCAGTGGCATCGTGAAGAGGCCTCATTGGCTCCTTCCCCGGCGGCGATCCGCGGCGGGGATGACGCGGGAAGTAACGACTCTTCATGTTTTTTCGGTCGTATGAGCCCTGAAAGTCGAACGGAACTGAAAGAAATCCGCCGCGTTAAATCGTGCCGGAATCATTCACGTCAAGTAATGGCGGAGCCCTTCCAGAACACCGCTGGTGGCGGACCGCTGAGCGATGTACAGCCGATCGGTCCAGCCCGCTTGACGATGAGCCCGCTGCGCCGCCTCGGTAACCTCCGCCGCCGCATTCCCCACCACGATACTTTGATAGCCGGCGGTGAGGGCCGCCAGGTCGTTGCCCGAGTCGCCAGAAAATAGAACCTGATCCCGCCGCAGACCCGCGTACCGAACGAGCCAGTCGAGGGCGAACGCCTTGGAGACCCCCGTGGGCAGCAGGTCGATCAAGCCGTCGTCGGTGAACGGGTCGACGCTGGCGATGATCCGATAGGGGACCTGAGACTCCTGGAGCAACGCGTCGACGTCCGCAACGATGCGATCGAGCTGCTCCCGGTCGCTGTAGTAGCTGAGTTTGAACCGGCCCTGCTTCTCCGGTTCCTGCTTCCGGATTCCCGGCACGGAGGCAAGCATCCGCGACACTCGCTCGACGTCCCAATTGCCGACAATCCCTGCCAAGTGTTCGACGTACGACTGCACCAGCCGTAGCGGCTGATTCGGTCCCCGCTCTCCCGGCTTCGTGGGGGTGAGGGCTGGGGAGTTTCCAGAGGTGCCCTCATAGATGGACGTTCCGACGTCGCAGATCAGCCAATTTGGGTGCGGCAGGCCGTGCTGATCCATCGCCTCGTGGACCAATTCCAGATGCCGGCCGGTGACGAACGCCAAGGTGATCTGGGCGCGATGAAGTTCCTGGAGCAAGCGTTGCAAGTCGCGGCGGTTCTCCGGGTGATCATCGAGCGGGATCAGGGTTCCATCCAAATCGCTCGCTAGCATCGCCGGTCGGGATCGATCTCGTTGTTGCGCCACGTCGAGTGCTTCCCTTGTAACATGGAGCCTCCATCCCGGCCACTCCCATCGCCCGCCTACGGCCTCCCTGCTTCCGGCCTCCCTGCTTCCGGCCTCCCTGCTTCCGGCCTCCCTGCTCACGCGGCGCGACGTTTTTCGCCTGCGCCGGTACGGCATGCGCGGTGAACGCGAACGGTGGGCTCACGATCGAGAGGCTCGGTCATCTTGAGCCTCACGCGGCTGCGAAGCTCGGCGCCGCTGCCAGGAGCGGCCGCTTGCCCGATCGCTTCGCTTACGCCGCGACCTCGAAGCGTGGCCGCGAACATCGCTTGTCCAGCGGCGAGCAGCGCGGTCGCCCAGTTGCCGCCGTGAAACAAGAGATGCAGCGTTCGCAATCGCTGCCCCCGGCGGAACGTCGAGCGGTCGCCGGGGAAGCTCGCACCGTCGTATTGCAGTTCGCACCCGGCCGCCGTGACGCAACGCCAACCGTCCCGCCGAAGCAACGTACCATAGCTGTAGCTCGCCTCCACCGCGTCCTCTCCGTGAAACCGGCCGCTCAGCGATCGGATCGTTTCGCGTCGCCAGAACGACGCTTGGAGATACGGACCGCGGACACCAGCGGCGGCGCGACGTTCGACCCGGCTGGTTCCCGCCAGGACCGGAGCGGCGAGCCGAGCGGTGGTGTCGTGCCAGCCGGCGGCGAGGATCGTCCCCGAATCGCCGCGAACCACCGGGGCGACCATCCCAACTTCGGGATCGTCGAACGGTTCCAGCCCCGCCGCGATCCAGTTCTCGCCCGCCCGTACGCCGTCGCCCAGGACGTGGACGAAGCGGCCTCGGGCCTTCGCTGCTGCCACCGCGATCAAGTCGACCAGCCGGTTGGTCGGCGCCTCGACGAAGCGGACTTCGTCGCCAAGATCAAACGGATCATCATAGCTGCCATCGTGGGCGACAATGATCTCGGCGTCGTCCGGCCGGTTTTCCAGGACGCTAACGAGACTGGTCTCGAATGCCGCCAGGTCATCGCCCACCGGGACGACGATCGTTACGCGGGGAATGGAGGGAAATCTCGGCACGGATGCACCTTCATCAAAATCGCCGCGGGGACTCACCGGCGACGCCAGTCATACAACGGCGTTCACCCGGCTGGTTTCTTCGGAATCTTCGGTCCAGGGAGTTGAGGCGTTCATACCCGTCCAGCCCGATTGGCTGGAAGATCAACCCACCCCCTACGATTCGTTTGGCTAATCGGCAAAATTTGACACTTGGACGCGGCCGCCCGGTGCGCCGATGCGTCCGCGGAGCCCCCAAACGGACTTGACGATGAACACGCGGCCATTGACTCCCTCGGGACCTCAGCTCTCCGAACTCGGCTTTGGCACTGGGCCGCTGGGAGGTGACTGGGGGCCGCAATCCGACGAGGATTCGGTCGCGGCTCTGCATCGGGCGATCGGCCTGGGGCTCAACTTCATTGACACCGCTGCCGGCCACGGCGACGGCCACAGTGAACGACTCGTCGCGTCGGTCGTCAACACGCGCGATGAAGAGGTCTTCGTGGCGACCAACGTCCCCCCGGACGCTGGGCCGTGGCCGCCGAGTCCCTACTGCCGCTGGCAAGATCGCTACCCGGCAGCCTACCTCCGTGAAAACGTCGAACAGCGACTGCGGAACCTGGACACCGACTGCCTCGATCTGCTGCAACTCCACAGCTGGACCCGTGCCTGGAACGACGATCCGCAACCACTGCTGGTGCTCCGGCAATTGCGTGAGGAGGGAAAACTTCGCTGGATCGGCGTCAGTGCCCCGGAACAGGACCAGGACTGCGTGGTCCAACTGATGCGGGACGGACTGGTCGATGTCGTGCAGGTGATGTTCAACCTGTTCCACCAGGAACCGGCGGCCCAGCTGCTGCCGGTTGCCGCCGAATCAGAAACCGGGGTGATTGCTCGAGTGACGCTCGACGAAGGTATCTTGACCGGCAAGTACCCCGCCGATCATCGCTTCGAGGAAAATGACTTTCGACGAGCTTACTTCAGCGGTGATCGGCTGGGCCGAGCCGTCTCGCGGGTCCGGGAGATCGAGGAGGATATTGAGCGTTTCGGATTGGCCGAGCACTTCACCCCCGCCGATGTCGCCCTCCAGTTCGTGCTCGCCCGTCCCGAGGTCACCACGGCGGTCGTCGGCATGCGAAACCCCCAGCAGGTCGAGCGGAACGTCCGCAGCGGTTCACTCCCCCGCTTGCCCGCCGAAATGCTCGAACACCTCCGCCGACACAATTGGCGCCGGGGCGTCTGGTACGGCGGCAAGTGAACCGAGACCTCCCACCTTTCGCGGGTTGCTAAAATCAAGCATGGCAATATGTGAACCTGGCCCTCAAGGCGCCTCAAGGCGAACGCGGATGAAATCGTTTCTGATCCCGGTGATTCTGCTGTGCGCGGTCTGCGGTCTGGCCTTGGCCCAAACCCCTGCGGCGGAGGCCCCTGAAGCGGAAGACCGCCCGGGACGACCGCGGTCGGCGGTGATCATCCCGCTGCACGAAGACATCAACCCCCTGAGTGGTGCGCTGCTGCAGCGGAAATTCGATGAAGCGGTGTCGTCGGGAGCGGAGGTGATCATCTTGGATATTCACAGCCCCGGCGGGTTCACCTCCGTCACGTTTGAGCTGATGGACATGCTGCTCGATGCCAAAGGGGTCAAAACGGTCGCCTTCATCGAAAAGGACGCGATCAGCGGCGCCGCCCTGCTCGCCTTGGCGGCGGACGAGATCATCATGTTGCCCGGGGCCCGGATCGGCGACGCTGGGGAAATCGTGATGGGACAAGACGGGGCGTTCCGCTATACCGAGGCGAAAAGCCGCAGTGTGTTGGCGCAAAAAGCTCGCGATACCGCCCGCGCCACCGGACGCTCGATCGCGTTGGCCGAAAAGATGGTCGACAAGGACATGGTCGTGTTCCAAGCGACCCACAAGTCCGACGGCACGGTCCGTTACTTCTCCGAAAAGGAATGGCAGTCGATCGAGGATGTCGATGATTGGCAGCGGGGCAGGCCGGTCCGGGAGGCGGGGGAGGAGATGTTCTTCATCGCCAACGGGAAACGGGCGGTTGAACTCGGGGTCGCCAACCGAACGGTCGACAGCCGTGACGAGTTGGCGGAAGTGCTGGGAGTGCAGGCGCCGATTCGCGTCATCGAACCGAGCTGGGTCGACACGCTGATTCTGGTCCTCAATTCCGGCGTCGTCACGTTCCTGCTGTTGCTGATTGGGATGGTGGCGTTGGTGATCGAGTTAAGCGCCCCCGGGATCGGGCTGGGCGGCATGGCGTCGATGCTCTGCTTCGGTTTGTTCTTCTGGAGCCGCTTTCTCGGCGGGACCGCCGGCTGGCTGGAGGTCACGCTGTTTGTCATCGGTCTCAGTTTCATCGCGCTGGAAATCTTCGCCTTCGCCGGCTTCGGTGTGGCCGGGGTCGGCGGAATCACCCTGACCCTCGGGTCGTTGGTGATGGCCTCCCGCCGTGTCGTCTGGCCCGAAGGGAACGAAGACTGGACCGGTCTCGGTGTCGATGTGCTGATCGTCGCCGCCGCGTTTGCGGGGTTCCTCGTTGCCCTCCTCGTTCTCTCCAATTATCTCGGCGAGCTGCCAGGACTGAGCCGGTTGACGCTCAAACCCCAGCTCGCCGTGGAGGCACCGGCGGTCAATTCGGTCATGGACGAGGCGCTGCTGCCGGGATGGCAACGGGTCGAAGTTGGCCAGATCGGCACGGCGATTTCACCCCTCCGCCCCGGAGGCAAAATTCAAACCGACGATTTCACCGTCGACGTCGTTACCGAAGGGGACTTTGTCGATGCCGGCTGCGAGGTCAAGGTAATCGGCAAACAAGGCGCCCGGGTCATCGTTCGCCCCGTCTGATCACCGTCGCCCCGTCGACGTGAGCGTCACAAGTACCCATTCAGCTCCTCGATCTGCGTGTTCAACGTCACCACGTCGTAGACATAGCCGATGCCGAACAGCCCGCCGGTGAAGAGATACAGAATCCCGGTGAAAATCTTGCCCATGTAAAGACGATGCACCCCGAAGATGCCCAGGAAGATCAACAGCAACCAGCTGACCGTGTGATCGATCCGGCCCGGGCGGTAGCGACGGTTCGCCTCCTCGGCCATCGCGGGAATCAGAAACAGATCGACGATCCAACCGATCAGCAGCAGCCCGCCGGTAAAGAACCAGATCGCCCCGGTCAGCGGCTTGCCAAAGTAAAAGCGATGCGCCCCGAGAAACCCCAGGATCCAGAATAGGTAGCCGACCAGGACCGGGTGGGTCGGGGACGCTGGAGGACCTGGCGACGAGGTGGGGGTTTGATACGGTTGATCCATGGTCGTTGGCTCGTCAGGGAAATTGGTTGTATCGCGATGATCACGTTTCGGTTGAGCCCCTCCTTTCTTGGCTTTGTAGCAGAACTCACACGCCATTGACGCAATCAAGGGGCGAACTCTAAAGTGGACAAATATTCACTTTCCGGTTCCCCCTAGCCCGATCGCTCCACGGCTATGCGATATGTCGAGCTGCATTGCAAAAGCAATTTCTCGTTTCTCGAAGGAGCCTCGCATCCCGACGAACTGGTCGAGCGGGCGGCGGAACTCGGCTATGCCGGGCTGGCGCTGACCGATCGTGCCTCGGTCGCCGGGGTGGTGCGCGGTTTCGGACCGGCCAAGGACCAGGAATTCAGCTATCGCGTCGGCACAGAACTGGAGCTGGCCGACGCGCCGCCGGTGGTCGTTTGGCCGACCGATCGGGCAGCGTACGGCCGGATGTGTCAGCTGATCTCGCGCGGCCGCCAACGAGGAGCCAAGGGAACCTGCACGCTGGGCTGGGATGATTTGGTGGAGTTCAATCCAGGGTTGCTGGTGGGGGTTTTGCCTTCGGGAGAAAGTCCCCGCACCACCGCCAACTCCTCAATCCTCTCATCGATCAATCCGGGAGCGAGGTCGACTTGTGAGTTGGGACAGTTTCGAGACCTGTTTGGCGACCGGGCGTACCTGCTGGGGGAACTGCATCGCGGCGTCGACGATGCGGAGCAACTCAAGCGGCTGCGCAGCCTTTCTCACCAGAGCGGGTTGCCGCTGGTCGCGGCGGGGGATGTCCACTATCACGCGCCCCAGCGGATGTTGATGCACGATTGCGTCACCGCGATCCGCCATCGCACCACGATCGATCAGGTGCAAGACAAACGGTTCGCCAATGCCCAGCGGCATCTCCGGACTCTGGCGGAGATCGCGGAGATCTATCGCGACCTCCCCGAGGCGATCCAGCGCACAGTCGAGATCGCCGATCGCTGCCAGTTCCGGCTCGACGAACTTCGCTACGAATATCCCGAGGAGCTTGCGCCGCCAGGGATGACGGCGATCGAACACCTCAAACGTTTGACCTGGGCCGGGGCTCAAAGGCGTTGGCCCGGCGGGGTTCCCGAAAAAGTAATCGATACCTTGCGGCGGGAGCTGACGTTGATCGAGGAGTTGCACTACGAGGCGTACTTCTTGACCGTCTGGGATATGGTCCGTTTTGCTCGGGAGCGAGAGATCTTGTGCCAGGGTCGTGGCTCGGCAGCAAACTCGGCCGTCTGTTACTGCTTGGGGGTCACCAACGTCGACCCGGGGCAAACCGACTTGCTGTTCGAACGGTTCGTCAGTCGCGAACGTGACGAGGCCCCCGATATCGATGTCGATTTCGAACATCAACGCCGCGAAGAGGTCCTGCAGTATCTGTATCAGAAGTATGGCCGTGACCGAGCCGGGATGACCGCCACGGTGACCACCTATCGGACGCGGAGCGCGGTTCGCGACGTCGGCAAGGCTCTTGGAATGTCCGCTGACGCGATCGACTCCCTCGCCAAGCTGGCCGGCCAGAGGGGCCGCGATGGGCAGTTTCTTCATCGACTGCGGCAAGGGGGATTGGACCCCGATTCCGATCTTGGGCAGCGGTTTGTCTATCTGGTGCAAACCCTGCTCGGCTTCCCCCGCCATCTGTCCCAGCACGTCGGTGGGATGGTGATGACCGCTGGCAGTCTGAGCGAACTCTGCCCGATCGAAAACGCCGCCATGGACGGCCGCACCGTGATCCAGTGGGACAAGGATGACCTGGACGAACTCGGGATTTTGAAAGTCGACGTGCTCGCCCTCGGCATGCTCTCTGCCCTGCACCGCTGCTTTGATCTGTTAACCGAGCACCACCGACGCGACCTCTCCCTGGCCACCATCCCCGCCGACGACACGGAGACCTACGACATGATCTGTAAGGCCGACACGTTGGGGGTGTTCCAGATCGAGAGTCGCGCCCAAATGAGCATGCTGCCGCGGTTGCGGCCGCGCTGCTATTACGATCTGGTCGTCGAGGTGGCGATCGTCCGGCCGGGGCCGATTCAGGGCAACATGGTCCACCCTTACTTGAAAGCTCGCCGCGATCCCGAGTCGGTCGTCTATCCCAACGAAGCGATCCGCGGGGTGTTGGAAAAGACACTCGGCGTTCCGATCTTTCAGGAACAGGCAATGAGGCTGGCCGTCGTCGCCGCCGGGTTCACCCCAGGGGAGGCGGACCAGTTGCGGCGGGCAATGGCGGCGTGGCGCAGGCCAGGGGTGATCGACCGGTTCCGCATCCAACTACTCCAGGGGATGAAAGCGAATGGGCTGAGCGATGAATTCGCCGAACATGTCTTTCACCAAATCCGGAGCTTTGGGGAATACGGCTTCCCGGAATCGCATGCCGCCAGTTTCGCGTTGCTGGTCTACGCCTCTTGTTACCTCAAATGCCATTACCCAGCCGCGTTTTGTGCCGCGATGCTCAACAGCCAACCATTGGGGTTCTACGCCCCGGCCCAGTTGGTGACCGATGCCCGCAAACATGGTGTCCAAGTCCGGGCCGCGGACGTTAACCATAGCGATTGGGACTCGACCCTCGAACCCGCGACCCTCGAACCCAGCGTGAACCGGCCCCAACCAGCGGTGCGGTTGGGGCTGCGGACGATTCGCGGTTTGTCCAGTAATATGGCGCTGCAAATCGTCGAACAGCGCCGAGCACGGGGACCTTACGGGGACATCGGAGAGCTGACACGCCGCTGCGGGTTGACTCCGGCGGCGTCAGCGGTTCTAGCCGATGCTGACGCCCTGGCGTCCCTGGCCGGAGACCGTCGAGCCGCCGTCTGGCAGTCGCTGGGACAAGACCAGACCCCCGGCACAACACCGCTGCTGGATCGGCTCGACGACCCCGAACCGCTGCCGGAATCGCTGCTGCCAATGTCGCCGTTGGAGGAGGTGCACGCCGACTACAACACGACCGGATTGAGTTTGAAAGCTCATCCGATTTCATTCGTGCGACGCGAGCTCCAACAACGACGTTGTGTCACCGCGACGGAGTTGCCGGCGTTGCGAAACGGCCAACATGTCCGCGTCGCTGGCCTGGTTCTGCTGCGTCAACGTCCTGGCACCGCCAAAGGGATCACCTTCGTGACCCTGGAAGACGAAACAGGATCGATCAATTTGGTACTCTTCCCCGCAGTTTGGGAAGCGTTTTTTCGAACCGCCTACACCAGCAACGCATGGCTGGTCGACGGCAAACTCGAAAACGTGGAAGGCATCATCCACGTCGTGGTCGGCCGGCTCATCGATCTTGCCGAGGAAGTCCAGGGCCTCTCGATTCGCTCCCGCGATTTTCACTAGTCCATCCGGCTCGCTGAGCCGGGTCGTGGCGATGGCTCAACGCGTTTCGGCACCAATGCGTTTCGGCAATACTTGCGTCCTGATACCCCTGAGAGTGCGATTCAACCTCATGCCCGAATCCCCAATCAAAATACTCGCCTACGAAGAGACGCCGCTGGGGCCGCTCTGCCTCCGCCGCCGGCGCACCCTCTCCGAGCCCCCCCAGACCGTGACCGAGATCACGCTCAATCACGAGTTCCTGATGAGCAGCCTGCATACCGACTCCGAGCGGGCGTTGGCCGAGATCTCGCTCAAGCAGTTGGGTGGAGAAAAACTCTCGGTGTTGGTCGGCGGCCTTGGACTCGGCTACACCGCCCAAGCGGCGCTGGCGTGCGAGCGAGTCAGCCGCATCGAGGTGATTGAACTTCTTCCGCCCGTCATCGGGTGGCTGCGCGAGGGATTGATACCGATTGCCGAGCAGCTCAACGAGGACCGCCGATTACAAATCCGCCAAGGGGACATCTACGCAGAGCTACTCGCCGAACCAACATCCGATCGCTTCGACGCGATCCTGATCGACGTCGACCATTCCCCCGAGGATCTGCTGGCCGAAGCCAACGCCCCCTTCTATACCGCAGCAGGAATCCAGCGTGCCGCGAACCATCTTCGCCCCGGTGGAATCCTCGCCCTCTGGTCCTACGCCGAGCACACACCGCTGCTGGACCGGATGCGCGAGGTTCTTATCGATGTCGAGGCGCACGGCATCAGTTACTTCAATCAACACGTGCACGAAGAGTTCACCGATTGGCTTTACCTCGGCCGGAACGCTGATGCCAGCCAGCTCCCTCCGACATGATGCTTGCGTTGATTTAGGATCGTGCGGGAAAAAAGTGTCCCGTACCTTTTACGAGGGACTCGCCCTCCGGGTGCTTTGCACAAACGGTACCGGACACTTTTTTCCCGCTCATGTGCTACGTTTGGCGAACACGTTTCGGTGGCAGGGGCGGTTGATTACACGAGGAACGATGGCACGATGACATTCTGGGAGAAGTTGCTGGGTTGTCCCGTCGAGATCCATCCGGGTACGGATGATTTTCATTGGGGAACCAGCGGGGTCGGAACGAGATACCTACTGATCACCTGTGACGGGGGTCATCCAGTCGCCAGCCTCTACGGCACGGCACGCGAGTCGCGTTCTGAGTTGTTGAAGGAGCTCGATGTCATTCTGCGCGAGAAGAAAGCATGCCTACTGCTGGGAATCGAAACGCTGGAGATTTCGTCGAAGTTCTTTCAGTTGGATCCGAACGAAGCGCGAGATCGGCTCGCTGTCTGAAAAGGGAGATCGGGGCCAGTGCTTTTTCATCGGGGCGGCGTGCAAATCATGGAGGCATTGGACCATGAACCAGCACGGCGTGGGCGTCGTTGTCCCCACGCCCCCCGGCAGTCACGCGTTGGCCCGGCGAAGGCCAAAACCACCAAACGGCGCCCCGGCCTGCTAGCCAATCTCGCGATCGCGATGTGGCGTTGAACGCAGAATCCCAGAGAAAAATCGCTGGGGTCTGATTCACTCTGCGCTGACCGTTCCAAAACCCCGCTGTTCGCGCGAACTCCGCGTTGACGTTCCGCGCTGACGCTCCCGGTCCGCCGATTCGAGAAAGGCACTGACCCCATTTGAGGCTTCGAAAGACATCGGACGGAGTAACGCCACGAGAACGGTGTTTTTCGGCTCTTGGTCTCGGCGTCCCCGTACGCTGGCGTGCGGAACGCCTATACTGGATGCGATTTGCTAACTCTTCTCAACGGATTCGATTGATGTTCCACCGCTCGCTCTCTCGGTTGGTTTGGTTGCGCGGTTTCAGTGTACTGACGCTTGCAACCGTTTGGTTCGCCGTCGTCGACGACGCGGCCGCTGACGCCGCCGCGGGCGACGCAGTCGAGTGGAAGGTGGGCTTTGCCCGAGTCGAGATCACACCGGAACAACCGCTGCGGATGGCGGGCTATGCCTCACGCACCGAGCCTTCAGCGGGCGTTGCTAGCGAACTGTTTGCCAAGGCGATGGCGATCGAAGACGGCGAGGGGAAACGTGGCGTGTTGATCTCAGCTGATCTGATCGGCTTTCGCGCCGAGTTCGCCGAGCCGACCTGTGAGCGGATCTGCGAACGGACCGGGCTGTCGCGGGATCAGATCCTGCTCAATGCTTCCCACACGCACACCGGCCCGACCTTGGGACTCGATGTCGAGCGGCTGGGATTCCCTCCCGAACAGGCTCAAGCCACCGTTGATTACACGCGGGGATTGCAAGCCAAGCTCGTCGAATTGGCGAGCGAGAGCTTGGATCGTTTAGAACCGGCAAAGCTGAGTTGGGGCGTGGGGGTCACGACATTCGTGATGAACCGCCGCGAGTTCACTGAGCGGGGAGTCATTCTCGGCGTCAACCCCCGCGGCTTGGCCGATCGCAGCGCCCCGGTGCTGCGGATCGACTCTCCCGAGGGGAAACTGCGAGGCGTGTTGTTCGGCACGGCCTGCCACAACACGACGCTCACCGGCAAGGACATGAACATCAGTGGCGACTTCGCCGGCTATGCGCAGCGGCAGGTGGAGATGGCTCATCCGGGCGCGCAAGCGATGTTCATGCAGGGCTGTGCCGGGGATGCCAACCCGTTCCCTCGAGGAAGTGAAGAACTGGCGACACTGCACGGCCGGACCCTGGGAGCCGAGGTGCTGCGCGTGCTGGACACGGAGCTGCAACCGGTCTGTGGTCCACTTCGGATCACAACGGCGGTGACCCCGCTGCCTCTGGTCGCCGTCGGCTCCGCAGAGGAGCTCGAGCAGTTCGCTAGCGAGCGCGGCAGATGGGGCCGCACGATCGCTGACAAGCTGAGGGAGCAGTTCGAGGCGGGAGAACAACCGGCCGCCGAGTACCCGGCCCCCCTCGCCGTATGGCAGTTCGGAAAGGATCTGACCCTGGTCGCCCTGCCCGGCGAAGTGGTCGTCGATTACGTAGCCTCGATCGAACAAGCAGTGGGGCCACGTCGACTTTGGGTAGCGGCTTATTGCAACGACGTTTTTGGCTATATCCCTTCGGCACGCGTTTTGGACGAAGGTGGCTACGAGACTCGTGGCTTGTACGCCGGCGGCGTCGGACTGTTTGCTCCCGAAGTCCAAGCAAGGGTCGTGGACCAAGTCCGCCAGCTCGCCGAGGCGGCGGGCCGCCCAATCGACTGAGGGCCAGTGCTTTTTCATCGGGGCGGCTTGCAAAACATGGAGGCATTGAAGGTGAATGGGGGGTGTGGGGTACATGCGTCGCCTCCGGAATCGCTCGCGGCGGGACCAAAAGAGCCGGGGACCGGATTGGGGGTCGTTGCGTGAACGCTCGGCCGAATCTTTTCTCCAGGGCGCGTATACTCATGGCTCGGGCTCTCCGCGTTGACTTTCCGCGCTGACGCTCCCGGTCCGCCGGTCGCACCGTCGATCAACCCACCTCGGTACGACGTCCGCCGGTTCCAGAAGGGCAGTGACCCCATTGGGATCTCCGGAGTGCGCACTTGCGTGGAAGTTAGCGTATGCTACACTTTGGCCAACGAAACGTAGCGCATGCTACACTTCGGCGAACGCAAGTTGCCCCAGGCTAACTTGGAAACGCAAGTTGCGCGCGATGGTTACTGAAGCAAACACGTGCTTCTTTGTTACCCGTCAATCCATTCTGGAACGAGACAAACGATGAAAAGTCTGCTGTTTTGGCGGCCGACCCGCTGAGAGAGGCGACGCGCCATGAGTTCGAAGCGTCCGCGGAAGACGCGGATCGACGACTATCTGCAGGCCGTCGAGCGGTTCAGCCGGGATGGCGGGAAAGCGTCAACCGGTGCAGTTGCCAAATCGGTAGGCGTCGCGAACGGCACCGCCAGCGGAATGATGCGTGAATTGGCAGCAGCCGGCTTGATTGACCATCAACTGTACGCCGGTGCGACGTTGACCGATCGAGGTCGACGCCGTCTGTTGATTGTGCTGCGCAAACGCCAACTACTGGAACTTTTTCTCCACGACAGGCTGCAATTGGAAGTCGACGACGCGGTCGACGAGGCTTGCTTGCTGGAGCCGACGGCATCGGTAGAGCTGATCGAACGCATTAATCAAGTGCTTGGTGGCCCCCGTTCGGACATCCGTGGCGACCCAATCTTTTCATTGCCTAACAAAACCGACGATCATTCTGACTAAGTCGACGCGATTTGCTTGAATCGGAGGCCACGGAGTGCTGTCTCGGTTTCACGCGGCCAACGGAGTCATGCCAGCGTGAACATGAGTTTCACGGTATCCGACTCGGGGTAAAAAAACGGTCTTGGTAGAGCGAAACCGTCATCAGTTCGATACGGAATCTTATCAACGGTCTCGTGTGATCGGCGCTGGCGGACAACGATGGTCGCCAAGGGAATCCATACGATTGTTACGTTCGTTCAAGGGAGGAACTCATGAAACCATCAGTTTCACGGGCGCTGACGTGCCCGCTGCACTTTTTGCTCGTCGCGCGTCCGTCTCGATTCTGTCTGCTGTTCATCGTGGCCAGCACTGGATTTTTCACAGTTCTTCCTGACGAGGCCAACGCCATTCCACTGTATGCGCGACGACATGGGTTGAATTGCAATGCGTGCCACCAGGTCGTTCCGACGCTGAATCAGTTTGGGTTGGACTACTGGAATCGAGGATATCGCCTGCCGCCGGGGATGGAGGACGCCAATAATGACACCACACCGTTTGCGGCTTGGTACACGTGGCGTCAAGAGGATCAATCCTCGAAGGGCTTCAGTGAAGGTTTTTTACCCAAGGTCGAATTAATTGCGGGTGGACCGATTGCTGAGCAGTTTTCTTATTTTGTAGAGTGGCGCATCATCAGCCAGGAAACTCGCGACGATGGAACGTTGCGCGATCGTAGCGGACGCTTTGAGGACGCATTCATAAACTGGCAGCCGAACGAAGTGGGAACGCTGACGGTTGGGCAATATCGCGCCTTGAACCAGGTGGATGTATCAAGACGCGTTTCGATTGACGAACCGCTTTTGTTTAGCAGTGGGCTTCCCGGCGATCCAGCGCCCGGTGACGCGAGATTGACGTCGTTGCGAGGGTTCAGCCCGTCGGGACGTTCGCCGGGCATAACGTACAGCCTGCAATTGATGCAAAATGAACGGTCAGCATCGGACGGATTGTTCTTGTTCGGTACGGTGCCATTTGCTGGTGAACTATCGATTCCGTTGACGACAGAAGCCCGTACAGAAGCGAGTTTTGAGTTGCACGACGAAGTAAAGGGTGTGTTTTTGGAAACGTTCTATCGTCAAGGCCTGAGTTCGATCGGAATGCATTCGTTTATTGACAACGATCGCTATCTCCTGACAGGACTCGGCGTGTACAACTACGAGAACCTATTCATCACAGCCGGTGTTGGCGTGGATGATGGCGAAGGGCGCGCCCAACGAATTCGAGCGAGCGGAGAGTTTGAGTATTTATTGGCGGAACACTATTGCGACCTGATTCGGCCGGGGGTCGGATTTCGGATCGAAGACATCAGCGACAGCAATCCGCGGTCCATTCCGTATTTTATACTCAGCGGGCCGAACCAAGATCACACGTTCTTCTTGCAGTTCCAGTACAGAATTCAAGAGGACAATAACGCGTTCGTCCTCGACATTTCGGCGGTTCACTAGACGACGCGGAAACATATAGAGTCGTAGGGACGATCGATCTCCCGCTGCAGTTCCGTCTCCTCTCCAAAGCCAAAGCAGTCGCTTTCCTCCGACCAAGCTCACCGGAGAGAAAGTTCCAGTTCCTTTAGAGGCAAGACACTCGGTTGATGGTCTGGATCAGGTCAACCTGACGGCGTTTCTGTGCAAGTGTCAGGTGATCACTGGAGACGTTGTGGATCGTCGCCGTCGACATCGACTCGCCGTTGACTCCGATCGGCGTCCCTTCAAACACAGGGGGCAAAAAGGCGCTGGAGTAAGCAGCCGGCTTGGAGGTATTGAGGCTGATGAAACCGGGCAGGTCCTGGTTGTCGGTGCCCAGTCCATAGGTGATCCAGGAGCCGAGGCTCGGCCGTTTTCGCAGCCGTTCGCCGGTGTGCAGTTGCAGGAACGATTGCGCGTGATTGCCCGTGTCGGCGTGCATTGCGTTGATCATGCACAACCGGTCGACGTGCTTGGCCAGATTCGGTAGGCGGTCGGAGACCCACATCCCGCTCTCGCCGTGCTGTGCAAACGGCACCGCCGAGCCGGGATGGGGTTTCTTCCCCGTTTGCGGCTTGTAATCAAACGTGTCCATCTGCGCCGGGCCGCCGCTCATGCACAAGAAAATCACTCGCTTCGCCCGCGGGATCAGCGGCGGCGACTTGGACGCCAGGCTTGCCGGGTGCGAGTTCGCCGATGCCTCGGTACACAGGGCGCTGAGCGCGAGGGACCCAAAACCGCACGAGGTCGCTTGCAGTACGGCGCGTCGAGAAATGGCGTTCATAGCCGGTGGTCGCCTCAATCGAGATAACGAAATTCATTGGTGGCCATCAGTGCTTGGCAAACACTCGCCCAAATGCGAACGTCACGCAGCGTCTCGCCCGATGATTCTGTCGACAGTTCGGCGTCCATCGCGCGCACGAGGCCAAGTGTTTCCTTCAATTCACGGTCGCTCGGTTCGCGGTGCAGCGCCCGCCGATATGCCCACCGGATGCGCGCGTGCGCGGATTTGGCGCCGCACGCCAGGACCCGCTCGGCAAACTTACGGGATTGTTCGACCAGCAGCGAGTTGTTGAGCAAGAAAAGGGACTGCGTCGGCAACGTCGTCTCTCCCCGCTGACCCTGGGGCCGAATAGCATCGGGGAGATCGAACGCGGCCAACTCGGGCGGAGGCGAGTTGCGCAGCATGCACAGATAGATGCTGCGATGTCGGCTCGGTCGGTGCAGGGTGTCATGCTTGTTGACCAGGACATCCAGGTGGGCAACCGCGGATCCATGCCCAGGCCTTGTGTCAAGCTCGCCGCTGACCTGCAGGACACTGTCCCGCAACGCTTCGGCGTCGAGTCGGCGCCGGAGGTGCCGGGCGAACAGACGGTTCTCCGGGTCTGCTTCCCAGGATTCGGGTTCACACCAACTGCTCAGCTGGTACGTGCGGCTGGTCACGATCGCCCGGATCAGCCGTTTGATCGACCAGCCTTCCTTTTGAAAACGAATCGCCAAGTGATCGAGCAGCTCCGGATGGGAGGGCTCGGCACCGTAGAGACCGAAGTCATCCGGGGTGGAAACGATCGCCTGGCCGAACAGGTGCAGCCAAATCCGGTTGACGATCACGCGACTGGTCAGCGGGTGGTCGTCGCGGGTCAGCCACTGGGCCAGCTCCTTGCGTCCGCTCTGTTCCGTTTCGATCTCTGGTGGCGGCGCCGACGTTCGGCATGCGGAAAGGAAGCCGCGAGGGACCTCCGCTCCGAGCTTGCCCGATTCTCCTTGGATGTTGATCTTGCAATCTCCCACCTTGTCCCGATCGCGAACTCCCATCGCTTGAGCGACTCCTGGCGGGTCGGCATCGGGGTCTGGATTCGGCGCCGGCGTGGCGGTTTGCAGTTCGTGCAGCGGCGTTTTGGGCGCCGTCAATTTTTCGTTCGCCGCCAAGCCCCACATCGTCTTGGTGCTGGAAAAAATCCCGGCCAGCGCGTAGTAGTCACTCGTTGGGATCGGGTCATGTTTGTGATCGTGACAACGGGCACAAGCGATGCTGAGCCCCATCACCGCGGTGCCGACCACGTCGATCTGGTCGGCGACCACGTCCATCTCAAAATTCTTGTTCATTGCCTTGGCCGGCTTGGATCCCAAGGCCAAAAATCCGGTCGCGATCAACTGGCGGTCTCGCTGCTCCGGCGTTTCCGCCGTCATCAAGTCACCGGCGATCTGTTCGGTCAGAAAGCGGTCATATGGAACGTCATCGTTGAAGGCATCGATCACATAGTCGCGATACCGCCAGGCGTGCGGGAAGGTTGGGTTGCGGCTCAAGCCGTCGTTACCGTTGGACTCGCCATAGCGGGCGACATCGAGCCAGTGTCGTCCCCAGCGTTCGCCAAAGTTGGTCGAAGCGAGCAGATCATCGACCAATGGTGGCACGGCCCGCTGACCCCGTCGTGCGTAGTCGGCCAAGAACGCCGTGCGCTGCTCCTGCGTCGGTGGCAAGCCGGTCAGGTCATACGTCAGCCGCCTTAACAACACACCTGGTTCAGCGTCCCGGGTCGGGATAAGTCCCGCGGACTCGATCCGCTGCAACACGAAATGATCGATCGGGTCCCACCTCCAATCGGAAGCCTGTACCGAGGGAACCGACGGATTGGCCAGAGGCTGAAACGACCAGTGCCCGGAAAGCGGAGAGTCGGACTCCTTGCTTGATTCATCAGAGTCGCCCCGCGGATCGGGAGCGCCCATCTCCAGCCAGGTTACAAAGTCGTGCACGACCGTTTCCGGCAATGGCGCCTCCGGCGGCATCTCCGGCCCTTCGTAACGCAACGCATCAAGCAGCAAACTCTCCTCGCGGTGCGTCGCTCGAGAGGGCAGGCCCCGAGTGGCCTCCGTTATGCAAACCCTCGCGGCTGTCGACACGCAGACGACCTCCGACATCATCAGCGTCGGCGCAATGGCACTCGTAGCAGTGCTTCACCAGCACCGGACGAATCTTGCTCTCAAAGAAATTTCGCTCCGTCGGCGTGACTTCCGCGACCGGCTTCGCGCCATCGGTCCCTTCGGCCCTGGCGGCGCTGGCCAGCAGACAGCAAAATCCGATAGCAGATTGCACGCCCCATCGGCAAATCGTCGCATGAGTGCGAGCGTCCATGGAAAGAACCACTCCTGAGAGAGGCTCCGGTCGGTTGGACCGAAGATCGGGTGGGGGAAGGCGTGGGAGGCGGGATGTTGGAAAAACGCGAACGGCGAATGAATCCGCCATTCAGGGGCCCTTCGTTCTAACCCCCTGTCCAGCTGGTTGCAAGTTTGACCTCCGGAAAAGGTTTCAGGACACGAGTAGGTTTCAGGCACAAATGGTACGGGCACGAATGGCACGAAACGTGTGCGTTTCCAAATCGGCGCTCAGTGATTTCCCGATATGCGTCGATAGGAGTCGACAAGCAGCCGAGCGGCGTGATCGATTTCCTCGTCTGTGTTGAAGCGACCGATCCCGAACCGCACGCTCCGCCGGGCTTGGGACTCGCTCAGCCCGATTGCGGTCAACACATGGCTGGGATGTTCCTCGGCGGTGCTGCAAGCCGATCCGCTGCTGAAGGCAACCTCGGGGGTGGCGGCCATCCACGCCGAGCCTTCCATCAAGGGCAGAGTCAGACTCAGATTTCCCGGCAGCCGGGACACAGAATCCAAGGGGGGACCGTTAACGTTCAGTCCTTCGATCCCGGCAGTGAGTTGTGCCAGCAACCTTTCGCGAAGCGACCGTTGCCGGGTCGCGTCCTGCTCCTGCTGCTCGGCGGCCATCCGCAGCGCGGTCGCCATGGCCACGATCCCCGCTGGGTTCATTGTGCCGCCGCGGCGGCCCCGCTGCTGGCCCCCGCCGACGATCTGCGGCTTCAAACGAACGCGTCGTTGCGAGTTTCCCGCGACCAACAATCCGATTCCTTTGGGACCGTAAAACTTGTGTGCCGAGGCACTGAGTAAATCGACATCGGCCTCTCGGGTGCGGACGCCAATCCGGCCCACCGCTTGTGTCGCGTCACTGTGCAGCAATGCTCCTCGCCGGTGACAGATCTCGGCAATCTGCCCCATCGGCGCGATCGTCCCGATCTCGTTGTTGGCCCACATGACCGAAACCAGCGCCGTGTCATCGTCGATCGCATCAGCCAACTGTTGCAGGTCGATCCAGCCGCTGCGGTCGACCGGCAACTTGGTGACCCGGAAGCCTTCCCCTTGCAGTTCGTCGACCACGTCGAGCACCGCTGCGTGTTCACTGCTTGCGGTCACCAAGTGGCGGCGTTTCTGGCGGGGATGGGTGCAAACCCCGCGGATCGCCAGCTGAATGCTCTCGGTGGCACCACTGGTGACCACGACCGAGTCGGCCGGGGCATCGAGCAAGTCCGCTAACTCCTCGATCGACTGCTGGACAGCCTCTGCGGCCTGCAATCCAAAGCCGTGCGACAGACTGTGCGGATTGCCAAAGCGCTCGGTCAACCACGGCAGCATCGCGTCGACAACGCGGGGGTCACACGGGGTGGTGGCATGGTGATCCAGATAGATCATGCGGATCCGGTTCGATCATGGCTGGGAATCGGGGGGACAATGGCGGTCGAGCCAATCAAAAAAGACGCGGCCCCAGAGGACGCCGTTCTGTGGCGAGAGGACCCAGTGCCCTTCGTTCGGAAAGTACAGGAATCGGCTCGGAACTGACTCTACCTGCGCCGCGGTGAAAGCCTCCATCCCCTGGGTCACCGGGACGCGAAAGTCTTGTTCGCCATGGATCACCAACAACGGCGTCTCCCAATTCCCGACAAACTTATGGGGGGAGAACTTGCGGTAGCGGTCGGCAATCCGTTCGCTCTTCCAATAGGGGCCACCGAGATCCCAGTTGACGAAGAACAGCTCTTCGGTGGAGCCGTACATCGACTCGAGGTTGAACACACCACAATGGGCGATCATCGCGCTGAACCGACTGCCAGCATTGCCCATCAACCAATAAACGGTATACCCGCCGAAGCTGGCCCCTACCGCGGCGACCCGCGATCGATCGATCGTCGGTTCGGCGATCATCGCGTCGGTCGCGGCCAGGATATCCTGCATCGCTTGCCCGCCCCAATCGCCACTGATCTGGTCGTTCCATTGCCGTCCGAATCCGGGCAACCCGCGGCGGTTGACCGCCAGGACAACATACCCCTTGGCGGCCATCAGATGGAAGTTCCAGCGGTAGGAGAACCACTGACCGATCTGGCCCTGAGGCCCCCCTTGGCAATAGGTCAGCATCGGCCACTGATCGTTGCCGTCCGCCTCGTAGTCAGGCGGCAAAATCACCCAGTTGTGGATCGACTTCCCGTCGCTGGCGGTGACCCAACGCTCCTCGACCCGAGGCAGTTCAAGCTCCTGGTAAATTTTGCCGTTCACGTCGGTGACCGTGACCAACTCTCTCGTCTCCGCATCGAGCACCGCCAACTCCGCCGGCCGCAGCATGCTCTGTTGACGGAGCAAAACGCGATTGCTTTGGGGAATCGATGCGACGACCGAGAAATCGAAGCGGCCAGCGGAAATCGGCTCGGCCGCCGATCCCTCCCTCTCGATCTCAATCTGATAGACCTGGGTCGTCCCTCGGGTCTCACTGTGAAAATAAACCCGCTTCCCATCGGGGCTCCAGGTCGCGTGGTGTGTGGTCCGGTCGAGGCCGCCGGTGATCTCGCCGTGAGTGCCCTCCGAACGGTCATACAGCAGGATCCGGTTGCGGTCCGACTCGAAACTGGCCCGCTTCATCGAGTGAAAGGCGAGATACCGTCCGTCGGGAGAGTAGGTCGGCTCTCTGTCGTAGCCGGGCATCCCAGGCGTGATGTGCTCGATCGACCCGCCGTCGGTGGCCACGAGATAGATCCCAGTGTCGGTGCTCTCGGCCGGATTGTTGACGAGTTTCAACGTCAACGCCATCTCGCGGCCATCGGGCGAAAAGGCGAACTGTTCGGCGCCACCGAACGGCGGCACAGGGCAGTTGGCTTTCATACCCGCCATCAGGTCGCGCGGCTCCGAGGCGTTTCCCTCCTCATCGAGCGTCGCCACGTGAACGTGGCTGTAGGCATAGTCGTGCCATTGGTCCCAGTGGCGAAAGAGGAGCGAATCAATGATCCGCGCGTCCGCCTTGGGCAAATCAGCATGCAGATCGTTGGCGGTGGAATCGAGCTCGATGTCGACGGTGAAGGCGATCGCCGTTCCGGTGGGAGACGCTTTCAAATTGCCGATCCCCTGTTCGACATGGGTCAGCTGATTCGGCTCGCCAGCGTCGGGATCGAGCATCCATGCCTGGGGCTCGCCCGTCTCCTCAGCGTTCTCCGCGTTCTCGTCATCCTCCTCCGCCTCCGGGGCGATGTAGATCAACTTGGGACCGCTGGGGTGATCGAGCCAACCGAGGGAACGGAGCCCTTTGACATCCTGCAGCAGTCTCTTCGTTCGGGGGGCACGCAGCGGTGTCTCGAAGGCGGCCGCGGTGTCGTTTCCATCCCCCGCCGATGAGTCCGGCAACCGTTGCAGCAACAGGCTGGTCGTTCCCGCGTTGTCCTCCAGGTCATACCGCGTCACCAGATAGGCAAGCTGCTTGCCGTCGGGCGAAACCGCCGCGTCCCCGATGCGGGCGAAGTCCCACAAACGCTCAGGGGTCAGTCGTTCCGCGTGTAACGGGAGTCCGAACGCGAACAGGATAAAAAAGAATGCGAACGTGCGGGTGACACTCATGACAAACTCGGCGCAGCAATCGGCAAGGGTGGAAGCGGTGGATGCAAAGACTCGCGGTCTCTCGACGCTCGTCCCGCAAGTATAGCCCGCCGTCAGCAGCGGTTAAGCTGGGAGGGGTTCGCCAGCCGCCGGGCCGCGGAGCGTCTGTCGTCTGCTTTGCTCGGTGAGACGTTTCGTGAATATTTCCAACCACCCCAGGAGGAAGGACGGATGCGAATTCCCGTCGCCATTGTCGTGTTGTTGTTCTGCGGGCTTCTGGCCGTGGTGGGATCGTCGCAGGCAAACGCGAAGGAGCGGCCACACGTGGTCTGTATCGTCGCCGATGATCTGCGGGCGGATCTGCTCTCCGTCTACGGCGGACCGGTTCCCACTCCGAACCTCGAACGGCTCGCCGCCCGCGGCTGTCGCTTCGACCGTGTTGTCTGTGGCTATCCGATCTGTCACGTCAGCCGCACAGAAATTCTGACCGGACGGGCGATGGTTGCGGAAGCTTCCGCAGGGGGTGCGATTCCATTCCAACCCGAATGGGCGAGTTTGCCGCGAGTGATGCAGCGGGCCGGCTGGCAAACCGTCCACGTCGGCAAGTGGCATGTGCGGGGTAAACCGCGGGAACTCGGCTACGACCGCACGACAGCCCTGTACAGCAGCGGCGGTTCCGGAGGCGAACCGTTGACCTTCCCGCGCAGCGCGACCGATCGGCCGGTGACCGGCTACAGGGGATGGACATTCAAGACCGACGACGAGGAGCCGGTCCGCCAGTGGGGGATCGGGCTGACACCGGATACCGATCGCCGGATCGCCGACGGTGCGATCGAAGTGATTGATACCCTCCCCTCGGAGGCGAGCGATCCGATGTTGCTGCACGTGAACTTCACTGCACCCCACGACCCGTTGCACTGGCCCGCGGGAATGGAGAATCGCTACAGCCCGCGGAGCACGACGCTGCCATCCAATTTTCGGCCGGAGCATCCGTTTGATCATGGCAACGCAGGGGGACGCGACGAGATGATCGTGCCGCCGCCTCGCACGTCCGAAGACGTTCGCCGTCAACGTGCGGTTTACTTTGCCCTCGCCGAGCAGATCGATATCCAGGTCGGCCGCATCTGCGAGGCATTGCAGCGCCGTGGCATGCTCGAGGACACCGTGATCCTGTTCACCAGCGATCAAGGGATCGCCATCGGCAGCCACGGACTGATGGGAAAACAAAACCAGTATGAGCACACCGCCAACGTCCCGCTGCTCCTGGCCGGACCAGGCGTTCCTGCGGGTGTGCGGACAACATCCCAGGGGGCGCTGCGAGATCTGTTCCCGACGGTGTGTCAGCTGTGTGATCTACCGGTCCCCACCAGCGTGCAGGGCGCCAGCTTGTTAACCGCGATCGATACAGAGTCGAGCACCGAACCGCGGAACGTGCACGGCTACTTCACCGATACGCAGCGGATGATTCGGTCGGCCGACGATTGGAAACTGATCTGGTACCCAAAGCTGGACCGTTACCAACTATTCCACGTCGCATCCGACCCGGACGAACGGAATGACCAAATCAACAACCCCGCTCACGGCGATCGCCAGCAGGAGTTGCGGGCGGAGCTGGTGCGCTGGCTCCGCGAGCACCGCGACCCGGTTGCGACTGCCATTGAATGACCCGGGCCAGTCGCCCGGTTGGCCATCCTGCCCAGGGCCCGTGGCGAGCACCCCCTGCCATCCGCTTTGTAACGGCACGGCGCAAGCCGTCCGGCCGCTGTACCCGAAACTCAAGCTGCGACGGAACACTAGGCTCTGGGTTCGATGAGGACCCCGTCGGAGACCTCTTGGCTGGGATAGATGATCACGCGATCGCCTTCCTCCAACCCCTCGGTCACTTCGACGAACTCGCCATCGTCGGTCACTTGGCGTCCGCGGAGCCGCCCCGCAGTCGCTCCCGAATGGTCGCCAAACGCGTTCGCAGCTCCGCTTCGAAGCCGCGATCAACCGGCTCGTAATAGACCCGATCGACCCCCAAGTGGTCCTGGTCGGCGATACCGTCCTCAGCGTCGTGGGCGTACTGGTAGCCTTCGCCGTGCCCCAGCGATTTGGCTCCGCCGTAATGGGCATCGCGGAGGTGCTTGGGGACGGGCACGATCTGCCTCTCCCGCACGTCTTGGCGGGCGGTGCCGATCGCGGTGGTCGCCGCGTTGCTCTTGGGGGCCAGCGCCAGGTAGGCCACGGTTTGACTCAGTGTCAATTGTGCTTCGGGAAGCCCAACGAACTCGCAGGCCTGCATCGCGGCGACCGCCAACGGCAGCGCCTGGGGGTCCGCGTTGCCGATGTCTTCACTCGCCAAAATCACCAATCGCCGGCAGAGAAAGCGGATGTCTTCCCCCCCTTCGAGCATGCGGGCCAACCAGTAAACGCCGGCGTCGACATCGCTGCCGCGGATGCTCTTGATCAGGGCGCTGGCCAGGTCGTAGTGGTCGTCGCCGCTGGCGTCATATCCGCCAAGCCGGTTACCGAGCGACTCGATGGCGGCCTCCTTCGTCACCTCCGGCGGCTGGCGATCGCTGCTGCGGACAGCGATTTCCAATGCCGTCATCGCCCGCCGCGCATCCCCCTCGCAGGCGTCGGCCAGGTATGCCAACGCCTCGGCGCTGACCTCCGCAGCGAATTGGCCGAGACCCTGTCGCCGGTCGCCAAGGGCCCGTTCCAGGATTGTGTGCACCTCCGCCGGCGACAGCGGCTCCAACTGAAACAGCTGGCTGCGGCTCAGCAAAGCCGAGTTGACGGCGAAGTAGGGGTTGCTCGTGGTGGCCCCGATCAAGGAAACAATCCCCGCCTCCACGTCCGGCAACAGCGCGTCCTGCTGGCTGCGGCTGAAGCGATGGATCTCGTCGATGAACAACACCGGCCTCGGGCCGCCGGAGGCCAACAGGTCTTTCGCCCAGCCGAGGATCTCCCGGACCTCTTTCACGCCACTGGAGACGGCACTCAGGGTCCGCAACTCGCTTCCGGTCTCCGCCGCCAGCAATCGCGCCAAGGTGGTCTTGCCTGTCCCGGGCGGCCCGAACAGGATGATCGATCCCAATCGCCCGGCGTCGATCATCCTCCGCAGCAACTTGCCCGGCCCCAAGATCTGCTCCTGGCCAATGTAATCCTCCAACCGCTGCGGTCGCATCCGCGCCGCCAGAGGTTGTGCTTCATCGAGATGGTCCTGCTCGATTGACTCGAACAGGGAACGGCTCTCACTCACAGCGTGGGTTCTCTTCATGACGATCGACGAGGGGAAACGCAATTGGACCACAAATCACGCCGAACTCCAGGCCTCATCGCCCGACCCGCAGTTGCGTCCGCAGATGATCCAGGGTCCGCCAGCGGACGTTGCCGACGGCCTCGAGCAGACGCTCCACCGCCAGTCCCGCTGGTCCCAGGTTTCGCGTGACGAGCAGGGTGGCGTCATCCACTTGCATCTGACCCACCGCACGCGGTGGTTGCGATTCACCGACGATGTGCATGTGACGCTGGCCGCTGTCGATGGCGTGACCGAGGTGACCGCCTCCAGCCGCTGCCGCATCGGCAAATGGGATTTCGGCCAGAACCGGCGGAACCTGAAAGAACTTGTTCAGATGCTGCAGTCCGTCGGGACCGCCTCACGGTAGCCGACGTCATCGCGAGTGGTCTCTGAATTCCACGACGGCACCGTAGCCGAGTCGTTATCGTCCCGCCATCCTCCTCAATGCCTCGATTCCCCGCTTCAAGGTCTCATCGGATGCCGCGAAGCTAATGCGGAAATGAGAGTCGCGGGCGCTGAAGATCTTGCCGGGAATGATCAGCAAATTGTTTTTGATCGCCCGCTCGACGAACTCGGTTCCGCTTTCGATCGGAGCTTTGGGAAACAGGTAGAACGCCCCCCCCGGCTTGGTCATTTCGTAGCAATCGGCCAACCCGTCGTGGATCAGGTTCCGTTTGCGGCGATAGTCTTCGAGGTGCCCCTGCAGACTGACTTCCATTGCCCGCAGCGCCCCCCACTGGGCCGGTTGCGGGGCGCACACGAACGAGAACTGTTGGATCTTCAACATCGTCCGGATGATTTCGGCCGGGCCGTGCACGAACCCGACCCGCCACCCGGTCATGGCGTGGCTCTTGCTGAATCCATCGATCACGATCGTCTGGTCGTTGAACGAAGCGGGCGAGACGAAGGGTTCGTCGTACATGAATCGGCAATAGATCTCATCGGAGACCAACGCGATGTTCTTGTCCGCCGCCAGCTTCGCGACCGCCCGCAGCGCGTCTCGCTCAGCCGTCACGCCAGTTGGATTGGCAGGGCTGTTGATCAGGATCATCTTCGTCCGCGGCGTAATGGCGGCTTCGATCGCTTCGGCCCGCAGCCGGAAGTCGGGATAGGAATCGACCGCCACAGGGACGCCGCCACAGAGCCGAACCAGCGCGGGGTACATCACAAAGAAGGGGTCCAGAAAAATGACCTCATCCCCAGGGTTCACCATCGAAAGCATCGTCAACACCAGTCCGCCGCTGGTTCCCGAGCTGACGAACACGTCGCGGTCCTCATGCCGGTAGGACCCTGCGATCTCCTGCCGCAGTGCATCGCGGAGCGGCGCAATCCCTTGCGTCGGCGAATAGGCGTTTCGGCCCGACTGAATCGCATCGATCGCCGCTGTCTGGATCGCTTCCGGGACATCGAAGTCGGGTTGGCCGATCGACAGATTGATCGGGTCGGACAAATTCGCGGCCAAGTCAAAAATGCGACGAATGCCACTGCTGTCAAACGTCGTCGTTCGCTCGGCAATCCAAGGATGCATGATGTTGACGGAACTCAATCAAGGGAAGAGGACAGCGAAACCGCGTTGGCCTAGAATCGTTCGCAGAGTGTAGCAGTCGCGACGGCAATCCCAAGGTGTCGAGGAGCCCGGCTTTTATGGCACAGACCCGCACGGTCGAACCGGTGGTTCGTTTTTGCGCGATCTTTTCGCGGGATGCGGAGTCGCGGCGGTGGGCGGCCGAACGGTTGACCGAGCGGTGGGGCGAAATCGAGCGATCGACGGTGGAGATTCCATTCGACGCCGGCGGCTACTACGAGCGGGAGATGGGAACCGACCTGGTCAAACGCTGGGTCGCCTTCCGCCGTATCGCGTTACCCGATGAGCTGGCCGATTGGAAACTGGAAACGAATCAACTGGAACGAGAATTCGCGGAAACGTTCGAGGGACCGGAACCGCGACCGTTGAATCTCGATCCGGGATACGTCACGCAAGCCAAGTTGGTGCTGGCCACAACCAAGGATCGCGACCACCGGATCTATCTCCGCGACGGCATCTTCGCCGAGGTGACCTTGAGCTTCACCGGCGGACGCTGGGTCAATCACCGTTGGACCTACCCCGACTACCAAACCGGCACGGCGCACACCTTTGCCGCCGACGGCCGGGAACAACTCCGTCAGCACTTGCGGGATCACGGCGGACGACGGCGATGACCCCTGCTTCCCCGACGATGCGGAGGAACGGCTGAGGGGACATTCGGAGAGCGGCTCTCAGCCGACGTTCCACAGCTCGGTGAACCATTCGACCCGATCGACGCGACGCGGGCTGTACTCTCGTTCCGGCTGGAAATTACGCGATTGGACGAACAACTCGATTGCCGCGACCGGGACTTCAGCGTGTTGGCAGAGGACATCGACCGTTTCGCTTTGCGGCTTCCAGTCGTACAGCAGTTTCTTGTCCCGCTCGAACCAAGCGTCCAAGTATTCGGCGTCGGTGGAACTGACGACGATAAAGTCGCAACGATGCTTGCAGAGGAATCCGAGCAAACGGCTGGCCAAGTCCCGTGTCTTGGCGAGGTCGCCGTCGCAGGTTTCGGAGACAAGGTTCCAAAGGCTGATGAAACCGTTGGCATC
>CAYWXT010000050.1:0-27522 GCA_964462125.1 uncultured Pirellulaceae bacterium | reverse complement strand
TGTTTCAAAGCGGCATTCGATCTCCCCGTGAGATCGAGCTCCGCACCACCAGGATACCCGACAGCAAGGGACCGCGCAACAATTTGACCGCGCACATCGAGCATCCGAATCCGGGCAGCGGCGACGCCTGGCAATCACGTGTGATCCAGGGCGGCCGAATCGCGATTCCATCGGCGACCCGACCGGGTAACCGATGCGACTCATCATTGTCGGACCAGGAACTCGGCCAGCAGCGGACCGCGCAATTCGAGCATCCATATCTGAGCGGCGGCGACGTGTCGCAATCACGAGTGATGTTGAGCGGCCATGTCACGATCCTATCTGCGACCAGCAGCGGTGACCGAAGCGAACCGTCTTTGTCGAACCATCGACCTTGCCAATGGGGCGCCGCGCATCTAGAGCATAAAGATTGGAACGTCGAACGCCCGGTAGCGTGTTTGGACCACGAAGGACACGAAGCGGCACTAAGGACCGGAGACGGAGTGTCGCAAACCTTCGTGGTTCTTCGTGTCCTTCGTGGTGACCCCTCCCGCGCGCCGATCCTCCGCAGAGCGGAACGATTAATTCACCCAGGGTGACCTGGGTTGGATACCCCAGTTTATGGGTCGGGTGGTCCGGGGGCAATTGGTTTTCTCTCTGGGTCAACCGGGCATAAGAGAAACCACCCGGACGCGGGGCCGGTCCTGTGGGCTGGGTGCAGTGAATGGGCGAACACTTTTGGGTTGACCAGCGCCTGCAGTGGATGCCAAAATGGGTCGATGAATACGTGGCGATGCAAGGCTCGGTAGGGCAATCCTTGTAGGTGACCGAGGATTGCGTTCTGGGCTTCCTACGCTCGCTTCGGGACCACGGCGATCGCATCAAAATCCTCAGCCAAACAGGAGTGTTTCTAGAAAATAGGTGTTCCACCCGGCCTGTTTTCGCTTCGCCTTCAACGAGGAACCCGTAAGGGTGTTGCACGGATGATGGGTCACTCATGATTTGGATGTACCCATCAAGGTGCCGTGTCCGGGACGACAGGCAACCAGATTCGCGACGGCGTCGACTGGCCGTGATGCACCGTGTTGATCGCCGTCTGCATCTGGCGGTGTTGATTCAACGGTTCGCCCGTGTTGGGGTTCACGTCGAATCGGGGAAAGTTGCTGCTGGAGACGTCGACCCGGATGCGGTGGCCCCGCTTGAAAACATTGGAGGTGGGATAGAGACGAATCGTCACCTTGGAAATCTCGCCGGGACTCATCAGTTTCTCTTCCGACAATGAATCGCGAAACCGGGTCCGCAGGATGCCGTCACCGATATTCAATTCAAAGCCGCCAGGAAACTCTTCACTCGGCGGATAGACGTCGATCAATTTGGCAGTGAAGTCGGTGTCCGGGGCGGAGGAGGAGACCCACAATTCGACCGCTAGCTCGCCGGTGACCTCCAAGTCCTCCTGCAGCGGCTCCGACTGGAACACCACCACATCGTTGCGGGCCGACAGCGGGATCGGATTCGGCCAGTTCCAGATCTGTTCATCCCCGCGTTGATCCCAGCCACCTTGGACAAGGATGTCATTGCCGGAGGAGATGTTGCCGCCGATCGTTGGCACTGGGTTCCGCGGATCGAACTCGTAGCTGGTGGCCCCATCCTGACCGTTCGGTTTCTCAGGAGACAGCTTGCCGCCGGGGTGCAGGTACCAGGGCGTTTGCTCGGCGCGGGCGAGCGGCCATTCCTGTTCGTCACGCCAATAACCGCCGTGGAACAGCCGGCCATTGTCGGTTTTGTGTCCGTCACCGGTCCCCATCACGAAGATCCGCACCGGCGTCTTGAACGGTTCCTGCTCACCGACCACGCCATCTTCCCCCTGCAGCCAGCGGTCGTACCACTGCAGTCGCCACTGCAGCGGATCGTCGATCGCGGCGTCGTCACCGAAACTGACCTGGCCGTGTGCCGAGGATCCTTGCGCCCCATGAATCCACGGCCCCATGATCAGGTAGACCGGGCTGCTCAATTGCTCGTCCAGGACCTGGAAGTTGGCCGTTGTGTTGCTGCCCCAGGAGTCATACCAGCCGCCGACCAGGTAAACCGGAATGTCTTGGTAACGTTCCGGGTAATCGATGATGTTGTTCTGTTCCCAGTACTCATTGTTGGCACCATTTCGCATTCCGCCGACGAGCCAGTTTTCGTATTCCGGGGAGAGTCGCAGCGGCGTCATTCCGGGCCGCAAGGGAAGCAGGTCGAGGTACTCGTGCCGCAGGTCCGCCATCTCCTTGAGCACCTTGGCCGTTCCCGGATCGCGGGCCGCGCGGCTGCCGCGGCCGGCGTTGATCATGATCCAGTTCCAGAACCGGAGTTCAAACGCACCGCCATTTCGCATGCTGGCGTAACCCAGATTGCTCATCGCATCGACGGGGATGATCGTCTTCAGATGGGGCGAGCCGGCCATCGCCAAGGCGTGCTGCGTTCCGCCGACATACGAGGTCCCGATCATGCCGATGTTGCCGTCGGACCAGGGTTGTTGTGCGATCCAGTCGGCACAGTCCACGCCGTCGGGACCATCATCGGTGAGCATGTGCCAGACTCCTTCCGACCCATACCGGCCCCGTGTGTCTTGGGCGACGAAAACATAGCCGCGAGCCGCATAGTACTTGCCGAGACGAGAATTGCCGTTCTTGTTGTATGGCGTCCGCGTCAAAATCACGGGAAAGCGGCCCTCGACCGGTTCACCATCGCGGCTCGGTCGGTAAATGTCGGTGGCCAACCGCGTCTGATCCCGCATCGGCACCATCACATCCGACTCGACCTCCACCTCAAACTCCGCCTCCCTGGCCACAGCAGGATTGGTAAGCCAAGCGGGGGGAGCGAAAAATATGGCCCCCAGCAGGCACACCGCGGGGCGCGATAAAATGCCTCGCGCCGCGGCGAGGGGTGGTGACGACATTGGGCGTTGCATCTTAGGTTCTCTCCTCGTCGTTCTGAACGTCCGCGTGCGGCGTTCGATTGTAACCGGCCCACCGGCCGGCCGCGGGCATGTGAGTGGCGTGCGACACCAGCAAATCGTGCCGGAACCTGTTACGATCAAAGGCGTCCACGTGATTGTCAGCGCGATGGATCGAGATACAGTCCAGGAACCTTACGCTGCAGCGCCCGACGCGAAGCAGGCTGGGCACGGAAGGCTTGCAAACAGGCGGCGGTTGTCATGATTGTCCTCGTTACCGGCGGCAGTGGCTTGCTGGGCAACAACATCGTCCGACGCCTCCGGGCGGTCGGTCATCACTGCTTGACGCTCGTTCGAGAGCGCCCAGGGGAACAGGTGTTCGAAGGTATCGATGTCGAACCCGTCTATGGCTCGCTCGCCGACGAAGGAGTGATCCAAAACGCCGTTGCTCGCTGTGATGCGATCATCCATTCGGCCGGCTTGATCCACATTGGCTGGAACCGGTTGGGCGAATCATTGCGGGTCAATCGCGATGGAACCCGGTGTATTGTTCAAGCCGCGATTGCTCACGACCGCAAATTGGTCCACGTCGGCACCGTCGATGCACTCAGTCTCGGTGCACCCGACCGGCCTGCCGATGAATCGACCGCCGTCCCCCCGCCAGGAACGCTGGGCGGTAAGGTTCCCTGCAGCTACGTGATCAGCAAGCGGGCGGGTGTGGACGTCGTGCGGCAGGGGGTGGCGGAGGGCCTGCGGGCGGCGATTGTCCATCCCGGTTTCATGCTCGGGCCATGGGATTGGAAACCGAGTAGCGGGCGGATGGCGGTCGAAGTCGGCCGGGCGTGGCGGCCGCTCTGTCCCAGCGGTGGTTGCAGTGTCTGTGACGTCCGCGATGTTGCCGATGCCACCATCGCGGCGGTCGACCGAGGCGGAGATGTCGGCCGGGAATTCATCCTGGCCGGAGAGAACTGGACCTACCGCCGCCTGTGGCAAGAACTAGCGCGCCGCATGGGCCGCCGGGGTCCGCTGATGAAACTTGGTCCCGCGCAACGTTGGCTCGGCGGCTTTGTCGGTGACAGCGTGGCCAAGATCACAGGAAACGAAAGCGACATCAACAGCGCCGCGATCCGGATGAGCAGCGATTTCCACTACTACGACAGCAGCCGCGCCGAAGCGGAACTGGGCTACGAGCGCCGCCCCATCGAAGCCACCCTCGACGACGCCGTGGCATGGCTCAAAAGGCAACATCTGAGCCAGAGCGGGTGACCGGATTCGAACCGGCGACAAACAGCTTGGGAAGCTGTCACTCTGCCAACTGAGTTACACCCGCACGAGTAATGGCCCAGTATAGTCAGGAAAGGCCCAGTATAGTCAGCGACGCCAGGGCTGGAAATCGGGGCGGCGCCTCGCTGGAGTGGATCACGGGTCGCCTCGGCGCGTTATTTTCGCCCCAACGATCGGCGACGAAGCTCGGGAAGTTTTTGTGCGTGATAACGCTGGGTGCGGAAGGCGTCGAATCCAGCCAACACGATGACGGTCATCAGGGTCAACACCACGGTCAACCAACAGCCGATCCACAGCCGCGGTGTTTGCGGGCCGCCGACCGCCGCGACGATGATCAACACCCCGCATCCGCCAATCAGCCATTGCATCCGCCGCCGACCACGGCGGCGCCGGGCCAAGTAGTTCTGGTCCAACTCGCTGTCGTCCGCCTCACCGGGCCAGCCCTGGCGTTCATTCAAGTGCAGCCACAGGGCAAAGCCGATCAGCGTGGCCCCCAATAGCAGTCCTCCGACAAGCATTTGTTCGCTCCTCTCGGGGTTCGGTTCGGCCGTTACTGACGCCGCAGCCACTCGTGGACCACCCAGACCACGGTGGCCAAACTCTCACCGCTGCAATTCTCCGGGATGTCCTGTTGCGTGTGCCAATACTGCGGGGCACCAAAACCGGGGCGGGGGTAGTCGAAGTCAATGATGTCGATGGTGGGAATGCGAGCGATCTCGTTCAACGGGAGATGATCGTCGCGAATCGGCTGCGAACGGGTCCGCGGAACGAATGCCCGTACGCCCAAGTTGGCGGCCGTTTTCCAAACACTGACCGCCACGTCCCGCGCGTAACGCATGCTATTCCGCTCATATAGCAGTCTCAATTCCTTGTCACCGACCATGTCCAGCAGGATCCCGGAGGTGTAACGAACTGGTGGCGGGTTCATGCGATACTGCTGGGCAAAGTGGATCGAGCCGAGAAAGTAATCGTCACGCCCCTCTTCAAACACAAACTCTTCGGCGTCAAACAGGACGATGTCGACCCCAACGTGGTCGGGCAAGTCATGCAGATGATGGGACAACTCCATCAAAGCTGCGGTGCCGCTAGCTCCGTCGTTGGCGCCCACGAACACGCCCCGCGGATCGTGAGGATCCTGGTCGGGATACGGCCGCGTGTCGTAATGGGCACAGAGCAGAAATCGCTTGGGCCGTTCAGGATGCCAGCTGGCAATCAGGTTGGCCATCGTGACGGATTCACCCGTCAACGGATGACGAACCGACTCCTGTTGAATGCGAACCTCGGCTCCCTGCTCGATGAAGAACTGCTCCAACCGCTTCCGTTGTTCCTCCATCGCGGGGCTGCCGGTCGGCCGTGGACCAAGGTCACAGAGCTGTTCCAGATAACCAAATGCCCGATCCGCGTCGTACGGTGCCGGGACCGCCACCGCGCTGAGAGACTGATTCGATGGCCCGCGGTCGAAACCACCAAGGGAAACCACCAGCAGCGCCCCTCCGGCAGCGACGAGCAACAACGCCGCAAACCGTGTGAACCACCGGAGTGAACTGGATCCGGCAGTGTCCGCCGCGCGCTCTCCGCCTTGAACATCACCGCGGCGAGAGAGGGAACGCGACCGCGCCGCAACGCCCGCCGCGCGACTGTCCACGCTGCTTGAAGTGTCTCCTCGCGTAATGCCGGCTGCATCGGCAGTCGGTGCTCGCGAAGCTCGGCGGGCAGGAGGCGTGGTCAAGCGAGATGGTCCAGCACGTGGTAAAGGGAATGTCACGCTGTATTGTGGCGAGAAACGGACGGTTGGGGAACACCGATCAGGAGCCACGCCGGTCACAAGCCAGGGGGCCGTAAAAATACCTTGGCCTGGTTCGGGCCGATTTCGTTATCCGCTGTCATCCCGGGCCGCGAGTCGAGCAGCAGCTCCGCCGAGGCCGGAATTTCCATCGGCACCGCGTCGGCGGCGGCGTCGGGCTGAAGCCGCGCCGCGACGATCGCCTCGGCGGCGCTCCCCTCGGCGGCGCCGTTGGATGCCTCGGGCTGCTCGTAATGCATCCGGAACAATCCGGTCTCCAGATCGCTGCTGACCGTAAGCTGCCGGTCACTGAGCAGCCCCGCGACACGCCACTGGCGGCGAGTGCGAATCAGCTGTTGGTACCAACGCCGCATCGCAGGGTCGCCATGATGGGCCGGCCCGATCCGGGAACGCGCATGTGCGGCGGGATCGATGGGCGAGGTCCCCCCCGACCAATCGTGCTGGGGATACTCGGCACGGCGTCCGCCGACAACGGCCCGTCGCAAATGCTCGTCGTCAAAGTCGACAAAAAACAGGAACGACTGCTCACAAGCAAACTCCTCGCCCATGAACAGCATCGGGATCGCCGGGGAGAGGATCAACAGCGCCGCGGCGGCCCGCTGGGTTTCGGCGGAGGCGATGTGGTGGAACCGCTTCCCCAGCGGGTGGTTGCCGATGAAGTCGTGATTCTGGATCGAATAGACCAGCCCGCTCCGATCGATCCGTTCCGCCTGAGACACCCGCTCCCGCGGTCGGCGGCACGTCCCCGAATAAACGAATCCAGTTTGCAGAGTCTGTGCCAGGTCGCTGCCGGGGCGATACTCGCGGTCGGTCAGCTGTTCCCCGGGGCGAACCGTGGCGAAGACGCTGTGCAGAAAATCGTCACACCACTGGGCATCAAACCCCATCCCGCCATCGTCGGTGGGTACCAACATCTCCGGGTCGTAGACATTCGATTCGGCAATCAGCATCGCTGGCCGGCCGACACGCGTCGACCAGGCACGCACCAACTCGCCGAGCCGACGGACCACGTGCGGATCGCTGTCGTCGGCCATGCAGTGGATCGCGTCGATGCGGAGTCCGTCGAGGTGGTATTCGTCGTACCAGTGGATCGCGTTGGCGATCACGAAATGCTGCACACCCCGGCCGTGATCGGGATCATCGAAGTTGGGTGCTGGCCCCCAAGGTGTATGGTGAATCTCGGACAAGTAGGATCCGAAGTCACCCAAGTAATTGCCTTCGGGACCGAGGTGGTTGTAGACCACGTCCAGGATGACCGCCAAACCTTTGCCATGGGCCGCATCAACGAAGCGGCGAAAGTCATCCGGGGTGCCGAAGGTCCGCCGTGGGGCGAACCAGCTAACGCCGTCATAGCCCCAGTTCCAGCGGCCGGCTGAGTCCGCCACCGGCATCAGCTCCACTGCGGTGATCCCGAGCTCGACCAGCTCATCCAGACGCTCGATCGCAGCGGTAAAGGTGCCCTCCTCGGTGAACGTTCCGATGTGCAGTTCGTAAATGACCAACGCCTCGCGGGCCACTCCTTGCCATCGCTGGTCGGTCCAAGCGAACTCCGGGGAACAGACCTGGGAAGGCCCATGGACCCCCTGGGGTTGGTAACGCGAAGCCGGATCGGGCCGGCTCGGTCCCCCATCGATCCGGTATTGATACAGTGTCCCGGCGGGCGCGTTGTCGATCTCGGCGATATGGAAGCCGGCGAGCTTCTGCAGGGGGCAACGCCGCCCCGATTCGATCAGCTCAACCTCGATGCGATCCCGCTCCGGGGCCCAAACGCAAAAGCGGGTCCGGTCACCCGCAAGTGGTATCGCGCCGAGCCAGCGGTGCAGCGAGGTCACGTCACTGTCCTTTCGTGCGAGGTTCGGTTCCAATGAGGTTCGATGTTTCGAACAAAGACGAAGCATTGTCGCAAAACGCCCCCTCACCTTCTTCCTCACAAAGCCGAGGGAGAGGGGACAAGCGGTGTCACTTCGTGACCGATGGCTTCCTTTTGCGACAGAGCCTAAACCCTTCTGTTCCGTTTGCGAAGTCGATGGGATGAATCGATCTGCGAGTCGATGCCGCGTGCTGTTGATGGCCAGCTCGCTGCAAGGGGGTGGCAGCGAACGCCAAACGTTGTTGTTGCTGCGACACCTCGATCGGGACCGCTTCGAACCTCAGCTTTACCTGACGCACCGCACGGGCGAGTTGCTCCGTGAAGTCCCCAATGACGTCCCCGTTTCTACATTCGACGACCTGCCCGCCTCACGTTCGCTGTATCTTCCTGGCCGGATTCTACGGCAGCAGACCGGTCACCTGAGGCAGTTGTTGGCGCGAGATTCGATCGATGTGGTCTACGATCGAACGTTCCACATGACCTTGATCGCCGGGCCGGCGACACGGGCGCTCGGGATCCCACGAGTCTCCACGATCGTCAGTCCACCCGATCGGATGCTGCCGATGATGGAACGGCGGTTTGTATGGCTCAAGCACCGCCGGCTGAAGCGGGCGTACAGCGAGTCGGCTCGGGTAATCGCGGTCAGCGACCAAGCCGCCGCGTCGGCGGAGCGTTACTACCGACTGCCGCCGGGCCGCGTCGAGGTGATGTACAATCCGGTCGATCTCGTGTCGCTGCGGTCGGCAGCCCAGCAGGAATCACCGCCGCCGCGCGACGATCGGCCAACGTTGGTCTGTGTCGGCCGGATGACTGCGGAGAAAGGTCACCGGGACCTATTGCAGGCACTGAGCTTGACCGAGGCTCGTTGGCCGGCGTCGGTCCCGCCGTTGAGAGTCTGGCTGATCGGTGGCGGCCCGTTGCGGGACGAACTGGAGTCATTCTGGAATTCGGGTTCTCGTCATCATGAGGTCCGGTTTCTGGGAGCCAATTCGAACGCGGCCCCCGCGATCGCCGCGGCCGATGCGCTGGTGCTCCCTTCCCGCTTCGAAGGGATGCCCAACGTGGTGCTCGAAGCGATGGGGCTGGGGACACCGGTGATCGCGACGCGGGCCGGGGGAACGTGTGAGCTGGAACAGGAGACCTCGATCGCGTTTTGGGCGGAACCATCCCAACCCGCGACACTGGCCGATGCGATCTTACGGTTCATCGCCTCTCCGGCCGACGCGAAAGCTCACGCAGCGGCGGCGAGTGAAATGGTCACACGCCACCATGACGTCAACCAAAGCACGCGCCGGATCGAGCGGCTCCTGGAGGACTCGGCTGGCCTCAGCGGAATCGAACCCTGACCGATCGGGTTGCTTCCCTCCATGTCGCAATTCCGCTCATCGGCGCCGGAACACGCCCCGGCAGCGCCACGATCCGGCTCGGCGAGACGGATGCATTTTTATGCCGCGGCTTGTTGGCCGTTGGCGGCGGGGAGCCGGATGATGAAGGCCGTTCCTCGACCGACCGTGCTCTCCACCCGGATCCGCCCTTGGTGGTCATCGATGATCTCCTTGCACGCGGCAAGGCCCAAACCGGTTCCCCCTTTGCCAGTTTCGTCTGGCCCCGACTTGGTGGAATAGAAGGGGGCGAAGATGTGGGGGAGTGTTTCACGCGGGATCCCGGATCCACAGTCGCGTACCGTCAGCTCGATCAGCTTGCCTTGGTCACAGGGAGCAAGCTTGATCCAGATTGTCCCGCCTTCCGGCATCGCCTGACGGGCATTGATCAACAGATTGAGCAGGACCCGCTGAATTTGGTTGCCGCTGGCCAGCGCCCGCGGTGTCGAGGGATCCACTTCGGTCTCCACCGTGATCCGGTATTTGCGCATCTCTCGTTCGAGCAGCACCAGGGCATCGCTGATCAGGCTCGCCAGATCGGTTGGCTGCATCGAGTCGCCCCGATTGCGAGCTTGGGCCAGAATCGTGCCGGTAATTTTCGCGGCCCGCTCTGAGGCCTCCAGGATTTTCGTCAGCGCCTTGTCGCGGCTGCTCTGGTCCTGATTGCGGATCCCAAGCTTGGCGTAGTTGATGATCGTCATCAGCACGTTGTTGATCTCGTGGGTTGCCGTTCCGGTCAATTCGCCGAGTGTCGCCAGGGCCTGCATCCGCTTGAGTTCACTGCGGAGCGCCGCGATTTGGGCTGAATCTTCTGTGGTGGGATGAGATTCCATGGTGTCTCTGGCGATAGTCAACCAAAAAAAACGCTCCTGTCCGGCGACGGAGGACACGTGCCGACCGGCCTAGGTGACGTATCGTCGAAGTGGGTCGATTTGCTAGAGACGGAAACGCGGTCTCCGTACAGTTTGCCAACTCCCCACAGCCGCCCCCCGGATTGCCAAGGATGTCATCGCTGCCGCGACCGATCGGCGGGCCCTTCTCCGCGGATATCGGAACGTTCGCCGAAAACGTCATCACCAGGCTTCGCCGGCGGACCCGCCACGCCCAGAAGCTGGGGTACGAGGTTCGTACCGTCCCCTTGGATGGGGCCGAACCATCTTGGTGCCAGATCGGAAGCAGGCGAGTCATCCTGCTGGATCTGGGCCAACCGGCTGCGGAACAACTGCAGCATCTGGAAGAAATCCTGGCCGTCGCCGAATCGCCCCGGATGGTCCCCGCTCTGGACCGCTGAGACGTGGCGGCGGATGCTCCTTGGGTTAGGATGATGGGCCGAGCCTTTCTCGTGAGGAGAACTTCCGGCCTTGTTTTTCCAACGGATGAGTCTAGCGGCGGCCGGCAATTTCTGCCGTCGGTTCGGGACCGGCGTGCGTGCTGGTGCCGATTTGGTGACGTTGCTCGACGCCGAGACGGGACATGGGCCGCCACGGCAGCGTGACGCGATGCGGGAGGTGTCGCGGGAAGTTTCACGCGGAGACCCGCTTGGTGATGCGATGCAGCATCAATCCCAGTTTTTCCCGCCGCTGCTGATCTCGATGACCCGCGTCGGCGAAGCGACGGGTCGACTCGAGCGAACCCTGCTGACGTTGGCAGAACACTACGAGCACCAGCTTCAGCTCCGCCGAGCGTTTCTGACCTCGATTGCTTGGCCGGCGATCCAGCTCGTCATGGCGATCGGAGCACTGTCCCTGCTGATCTGGATCATGGGAGTCCTGTCGCCCTCCACCGGCGGTGAGATGGCTGACATCCTCGGGTTCGGCCTCCGCGGGGTCAGCGGTGTGCTCATCTTCTGGGCCTATCTGGTGCTGTTTTTCGGACTGATCGCCGGAGCGATTGTCGCGTTTCAGAAAAACGTCGCCGGGATCCAGAACGTGGTCCCCCTGCTGTACCGTATCCCGATTGTTGGCTCGGCGATCCAGACGATCACGCTGGCACGATTCTCCTGGACACTCTCGCTGGCACTCGATGCCGGGCTGGATCCAGTCCGCGCGATCTCGCTGGCGTTGGACAGTACCGACAGTGAGTATTACAGACGCGGGAAGGCGGATGTGGAGGCGGGGATCCAGGGGGGCGCGACATTGGCAGGCGCATTGCGAGCGACGGACCTGTTTCCTGACGACTTCTTGACGCGGGTCGAGATTGCCGAGCTCTCGGGGACCGACGCCGAATCGATCGACCACCTGGCCCGGGAATTTGACGAACGGGCCAAGTTGGCGATGAAAACCATCGCCGGCCTCGCCTCGACCCTGATTTGGGTTTCAGTGATCGTTGCGCTGGTGTTCTTGATCTTCCGCTTGTTATTCAGCGTGATGGGAATGTACGACGAGGCGCTTCACGGCTGATCTGCGCAATCTCCTCGGCTCGTGGGTCGGCGGGAAGGTTGTATGGCAGGCGGCGTGCGAGTAAACTTCCGAGCTGGATGATTGCAACCTCTGTTTTCGTACACTCTGGAATCCCACCGTGTCCGCATGCCCACTTTGTCCGTCGTTCGTTCGCGCATCATTGACGATTCTCGTGGTGATCGGACTGGTTTCGCCCGTTTCCGCCGCCGTCTTTGCTGGTGGCGAGTATTTGGTGTTCGATCATTCCAGCAATACGGTGTTCGAATACTCAGCCGACAACGAGGTGCAAAGCAGCGTGACCCTGAGTTATCCGGACGGGGGCCGCGGCCCCAATCGAATCGGCGGCGGGGTCGTCGATCGTGATGGCAACCTGCATGTCTACAATGGGGTGTTTCAGCCGTATTTGTCGACCATCGATGCACAATCCGGGGGGCAAACCGATCGGGAAGGGGTCGGTTTTTCCTCCGTCAACAACATCGCCAACACCAATCTGACCTCCATCGATCACCGCGTCTTTGCCATCGACAATAGTACGACCGGCTCTGATGAAAACGGTATCGTGCTGTTCGACCGTTCCGCCGACTATGCGTCCCAGCGGTTCGCGACCTCATTTCAACCAAACGATCTTGCCGCGGGACACGACGGCCGTTTGTACGCGTTGGGCACCACTGGGTCGGGCGCGTCGGCAAACCCGGATGAGATTCAGGTATACGATCCGAATACGTTGGCATCGCTGTCCTCGATTTCGCTTCCCAACGACACGGTGGGCGAGTCGGTGACCGGAATCGAAGTCACTTCTGCCGGGGAGATCTTTGCTGCTACCAGAAGCGGGCTCTTGGCTCGTCTTGATGCCGGCGGGAACATCGTCCAGTCACTGGACATCGTCGATTTATTCGATACGGATGACTTGAATGACCTTGATCTTCGTGCCGATGGGCGGTTGCTCGTTGGCGGGCGGCTGGGCGAGATCTACTTCAGCGATACATCCCTGGAGTCAGCGACGGCCCTGACGGTCAACGACGGGTCCACCCCCGTTCACGTGGCCTGGACGGACGTCACGGCGGTGCCAGAGCCGGGCAGCGTACTATTCATCGGTGCAATGTTGGGGGGTGTCCTGTGGCATCGTCGAAGGATCGCGAATGGCGGTTGCCGCCAAGCCTCGGTTCATGACAATGAGGGGGCGATTCGCGCCAGCGACTCCGCCTCCAGCGCCTCGTAATGAGCGAACGGATCGGCCACGGAGATCCCCAGGTCGCGTTCAAACGCTGCCTGGTTGGGATCCAGTGAAACGTCCTGCTGCGTTTGGTCGCCAAGATTCGACTGGAAAATCCCTGCGGCGCTCACCGGCAGGAAGTCCTCGTAGGTGATCGGATCGGCGGCTAACAACCCATCGGCGATCCATTCTTCCGCCCAATTCCGCAGCGGGCTCTCACCGCCGCGCAGGGCACGGTTGCCCATGCCATTGGCGTGACGGACCCCTTGTTCGGTAAGCCGGTAGGTGAAATAGGCCAGTCGTTCTCGCCGCAGGGTGTTCCAGTTGTCGGGAAACTCGGCGAACACCGTTTCCAGTTTGTCCATGTAGGCTTCGGCATTGCTGCCATCGGCTTGAGGTGCGATGGAGTCCCGCACCTCCGCCAGCATCCGGTCGAAGAGGGCACGGCCTCGAGGTGTCAGGGCCGCTCCCCGCTGTTCGATCTCGCCGAACCGCGCAGTGTGGGTGCCACGGCTTTCCGTCCTGTCGCGGTCGATGAAGTCAAGCGGCTCTTCAAGTGCCTTGAAACTGGTTTGCCGGAGCAGGATGGGGCAGCGGCGCCGGGGAGGGCCTTCCACCACTGCCTTCGGGGTGATCCCCCGCGCCGGCATCTCCTGTTGGACCGCATCGATGTCGAGGGTCCGTGGGGTGAGGTGGTTGATGTGGGGTCCGCGAAAGGAGACGACGTCGGCAATCAATCGGTGGGCGTCGTGGAGCCGGTCGTAGGTAGCGCGATCCACCGTCGCGGTGCGGTGCCAGCGGAAGGTCTCCAACGCCTCGCGGACAAACTGTTCTGCGTCGTGTTGAGAAAGCCCCCCCTGCAACTCATGGCGCTCGACCAGCGCACGGGCTCCCGGGGTGAAAATGTCACGGCGAGAGAGGACCGCTTCGGCCTCCGCTCGCAGGCCGGCGTCGGCGATCAGGTCGAGACGGAGCAGCGAGGTGAACACGCGAAACGGATTCCGCCTCAAGGCCTGGTCGGTGAGCGGACGGAACGCGGTCGAATGCACCGGGATCCCCGCCTCGCTCAGGTCGTAGTAGCCCACCGGCACCATTCCCATCACGGCAAACAGCCGGCGCATCGTCGCCAGCTCTGCCGCCGTGCCGAGGCGGATGGCGCCGTGCCGCTCTTCCGAAATACGGCTTAGCTGATCGACGGCGCGGAGTCGGGCTTCCAAGGCGGGATCCTGGCGCAACACCCCCGCGTTGATTTCGGACACCAGTTCGAGCAGCGTTCCATATTGCGGCACTTCCCGACGGTACATTTCCGACATCGCCTGCGAAAATGCGGTTCGGATGTCGTCGGTCGCAACGTGGCTGTCAGCGGCAGAGATCATGGTCCAGATAGTTTCGCATACCGGCGCCGTCCTTTCGAGCCGTGCAGGCCGCGACGTCTGCTACGATGCTGGAGGGGAACTCGCAGGGAGAGTCCCCATGCAACCTCGGTCGAGAACGAGGCCCATCGCGGGAGTCGACAGTCATGGCATCGATGGAACTGCGTCCCACCTTTGACATTCCGCTTGCCTGGGGCGCCGAGGAGTCGATGCGCCGGATACAGCAGCGGTATTCGGGAACCGCCGCTGCTTGGCCGAGTCGCCTCACTGACCCATCCGCCCAAAATATTCCGCCACGTTGGGCGGACGATAGACTGGATCTTCTTGCCAGCGAAGAAGCACCGATTCGTCAATCGTCTCGTTGACCGTTTCAATCCGGCCCGGCGTCCCGTCAGCGGCGACGCGAGCTTTGGACGGTGAGCGGAGGGTACGGTGGTGCCGGCGACCGAGGGTCCAGAGAGGATAGGCGCCGCGGAGGAACTCGCGGTACGAGTCGTGGATCTTGGCCAGGTGTTCGTCCCCCTGGATCTCGACCTGCCGGCGGAACCCCAAGCCGGCCTCGGCGGCGCGCTGCTGCATCCACCGCAACGGCAATTGGGCCAAGGCGTCCATGCGGTAGCCACCGCCGACGTTGGCGTGGGAGCCGAGAAACCACCGCTGCTCGACCTGTTGCTCGCTCGCGTTCCCTTCGGCCTCCACATCCCGGTCGGCCCCGTCGTCGTGGCCGAGTGGAAAAAAACGTCGCCACAAACTTGCGCGATAGGGCCATCGGTGCTCGTCGAGTGCCAACGCCTGGTACGCGTTCTCGAAGATCTTGCTCAACCGCGTGTGGTGAAACGCCAGCTCCCGCCGACTGATCCCCGACCACCGGCCCAGCGGAATCCCAAGTGCCCCCACCGTGTCGAACACGCCGATGAATCGAATCGGAACCCGCTTGGAAAACCGCAGCAGCGTTCGCTGGCGGGACTGCCAGGGGTGTTCGCTCAGCTCCGGATGTCGGTGCAGGTATTCCAGTTGGTAGAGCGGCGTCTCTCGCTGCTTGTAGTAATTGAACACCTCCGGCACGGCGATCGGTGCTTCCGGCATCAGCAACCCGCACTTTGCGATCATTCCCGCCAAGCTGCGCGCGGTGAACGCGCCGCGGCTGAATCCGAACAGGTAAATTTCGTCGCCGATGTCGTAGTGTTCCATCAACCACTGGTAGGCACGGCAAACGTTCTGAGACACACCGCGGCCGAAGGCTCCGCCAGAGAGCCGATCGTGCCAGGAGGTCCCGACACCCTTGTGGTAATAGGCCAACTGGCGCACCCCTTCAAACTCGGGACGAGCCAGCATCAGCCTCAACCGCCAGACATTCGTGTTGTCATCTGGATCGTTCCAGGTACCGTCGAGGAACAACGCGAGTCGCTTCATCCTCGCATCACTCGGTGATCTCGAGATCGGCCAGATAGATCGCCGTGATTGGCTCGCCAGAGTCGTTCGTTTCGTGGGACGAATACCATGATACCAACGCCTTTTGCGGGCTCAATTCGATCCAGCCGGGATAGGAGTTGTCGCCATCGCTGGGAAGCTCCGCAAAGTCGTGCAGTTCACCGTCGATGAGCCAGGAGAGTGTCGTCCGCGGCCCTTCGTCGGGAACGTTGCGGCGTCCGCCGACGACCGTTCGTTCTCCCCACGAATCCAACATGGGACCACCGACGTAACGTCCCAGATCGCTGCGTTGCCAATCAGTGTAAGGCGGACTGCTGCGAACCAGTTCGGCTGGACCGCGGCCCCGGCGGGCAACCCCAAGGATGGCCCCTTCGGCGTCAAATCGAAACGCAACCTCGTTTCCGTTGGTCTCCTGAAACATCGCCCGCGTTCGCCATACCAGGCCGTCGTCGCTCTCAAGCATCACCGCTTCCACCGGATGCTCGCCGCGCGGCCCGACTGCGAAATCGCGTTTTCGCCGACCGCACAAATAAGCACGACCGTCGTGGGTCGCCGCCCTCCATATGTAATGCCCGAAGGTCCCCTCCAGCACAATCGGGTCGGTCCAGGTCTCGCCGTCCGGTGTCCAGACCGCATAGCCCAAATGCAGATTCAAATCGCGTTGGTCGCTAGGGATTGATGTCTCGCCGCTGTACCAGGTTCCCGAATAAACGAACATGCGGTCGTCAAAGACCAGAAAGTGCGGGTCGCGAGTGTCTCGCTGGTCCACCCGAAACCGATGCACCTGCTGCCAGTCCATCCCGTCGTCGCTGGCCAGCACCAGGATCGACGAGGTGGGGTGCACCATGTGGCCATCGGGGCAACTGCGAAAGGTCAGATAGAACCGGTCCTGGAAGCGGACCAGATCGGTGAAGGCGTTGTGCTCCCCGTTATGAAACGCACGGCGCACGTTCGTGACTTGCACCGCCGGAGCATCGTCGTCTGCCGACACGTGGCGCGGCAACGCGCCAAACACGGAAAACACCACCAACATCAACGAGACCAAACACCGTTGAACGCCGACAACACCGAAGCGCGAAAAATAGACAACCAGATTCATCATGAAGCCATTTCGATCGAAGGAGATGATTTTCAACATTGTAGCGGACGAACGTACATCCGGCTCGCCGAGCCGGATCGTGGAATTGCGGTTCACTGCTCAGCAATTTGTTCCGCCTGCCGAAAGACACGTATCAGGTTCTCACCGAGCACCTTGCGGACCTCCGCCTCGGAGTAGCCGCGATCGAGCAAACCTTGCGTGATCACGGGATAGGAAGCAACATCCTCGAGTTGCTCGGGGATCGTGGGAATGCCATCGTAGTCAGAACCCAATCCGACATGCTCGATGCCGGCGACGCGAATGATTTGTTCGATGTGGTCCAGAACATGATGTGCGTTGCATATATTGGGTTGCGGGTTGGCGACCTCCCACTTGCGCAGCTCCTCCCGTGCACGCTCCGGGGCATCGGGATGCCGCCGCTGAAGCTCTTCGCGGATCCGATTTCGCTCCAGGCTGCGGCGCGCCTCCTGAGGCTCGACAAAACTGTTGTAGAAGTTCACCATCACAACGCCGCCGTTCTCCGGCAGAGTCCGCAGCACGTCGTCGGGAACGTTTCGCGGGTGGTCGGCGATGGCCCGCGCCGATGAGTGCGAGAAGATCACCGGGGCGGAGCTCACCCGCAGGGTATCTCGCATGCAGTCGGGCGACACGTGAGAGATATCGACCAGCATTCCCAATCGGTTCATCTCCCGCACAACCTCCTCGCCGAATGCCGAAAGCCCCCCGCATCGAGCTTCGTCGGTACAGGAATCGGCCCAGTCGAGCGACCGCGAATGGGTCAGCGTCATGTACCGCGCGCCGAGATCATACAATTGACGAAGGGCGTTCAGGGAGTTTTCGATCGAGTGTCCCCCCTCCACCCCGATCATCGAGGCGATCTTCCCTTCGCCGCGAATTCGCTCGATGTCCTCGGTGCCCAACGCGAGTTCAAAGGTGTCGTCGTAGCGATCGACCATCCGCTGGACCAACTCGATCTGTTCCAGGGTGGTACTGAGTGAACGTCCTTCTTCGAGCGTGTCTGCCGGGACGTAAACGGACCAAAACTGCGCCCCCACCCCTCCTTCCCGCAACCGTGAAATGTCGGTGTGAAACTGCGGCTGCGGCTGGTGCAGATCGATCGATTCAAACGGGCGGGATGACCTGCGAATCGCCCACGGCAGGTCGTTGTGGCCGTCGATGACCGGAGCTGATTCGTGAATCCGGCGCGCATGCTCGCCGACCACAATCGGCGCCCGGTTTGCCTCCTCGTAACACCAGGCAACGGGAACCCGCGTGATTCGAGTTGTCGCCAGGTGCTCACCTGCGGTCCGCTTCCCGGCAACGTGGCCGAGCAGCACGTCATCACCGACAAACTCGATCGCCGTATAGCAATACCAGCCATCCGCGTCGTCGGCGATGTTTCGTGACGCAGACCACGTCGCACCCTCGTCGCGTGAAATGGCAACGCTCAGCGGTGTGCGGGCGGTACGCTCTGCGACCGGCAGCTCGGCGTGATCGTTCCAAACCATCAGCAGATCCCCGCGGCCCGGTACCCGTTCGATGGACGCGGGCGACCTGGGGGAAGCGACCCCCATCGGCTCCAACGCCGACCAACGCTCGCCGCCATCCTCGGAATAGCTCCGGTACTGTTCCCCGGCGTCAGTCCGTACCCACATCATCAAGCGTCCATCCTGGAGCTCAATCACTCCCGGTTCCTGGGCCGTCACCCGATCTCCGCCGGGCGAGTAAGCCTTTTGGACCGTATGCGAACGACGCCAAGTGCGGCCGATGTCGTCGCTCAGATAGCACATCACCTGACCCTTCCAGTCAGGGTCCTCCCAGTCCGGTTGATGGTGCAGCGCCACCGGGACCACCAAACGTCCGCTAGCCAGCTGGATCACACGGTCATTGTTGAGCACATAATAGCCGAGCTGGTCGTCCGGGATAATCTCGACAGGATCACTCCAACTCTGCGTCTCATCGTCGGAAAACCGGAGCAGCGGACGGCAGTCGGTCGCCGAGTTCTTGCGCATGTAGAAAAGCGCGATGCGGTCGTCTTGCAATCGCTGAAGCGAGACCGACATGACGTTCCAGTCCCCTTCATTGTCGACAACCGGTTCATCATCGCTGGACCAGCTCTTCCCATCATCGTCTGAGACGCGGCTCACCAGGGACGCGGCATCATGGTCACTGCTGCCGCCGACGAATCGCGTGTAAATGAAACGTAGCCGACCGTCGCGAAGCTGGATGAAATCACCTTCGCTGTTCCGCGGATTCCCTGCACCCGGCGGCAAGACCAGCGAGGTGGTTGGGCTTTCAAGGTTCGCGTCCGGTGTGTCGTCACGGGACTGAGCCGACACGTGGCCGTGGGGCGATCCCAGGATCGGCAGCCAAGCGAGCATACCGACCAGCAGAGTCGTTCTGAGCATGATTCGTTGGGAGTGAAGGGGACAATGGTGAAGCCGTCCCAGTGTATCACCCCCGGGCGGCCCAAGCGGGAGCGGGAAAAAAGGTGTCCGGCCCAACGCGGTGTCCAGAGTGGCACTGGCTTGACCTGCGCTTTCTCGGCCCGTTACGTTGACGGCTGTGGCGAATTCATCCCAGCCGACCTTCCACATGTTGGATGCTGTCCCATGGGTTTCCGATTTATTCGTAGGGCAATGCAGGCATGGATGGTCGCGGCGATCTGCTTCGCGGCCCCCGCTCCATCTGGCTGGCTCCATCAGCGCTTCGATGACGAATCCACCAGTTCCCCGACGGCCAGCCCCCCGACGGCCGCCACGGTGGCCTGGGGCCAATCCCCGAAACGTGCACGCGCGAGTTCTCCCCGCCTGGTCTCGCGCGTGCTCAATGGCCGCAGTGAACCGCGCCGACTGCAATTGATTCAACAGCTTGCCAGCGATTCCCGGTTTCAGCGGGAGGCGGTGGAGGAGATCGTCGCGGCGAGCGAATCTTATCTCGAGCGCGCCGCCGAGATCGATTCGCTTCCCCCCAGCGCAGCGGAGTTGCTGCGGTTGCTCGGGCGGATCGAACATCCGGCAACCGAGCGGTTACTTGTCGAGCTGCTCCAACACGAGCGGCTTGACATCGCCATGATCACGGCCGATGCATTGGGGGAGTTTCGCCGGTTCGACGCCATCGAACCGCTCACCGAACAAACCGAGCATCCCGCCTATCCGGAACACTACGGCTTCCGTTTCAACCTGGTCCGTGCACTGCTTCGCATGCGGCATCCCGATGCCATCGAATTCTTGGGAACTCTGGAAACGACGCTCGACGGCCAGCTTCGTCATGAACTCGGCAAGCACTTGGACGAAGTCACGAGTGACCAATTTCGGGGCGACAACGAGCGGTTCGACGCGTGGCGACGAGAAACCGGTCGGGCGGCGGAATCCGCGCCCCTCAAGCTGGCTTCGCAATCGGGCAGCAATGAAAGAATGGAGTTGGCCAAGTCGAGCTACTACGGCGTCCCGATCCACGCCCAACGGTTGGTGTTCGTCATCGACATCTCCGGCAGCATGAACAAGTCGACCTACGGCGGCACCAGGCTGAGTCATGCAAAACGCGAGCTGGTCAAAACGATTCGCGCCCTGCCGGATGACGCCGAGTTCACCATCATCGCCTACAATGAGTTGGTGCTCCCTTGGCGAGCCGATTTGGTTCCCGCCGTGGAAGAGAACAAAGCGAGTGCGCTCCGTTACGTAGCGGGTCTGAGAACGAACAAGTCGACCGACACCTACGCGGCCCTCCGCGAAACGTTCCGTCTGGACAGCAACTTGGAAGCGGTCTTTCTGCTCAGCGATGGCCGGCCCAATCGCGGTGAAATCACTGTCCCGGCGGCGATCGTCCAGGACATTTCCCGCCGAAACCGCCGCCACAATTTACTGATCAACACCGTTGGCATTTCGGTCAGCGGCCCCACGCAAGAATTCATGGAACGCTTGGCCGAAACCAACGCCGGCACCTTCCGAGCGGTCGACTAGGCCCTGTATGGGGTGGCCAACCGTACGACTGGCCCGCCGCTGTGAGATCGCAAGAATGACGAGCCGCGAGATCGTAGATCCGCTCAGGCCGCACGCTGAAACCGAACTCCCTGAAAATAGCCGAGCGAGCGACTGCGACGGTAGGTGGCATGGAAATGACGCTTCGATCCCGGCCGGACGAGCGTCAGTACCGACTGAGCGGATGAAACCGCTAGTTTCAGGCCGTAGGAGCAGTGAGCGGAAAATTGGCGAGCGGGGGATCTGGACGAAACCGCGATGCCACGCGAGATCCCATTCCGGCGGGCACGCGCAATTGCCCATTGTGGTGAACAACGCTCACGCGGAACGAAGTGGTAGGTGACTGCATCGGGAACCAATTGCGCGACAAATCCTGCCGCATACAATCGCTTCTGCATCTCCGATTCTTGGCCCGTTCCGCCGCTCGGGGCGCCCGGTCCGAATCGAGGGTCAAAACCGCCGGCCGCTTTCAGATCGCGCGCGAATGCAGCCCAGTTGGAACCTAGGAAACAGTCCCGATTCGGATTGAATTGATCGCTCGTTGGAGCCCAGCCACGTACCGACGACGGCAAATACCGCTTGATCCACGCTGGTGGCTCCTCTTCGTACTCGACTCCGCACGGCCCACCGAAAAATCTCCCGCTTGGAAAACGCTGCGCCTCGCGATCATACGCCGTCAAAAGGCGTTTGTCCCATTGGACGTCGTCATCGGTCATCACGACCAAGCTCTCATCCCGGATCATTGGCAAAGCGTAATTGAGCGCCGCACTCTTGCCCACCTGCGAGCATCGCAGGAAACGGACTGGCGCACCCTCCTCTGTCATCTGTTGGCACACCGCCTCGGCCCCGCACGGAGGACCGTTTTCCACCACGACGATCGCCTCGAAACTCGAAGGGCGTTCCGCGGAAACGATCGACTGAAGCGTGGATTTCAGCAATCCCGGACGCCCGGCGGTGGCAACCAACACGATCATCATTCTGTCTCTTACGCGTAGGGCTTGCGGTTTGGTGAACCTGGCGCAGTTGTAATCATTTATCCGATAGGGTTACAGTTCGGCGAAATCTCGCTCTCCCCTTTAGCGACAATGGACGAGGGAACGCCAATTTTGTTGTTGTGGTGACGATTCCGTTCACTTCCAACCCGTCTGGCGAGCGGCCAAGATCACCATTTGTTTGCGTGAAACACGTTCTGCACTCGTTGCCCACCGTGAACCAAGATGGCCCACCACACTCCCGGAAGAACTTGCCGACATGTTTGATCCGTCGCGATTCCCGCGGGCCCCGGCATCACGCAAGAATCCCGCCCGTTGGATCGCCGACAGCTGGATCAAACGGATGAAACCTGAGGCGCCGCGTCCGCAAGCAGGTCATTGATCAGCTCTTGCAATTTCGAAGCGTTGTCAACGATCGGCGGCACCGGGTCCTCCGGGTACTTCTCCAGTTGCTCCACGAGTGACGTTGCCCGTTCGACCAGCGCTTTGACCGTGCCGCTCACGCGAACTCGCCGGTGTGGATCAGGCGGCCCGTAAGCCCGAACTCCTCCGGAATCCCGATGTTGAAGAGCGACGCTATGACCGAACCAACGAAGAAGCGACCTTCGGCTGATCACACCCAACGGCTGATTGCCGCATCGAATCACGACTCTGCTTGTATTACTTCGGAGAATAAAGTCCAGAATTGTCTGTATCGGTGTTTCTTTATCGTAGCAGACGACATTGCGTTCCATCACAGACGCAATGGAACGACTCCAGCCATCGGGAGCGAGCATCAGTTCCAGCACTTGTCCTTCGGAAATGATCCCCACGAGCGTACCCTCGCTGTCGACCACAGGCGCCGATTCAAGCCTCCATCGCAAAAGGCACTGCACTGCTGTGTCGATCGAATCGCGCTCATTCATGCAGGGGACCGGTTCTGTCATAACACGCTCCGCTGGCACATCCTCCCAGAATCGATAAAACTCCAGCTCCTGGGAAGCAGCGGCAACGGCGGCCATGGTTGAGAATCGGACGACGCGGTTGCGTCCGGTCTGCTTCGCAACCCGCAGAGCTTGATCAGCCTGATTGATCAACATTTCGGATTTGCCCCCACTGCGAATCGCAGACACACCGATGCTGACCGAGATCGTATGTAAGGCACCAACAATTCCCCCAGAGGCGTCCGCGATTTGCAGACGTATTCGATCCGCGAGCTCGGCTGCCTCTGCTTCCGCCATGTCCGGCAAGAGAACGGCGATTTCTTCTCCTCCGTAGCGACAGACAACGTCGCTTTGACGGAAACAACCTTTCAAAATCTCACCCAGTTGCCGAAGCACCTCATCTCCCGCTTGATGGCCCAACATATCGTTCGTCCGCTTAAAATGATCAATGTCGATCATCAAACATGCGAGCGAGGTCTCATTGGCGGTGGAGGCGTCAGCTCGCTGCATATGCTCATTGAACGCACGTCGGTTCAGCAGTCCTGTCAGCGGGTCTCTGCGTGCCAGCAGCCACCGTTCCGACATCGCCATGGCGCACTGGCGGACTTCGATATTGTCAAACGGCTTCCTGAGTACCAAAAATTGATCTGTCCGTCCGAGCTGTGTTGACATCTGGTCCCAAGAATAGTCCGAATAGGCTGAGCAAAGAACGATCAAGATTTCCGGATCGACTTCCCAGATCCGCTGCACGGTTTCCACGCCGTCCCATCCGGGTGGCATTCGAATATCGACGAACGCCAGGGCGTACGGCCGCCCCTCTTGCTGAGCACGCAGGACCTGCGCAAGCCCCTCGTCACCCTGGTAAGCCGAGTTCAATTCGAATCTTGGGAATGCTGCAGCGACGGTGGGTTCATCATCAAAAATCGCAGCTGCAGCCAAATCCACCTTCGACGTTGAATCGACGTGTTCGAGCACTTTTCGATAGTCGTGGTGAATATGTTCCTGATCGTCAATGATCAAAATGCGTCGCGTGTCGCTCATACCATCATCTTTTTGCAAGGAGTTTTTAGAGGAAGCACAAGTACAAAAGTCGATCCCATTCCAGGACCATCGCTAATTACAGAAAGCGAGCCGCCCATCGCTTGAGCTGCGTTGGCACAGCTATGCAATCCGAACCCATGTCCACTAGCTTTGGTTGTAAAACCATGAGAAAAGACGCGAGTTATATTTTCCTCCGCGATTCCCACACCGGTATCCGATATCTCCGCACGCACGTTCTCATCTACTAATAAAGTCCGAAACGTAAGTGTGTTTTCCGTGTGAGCATCCTGCATCGCCTCTTTCGCATTTTTCACCAGGTTTACAAATATCTGCAAAAGCCTTTCCTTGTCCGCCAGAATCGGCGGCAGCTTTGTGAACTCACGACGAATTGTGATTCGGTGCCGTTCGAAGGAAGCTGCTTGAAGCTTGATGGATTCCTCCAAAACGTCGGCGATGTCGAACGTTTGTATAACTCCTGTGGCGCCAGCATACGTTTGCTGGGTTGCGATGATCGCCTTCACATGGTCGACCTTTGTGGCTAGCGTGTTCGCTTCCTCCGTGATTTCACGCTGTTCCTCCAAAAGATGGTCTGTAACAATTCTAAGAAATTGGGGAACTTGTTGGCCTTTGCTGTCAGAGCTTAAAAATTGACCAAGATCATCGTCATGCTCTTCGAGCAAATTGACGGCTCTCCCCAATTGGTCGATCTTCGACTGGCGGAGCCGCTCGACCATCAGCGTTGCTGAAACATTGATGCCGTTCAGGACATTCCCGACATTGTGTAGCACGCCCGTCGCAATCTCCGCCATCCCTGCCCGACGTGCGGTAGCCATCAATTGGTGATGCGTCTCCTCCAGTTCCGTTTCCGCGCGGATACGCTCTGTTACTTCTCGGCTCAGCTCCTCATTCGACCGCGTCAATTGCGCCGTGCGTTCCTCGACGCGGCGTTCCAGTTCATCACGCGCGTTCTGCAGTTCCGACTCCCCCAGCTGAATTTCGCTAAGCATCGAGTTGAACTGATCAAAGAGCACGCCCAGCTCATCATCGAAGTGTTTGACCACGCGGAGTGAAAAATCCCGTGTCGTTGAGACCCGCCTGGCTGTGTCAGCAAGTTCAAGGACGGGTCGCGAAATGATTCGTTGCAAATATGACGATATCATCGCGGTGACCGCAAGTGCGACAACGAAGATCACCGCTACAATTACGGCGTGTCGAAGAAACTGCTCATTTACCTCTTCCAAGCTTGAATGGACATAGATTGTTCCGACCGTGCGGCTGTCATGAATGATCGGCTGGGCTAGCGCAAGATGGCCATCTTCGGTGAACTGCGCACCGGACGGGGGTGGTTTTGAAGAAGCCTCCACCGCGGCGTTCGATCGGGAGAAGGTCGCAAAGACGTCGTCATTTTCGTCATACAAAACGGCCATTTCTACGGCCGGCTGCTGCTGAAGCGACTCGAGCATCTCAGCCGCCGAGAGCGAATCGTCGAATTGCAGGGCAGCCGTGCTGTTGGCTCCAACGACGCTTGCCAATGCCGACAGCTGGGTTACCGTCGACGACCGAATGCGCTGGACATCGGTATAGAAGAACGCTGCGGACGAAAACAATAGCGCGATACTCGCCGCCGAGATCGCTAGTAGATTGAGCTTTGTTTTGATTGAAAAATGGGTTGGTAATCGCATGGCGTCAGGGCGTATGTCCGGGAGTGTCGGTTCGGCGCTCATGCTCGGTGTCAACGATGGCGGCAACCCTGAGTAACTTTGAGCTGATGTTTAATTTCTGTTGCCGAACGGCGTGGATGCTGATTTTGAAACGCAATTTATTTCGCTGCACAAAGAAGCCAATGTCGCCTCCGTCCTCTATGAAGCTCGGTACTTCGCCGACGCGCAAGATCGGGCGATTCCGAGTGTTTGTAAGGACTCGCTGCCGTTGGTCGCCTGATACGGATGCGGCCACGAATAGAATGTGGCACTCGTCGACGGCGTCCGTCACGCTGAGGCGTCGAATCGCGACTCTTCGGTTTCCGACCTTCCGTTGCGTCAGTTGATCGAGCACCTCTCCGAAGGGGGCTTTCCCCAGCACGCCGATGACCAGCGGTGCCTTCGGATCGTCGAACCCAGCATCCGGCCACTCTATGTACGCAGCGAAATTGTAGAGATACGCCGCCTTCAATGGGTACTCACGGTCGATCACCTCTGGCGACTGCCCGTTGGAGGCCATCGGATTGCAGCAGTTGATGATCAACAGAATGAGCGCGCACCAGCACGTCGCGCGAATGCGCAGTCGATTGCGGGCACGAGTTTGCTTGATGCGCGGCGGTGCGGCGATGGAATGTCTCTGCGTCACGGCACGGATTTTCCTCAATTCTGTATAGCGTATGCCGGGATGAGTGGTGCCGATATCAGAAATTGGATGTCGCAACCGGTATAATGTGCATAATCACTTAGAACCACCACGTAAACGTACCGTATACGCCGCGGCGTACTTCGGTAGCCTCTACCGTATTGAAAGCGTCTCGAAACTGGAGGTGATTACGATCGAACAGGTTCTGTCCCACGACGGCTAGCTCAAGCCGTGTCCGAGGCGTCCATGCAAGTCGTACGTCGCTGGTTATGTAGCTGGGAACGTCGAGGGCTGGGACGCTATCGACGTAGCGAAGGTTGAAATCGAGTTCCCAGGCGGGATTGAACGTCCATGCCGATTGTGCGAACAGAATGTTTTTGGGACCCGTCGTCGATTTGATCCACGAATAGCTGCCCATCACGTGCCATCGCGACTGGATCTGCCACCGGGAGCTTGCCTCCGCTCCGTAAGTCCGATCGTCCAAGATATTGGCGTTGGTCAGCGGAACGATGAGAACCTATCCGGAAACTGCTGTTTGCTGAAAGGCCAATAATCGTCAGACTTTACGTTCCTCGAAGCAACGGAGTGTGCGATGGCCAGCAGCGAACGAAAACGGTACCCCAGCGACTTGACCGATCAACAGTGGGAAATCGTCAGTGAATTGATCCCCGAACCTCGTAAGAGCCGCAAAGGCGGTCGCCCTCGAAGCGTCGACATGCGCGAAGTGCTCAACACGATTTTCTATCAGTGCCGAAGCGGGTGCCAGTGGGACATGCTTCCTCACGACCTTCTGCCCAAAAGCACCGTGTACGATTACTTCGCCAAGTGGCGGGATGACGGCACGCTGCGAAAGATCAACGACCGGCTTGTCGGAGCGATCCGCATGCTCGAAGCACCAAGCGAAGAACTGGAGCCCAGCGCCGCCAGCATCGACAGTCAAACCGTCAAGACAAGCGAGCGTAGTGGAAGCCGCGGATACGATGGCGGCAAGAAAATTACGGGGCGAAAGCGAAACATTGCGGTCGATTCGCTCGGGTTGCTTCTTGCCGTCACGGTGACAATCGCGTCGATCGATGACGCCTACGCGGCCCGGCCAGTGATGAAGCAGCTTTCGCAGTCTCGGCAACCACGGCTGGAGGTGATCTGGGCGGATTCGAAGTATCACAATCACGCGTTGAACTCTTGGCTTGATCGTCAAAAGAACCTGACGTGGAGGCTTGAAGTCATCCGTCGTCCCAAGGGAGCGAAGGGGTTCGTACTACTTCCCAAGCGTTGGGTGGTTGAAAGAACTTTCAGCTGGCTCGGTCGTTGGCGGCGACTCAGTCGCGACTACGAACATCGAACCGAATCAAGTGAGGCAATGATCCACGTTGCCTCGATCGGACGTATGCTCAGGCGGCTTGCACCAACAGGCGACCAACCCCCTTTCAAATATGGACTTATGACGTGAGTGGGTTACCGGATAGGTTCT